>NZ_JBTNDI010000002.1:0-506747 GCF_054511075.1 Arthrobacter sp. TMS2-4
GCGGTTCAACGCCGAGGTCAAACCGCATCCGTAGGGCACCAGCGGACTCTGACCACAGCCTCCCCTAATGCTGTTGACACTTATAGGAGCGTCAGGGGCACGGCACAAGCTTCCCCGCTTCGCTGCTTGTCCCGCACCTAGGACGCTCCTATAAGTGTCAATATGCGTGAGGTGGCAGCTCACTCGGATCGTGCAAGTTCTACTCGCTTCCGTCGCCGGCGTTGTATGCCGAGGACCATGAAGACGAGCCACGTGGGTGCAATAGCAACACCACCGATGACGAATACTCAGTCGATGCCAGTCCAACGACCTTCATTGAGCCGGATCAAGGGTGGAACGATGAGCAGTAGTCCCAGGAGGGACTGTAAGAAAAACGGTGTGTGAGGGCCCGGCCTGATCCGAGGGGAAATGGCCGTGAACGACTTCACGACCGAAGCAGCAGAGGCGATGATCGATCCTGTGACAGGAGAGATCATCGATCAGAAGGACCTCGCCGAGCGGCTGCTCGCGCAGGCCAAGGAGCAGGGTGTAAGCGTCGTCGGGCCGGGCGGGCTGCTGAACCAGCTCACGAAGAACGTGCTGGAAACCGCCCTGGAAGCGGAACTGACCGAGCATCTCGGGCATGAGCACGGGCAAACACCGATCGCGGAGAACATGCGCAACGGCACGCGGCCGAAGACGGTGCTGACCGAGATCGGCCCGGTCGAGATCGAGGTGCCACGGGATCGGGACGGGTCATTCGAGCCGGTGATCGTGCCCAAGCGGAAGCGACGCCTGGACGGCATCGACGAGATCGTGCTCTCGCTCTCGGCCCGTGGGCTGACGACCGGGGAGATCGCAGCGCACTTCGAGGAGGTCTACGGTGCCAGGGTCTCCAAGGACACCATCAGTCGGATCACGGAGAAGGTTGCCGGTGAGCTGGCCGAGTGGTCCTCGCGGCCCTTGGACCCGCTCTACCCCGTTCTTTTCGTCGGCGCGATCGTCGTGAAGGTCCGCGACGGGCAGGTGCGCAACACCTCGTTCTACGTCGTTATGGGCGTCACCGTGAACGGGGAACGCGACATCCTCGGGATCTGGGCCGGCGATGGGGGTGAAGTAGCGAGGTTCTGGCTGCAGGTCTTTTCCGAGCTGAAGAACCGGGGTGTTGGGGATGTGCTTATCGCCGTGTGTGATGGTCTGAAAGGGCTACCTGAGGCGATCAACACGACGTGGGAGCGGACGGTGGTGCAGCAGTGCGTCGTGCACCTGATCCGCAACAGCTTCCGCTATGCCGGTCGGCAGCACCGCGATGGGATCGTCAAAGCCCTCAAGCCCGTCCATACGGCCCCGTCTGAAGCCGCCGCGAAGGACCGGTTTCAGGAGTTCGCCGCGGAGTGGGGCCAGCGGTATCCGGCGATCGTGACGCTCTGGGAGTCCGCGTGGGCGGAGTTCGTGCCTTTCATGGAGTACGACGTGGAGATCCGCCGGGTCATCTGCACGACGAACGCGATCGAATCGATCAACGCCCGCTACCGCCGCGCGGTCAGAGCACGCGGCCACTTCCCCAACGAGGCCGCGGCGCTCAAATGCCTGTATCTCGTGACCCGTTCCCTTGACCCCACAGGCGGCGGCAGAGCACGCTGGGTGATCAGGTGGCAGCCTGCCCTGAACGCGTTCGCGATTACCTTCGCGGGCCGGTTCGAGACAACCACTTACTGATGAAACGCCGGACCCCACACACCGTTTATCGGACAGGCCCGACGACCGCAGCTTGCACGTCCGCGCTGGGAAGTCGTCAACCACGGGTGCCACCTCAGCGCAGAACGTCCACCCACAACGGCTCGCACATGTCCGTCAGCCAGTCCACGTCATCAGGGACCGCGAACGATCGAGCGAACGACGGGTCCGGCTCCAGATCCTCCGAAGCCACCCGTCCGTCATCGCCGAAGAAGACGAAGGCCTGCGCCTCGTTGAGCTGCCGACTCATCCACACGATGCCGTCGAACCCCGCAGCATGCGCCGCCTGGCCCCACATGCGCGTCTGCGGGTACTTCGACGCCTCCGTGGTGGTGATCTCATCGGCCGACGCCCGTAGGCGGCGAAAGCCCAACCCCATGTAACGCACCAGCCGCAGCTCCCGGCGCACCGTCAGCCGCGCCATTGCTCTGTCCGCATAGTCGCCACGGGAGAGCCGCCCGCCCTCCTTCGGTACATCATGCAGTAGCGACTCAGCCACGGCGGACTCCTCCGTGTGCCCGGCGTACAGGACCGGCACCTTCGGGTCGCCGAAGAACGCAAACCGCGTCCCCGGCCCACCGCCAGGGTTGAACGTATTGGCATGCCTGTTAGGCGCAGGCTTGTACACCCGATACAGCTGCGTGCCCTCCTCCAGCGACCAGGGCAGTGGGTCGAAGGGGTGGCCAGTGGGCCCGAGGGTCACCACTGAGCCCCGTAGTGCCCCTCAGCCGCCTCGACAACACGGTCCGCGTCCTCCAAGTGATCGACGGGCCGCTCGCCGTCGAAGTAACCGCTGGGGCTGCAAAGCCAGAACGTGAGGTCTTGGTCGGTCTTGCCGCACCCGCGAATGACCTTCACGAGCCGGGAAATGACCGGGTGCACTGCACCCTCGGGGGTGAACTGGAAGCCGGGGTAGACGAGCGCCTCGGACCGCTTGAACCCGATAATCTTCCCGGCCTTGAGCTTGTCGGCCGCGAAGCCACTGCGGTTCTTCGCCGCAGCTCTTGAGCCCATAACGTCGGCTACGACGACGCCCGGCATGAGCCTGAACTCGGTATCGATGTCGCGCAGGATCTGCTCGGTAGCGAGGATTCCCTTGAGCGCCTGAGGGGACGGGGGAATGTCCAGTGCAGCGAGGGTGGACCTCACCGCTTCCTCCCCAACGAGGACCGTTGCCAAGCGCTGCTGCACCTGCTCGGGTACGTCCTTGTGCGCACGGAGGAGTGCCTTGAGGGTGCTTTCGCCTAGGTGACCGACCCATGTGGAGTGGGAGGCTTGGAAGGCGTCATGCGTGATGGCGATGAACTGTTCGGAGTGGTCCCTGAGCGCAGCCATGGCCGGGGGGTGGAGCATCTCGCCCCAATGCCGTGAGGAAAGGCGGGCGTCTTTGTCGCCGACGAACAATGCAGAGATGGGGAGATTCAGGATGGCGGAGGGCCAGTGCTCACCAAGCGGGATTCGGCTACCGCTGAGGACTTGGCACTGCACGTAGAAGTTCCCCTCAGTGTCGTCAACGACTTGGCGCCGGGGTGGCCGGTCAGCAGGCGGCAGCTGGGCCTCAAAGGGGTCGAAGGCGACCCATTCGTCGGGGTTGCTGATCGACTGCCCCGTAGCGGGCTCGATACCGAATGCTGCGAGCCCGAATACTTTGACAACGGATGATGCCGTCGGTCCCTCAGGCTCTGAGCGGGGGCGGGGTGGGGGTTGGTTGGTCTCTGGCGAACTGGTGCGCTTTGCTGTTCGGCGCAGTGTCCGCGCAGCGGCTCGGTTGGCCATGCATATCACTTCTTCCCGTGGTTCCCAAAGGTACAGTCTACGTCTGGAACCTCGGGAACGGTGCGGTTCCGCAACTTTTATGAGCCGAGGGCTGATCTCTAGGAAGCCGCCGCCGTCAACAGTTGATCGATAACCCAAATCGGGTTCCACTCATTCGCTGCAACCTCGTCCTTGCAGGACTGGCTCTGACACGCAGCTGATCAGCACAACCTGCCGGGCGAGGTGCAGGTGACGCCGGTAATCGGGAACTTCCGGGAGCACGGCTTCACGATCCGCGAATGGCTCGGCATGAGCCCCACGGCAGGCCAGTCAGGGCCGATGACGGACGCTCAGAAGGAAGAGCGCCGGACCGTGATTCAGAACAATAAAAAGTGGGACGCCGCGACCGAGGTCAGGCAGGGATGGCTGACGACCCTGCTGGGACGGAAGACTCCGCCGAAGGGATGGGCGCAGATCACGGCCACCACGCTCGCCAACTACGGCAATTCCGTCGCCCGTGCGACGCCGCAGCAGGACCTACTCGCCGCCAGCCTCGCAGGCGTCACCGACCCCGACTACCGGGCGTACCGGGCACTGGTGGAGAAGTCGACCACGAACCCCGACAAGGCAGTTCTGGCCATGATGCTCGCCGCCCACGAGGCGGACCTCAGCCGCAAATCATGGAGTCGCCCCGGCCCCCAGGCCGCCTACTACCTCTTCCAGCTCGAGGAGTGGGGGTACACGCTCAGCGAGGTCGAATTCATCATCACCGCCCACGCCATGAAGGACAGCATCGGCAGAAAGGGCGAGGAGTCGGCCGAGTAGGGAAGCGACGGGGCGGCAGGGCAGGAAGGACCTGCCGCCCCCAGCAGCACCGGCGTGTAATCATGTGGGCATGGTCGATCTTCAACTACGAGCACTGGAGGCCGAAGCCAAGCGTATACCCGACCCGGGCGGGCCCTTGGAGGACTACGACAAGGCGTTGCAGGCGTGGGCTGCCACGCACCCCGAGCTGCCTTACAGCAGGCTGTATCCCATCATCTACCGCTTGCCGTGGGAGCACCGATAGACCCGTGCAGGCATCGAAGCTGCCGGTGGTGTGAGAGAACGCCCAGGCCCTAGTGAGGCCTCACTAGATTTCCTTGTCACGAGGGAAAACTGGAGACGGAGTCACGTGGTGTGGTTCCGTCTCCACCCTTTTAAGGGGTCGATCAGCAGTGCAGGTTTTAGTGGCTGGAATGCTGGGTACATGACAGACCAACCCAAGAACGATGAGCAGGCAAGGCCGCTGCGGTTCCTCACCCTGCAGCAGGAAGCCGACGAGCTGAACACCAAACACACCACTATCCGGGCACTCATCGCCTCAGGGGACCTACCGGCGATCCAGATCGGCGGCAGGGGTCAGTGGCGCATCGAACGATCCAAGCTCGAGGACTACATCACCGGTGCCTACGCCAAGGCTCGCACCGACATCGCCCACGGACGCGTCGACACGGCCACTGAGGCGACAGGGGACTGACCACGGTGATCAAGCGGCATCACACCGTGCCCACTTTCTATCTAAGGAACTTTGCCTCCTCAGGCAACCGACCCACGATCGGTTCTTTCAAACTCGATGATGGTAGAAGGATCTTGCAGTCAACGATCGACGCATCTGTCCACAACAACTTCTACTCCCTCGACAGCCACCCCAAAGGAGCCGACGTCTTCATGCGAGCAATCTCACGGCTCGAATCAGACGCTTCCAACGTAATCAGGGAGATCATCGACGGAACATGGCCAGTTTCTGTCCAAGACACTCGGTGAATTTTTCGCGTTCCATAATAGTCCCAACATCAACAATTCATCTTTGCCCAGCGCCTAGTACGCCTACCACGTCGAGGAATGGAACATTCAAGCGTATGAGCTCTTCTCTCATACGCTGACCCCAACTGGGGTCGATCCCTCTTGCGAAGGCCACGTGTCCCCATAGGTGCGCGATGAACTCAATATCGCTTGAATAACCTCTAAACTTTGCATGCTTAGATAGTCCAGCTTTCGAAATACCATACACTTCAGCTTGAAAACTTCGTTTATATGGACGGGAGAGTCCAACACCCGCGTCATTTACCGCAAGCCCCAAAATCCTGTAGCTGCTCTTGTTTAGAAGAATCTTTGTCTTTCTGTGGTTCAGTGACAACTGGAATGTGCTACTTAGCGCATCAACTTTGCGGATAATTGTCAAACAATCACTTCGGGACAACTGCTGGATGCTGGACAACGTTATATCGTCCGCGTAGCGGGTGACGCTATATCCCGAATACTTAAGAGTTTCCAACTCTTCATCAAACTCCTGCAGGGCGCGGTTGGAAAGAGCACCACTAGTGGGGGCGCCCTGCGCAAGGAAGCGACGGCCCGCTACTCGATAAATTTTATCGTTCGCGCTGCTGCGAAGCGTGACGATGCCTCCACATGTACATAGAAGGGCCAACTCAAATGCGAGCAATTCGGGATAGCCTAGCCGTACGAAAATCTTATACACGGCATTACTGCTGATAGAGCCAAAGAAGTCCGAGAAGTCGAGCTTTATCACTGCGCGACCGCCGATGTGCTTTTTCGCAGCATCGAGAATCCCGATATCTGTCGTGTAGGCGTATGAAAGATCGCTACTTCTACCTACTGGGAGGCAATTATTCAGGATGTATCGCTGAACCCGTTTCAATTGGTCGTCAGGCATTCGAATTATACGATGGCCATTGCCACTTTTCTTACGCAGGGTCCGGCTTCGATAGTGTTGCTCCGTGTTGAAAATGATATCGCGCAAACGCCCATAGGGTACACCAGACAAAAAAGCCAAATGTCCGAGCGTGTATATGGGCGTCACCTTGGAGTTGCGACAAGCCTTATCGACCTTTCGAATCTCCCGTAGCAACTCTTCGCTACCGCCCTGCGCGCGCAGGGCTTCTTCGTATGCGTGGGGTGAGATGCTCACCTACCATCGATCCCTTCATGCCGGAGCGATTAATCGTTGGTCCATGATTTGTGAGTTGTGATATGCGTGATGCTGGTTAGTAGGCCGGCATGATGCAACTATCTACAAGTGCAAACCATGGTCTACACCGATGAAATCCCATTGCTGGGAAACTCATCTACAACTGCGGGTACAGCTGATGATGATGGAGGGCCAATGGCGCCTCTATCTAGCTAGGTTAACTCACCCCACGCACAGCCTTAGGGTAGTAGGCCCCACGAACTCCGTCAACTTCAGCCTGGATGAATCTTATGCCACTTCTGTATTCCGAGTAGTTTTCCTGGCTTCCAAACTTCCGTAGATTCATGTAACCCAATTCAGTAAGGGTGAACGAATTGGTTGCCCAGCCAATCTCCTTGAATGTATTTAAGACTCGCCTGCTTTCTATATATGACAGGCCAAGTTCACCTCGAATTGCCGAAGGAGAGTAGCGAAGGGCCATGAGCAAAACCATAGCCCACTCCTTAGACTGCCCATCCTTCGTAATTTTGGCAGCGGTCAGTAGTTTTTGTTTTCGAAGTAGCTGATTATAAAAATCAGGATTTCGAAGCGGTAAGGGACTTGGGCCAGGGCTCAATGCTTTCACGTCGGGTGGTATGCGGCGACCGTCGAATAGAGCGGCATATTTATTTATACTCCTGCCTGGGGCGCTTCGAATTAGAAGATCTGGCATATTATTGGGCGCGGACGAACCAAGGGGTAAGAATAATGCCCCGGTGTCCTTATAGCCGAGGCCACGCTTGCCAATCTCTGGGCGAGTAACTATTTTGGGATATTTCTGGATGATGTGCATCACTGCATCCAGTGCATCACCGGCGGGAAAGCTGGTCTCTACTGTGGGTACTTCGCATACAATTGTGCGGTTGACTCTTAGATACTCCGGCGCTGAGTCGAGCATTTTTATCACCTGACCTGTTGCCCCCCAGCAGACCAAATGAATTTGAATACTGGTTTGCTTTCCGGCAAGCAACGAAGAAACTAGCTCACTGCTCCAAAAGGAGTTCATGAAAAATGCGACTTGTGATCCCGACATTGAGTTATCTACAATAAAAATAAACCCTATTTGTTCTTTTGATGACGTCACTTTCTTAAATTCATCGACGGAACCGCCGAACATTGCTTGCTTCCCGTAACGTTTTCGTATGTCACGTGCTACCAGGGCGAGATAGTTTTCGGATCCAGCGTTTTTACCTATCATGTCAAGAGGTTGGTAATCATCGAACATTCGGGGCTGCTGGTTGGCCTTGCGGTCAATTTCTAGGTGATCGAGGACATCTTCTTTGGAGACGATCGGTGCAAGGTAGAAGATATTGTCGGAGGATGAGATGATATCTTGTATTGCCGCTTCGATGTCGGACTTTATTTGGTCCGTTGTTGTGACCAGTATTGAGTCAAGCAAGATCCCGGCTGCAATTTTCTCTTCGCCTAAAAACTGTTTCAACCATCTACTCCCACTGTCTGTGTTCCGTAGTTGCATTGTCCCCTTCAATTTCGTTTGATTCGCAGTCGAGAAATAATGGTCCGATGCTACCTCATCTGGTGGGCTCGACGGATGATCCCCATCGCAACTCAGAGGAAGTTTCGCAAAGTACATGTAGGAAGAATGAGGTGAGGAGGTGTTTGGGGGATTTAGTGCATGGTCAGCTTTCATCGAGAAAACGCATGGGGGATGCGGTGCGGACTCCTTACTTCCAAAGGAGCTACCCCTTGACCGTTGGCCGTACGGTTAACGGATTTTTTGACAGGAGGGCTTAGGGGGCCGGGTGGCGAGGCAATGCACTCTCGCATCTGCACGGGAATCTAAACCTACGTCTAGTCTCAGCAATGGGTCTCACTTGGGATTGTCTCGTCAAGGCTAAAGCGAGCCGTTGGTGAGCGAAAGGTGCATGTGGATGGAGAGCATCAGATACGCAAGGTCAGCTCGATGGAACAAAACGCGGATGTGCAGTACGCCGCGCCCACAGCAGCTGGCTGCAATCGGATTGCGCGACCTTGGGGTGGCGCTAGCAGCTTGCCTGACTCACCGGAGGATGTCTACGAATCGACCAGCACGGATTGAGTGGCCAAGGGTGTGCCAACCCCGGAGTCCAATCGCCTCAGTGCATCCACCGTCGTGACCCACCAAGCCCGGCCGGACTGCCGGCAGCGGCTGAGACTATGCAGAGGCGCCTGCAGGAGCCCCGTCTTGAGAGCGCCTACTCCCACAAACTTCCGAGTGGCTGCGGATCCGGCCAGTTGTACGGGCGCAATCAAATAGGTCGGTGCGGGGGAGGAGAGTACCTGAGACCGGTTCCCGCAAGCGCACAACTGGTGGGTCGGATGACTGCGGGCGAGCCTGACACGCTCGGGGTAAAAAGGGTGACAGGATGGCTTGAAGATGACCCAGTGAAGGATGAAATGAACAGCGTATATAAACTTCTCGACCTCGCCCGCGCCCGGTACAACCAGAAGCAGCTGGCCGAGATGCTCGGAATGTCGGTCCGGACAGTCGCCCGATGGGAGCATCACGAGACGGCCCTGCCGACGATGCTTGCCCCCGCCCTGCGGGAGATTCTTGGGCTCAAGAAGCCCGAGGACAACCCGGAATTCACCTTTATCGACCTGTTCGCTGGCATCGGCGGGATCCGCATGGGCTACGAAGCGCACGGCGGCCGGTGCGTCTTCACCAGTGAGTGGAACAAGTTCTCCGAAAAGACGTACCTGACGAACTTCCCGGACGACCAGGACTCCGGGCACACGTTCATCGGGGACATCCAGCAGTACGAGGCCGAACTGGTTCCGGACCACGATGTCCTGCTGGGCGGTTTCCCCTGCCAGCCGTTCTCGATCGCGGGGGTCAGCAAGAAGAACGCGCTCGGGCGCGCCCACGGGTTCGAGGACGCAACCCAAGGAACCCTGTTCTTCGACGTTGCACGGATCATCGACGAAAAGCGCCCGGCAGCGTTCATGCTCGAGAACGTGAAGAACCTGCGGTCCCATGACAAGGGCAAGACCTTCGCGGTAATCATGGCGACCCTTGAGGAGGAACTCGGGTACGAGGTTCACACGAAGATCATTGACGGAATCAGCTTCACTCCGCAGCACCGCGAACGCATCATCATCGTGGGATTCCGCGAGCCCACCGACTTCACTTGGGACGATCTCGAACTGCCCCCGGTCGGTCCGAAACTGGAGACCATCCTGCACCGTACCGACGGGACCGAACCGGTCCTTGAGTGGGATGGCGACCGGTACTTCGACCACGACAACCGAAAAGTCCAAGACAAATTTACCCTCACCCCCCGCCTCTGGGCCTACCTGCAGGCGTACGCCGCCAAACACAAAGCCGCAGGCAACGGATTCGGCTTCGGGCTAGTTCACCCCACCGGCACCTCCAGGACCCTGTCCGCCCGGTATTACAAGGACGGGTCCGAGATCCTCGTCGCGCAGGGAGCTGAAAGGCCGCGGAGGCTCACGCCCCGGGAGTGCGCACGCCTCATGGGCTTTGACGACAGCTTCCTGATTCCGGTCAGCGATACCCAGGCCTACCGGCAGTTCGGTAACAGCGTCGTCGCCCCGGTCATGCAGGAGGTCGCCCGGATCGTCGCCCCGCACGTCGCTGCCATCAAGGCCCGAGCGGCTTGCCAAACGGGTGGGGACAGCGGACCAGCGGCGCCGGAGGTGTTGCGCAATGCCGCACAGAACCAAAGGGATAGCGCGGATAGTGACGTCCTGGTGGACGCATTGACAGCCTGAGCCGATGGCCGACACGGTGGACCCCGCGACCCGGAGCCGGATGATGTCCGGCATTCGGGGCACGAACACCAAGGGAGAGGTCCTGATCCGCAAGGGTCTCCACGCCCGGGGCCTGCGGTACCGGATCAACGTCAGAGACCTTCCGGGAAGACCGGATATCGTCCTGCCCCGCCACTATGCTGTGGTGTTCTTCAATGGGTGTTTCTGGCACCAGCACGATTGCCCACTGTTCCGGTGGCCGAAGAACCGCGAGGACTTCTGGCGGGAGAAACTAGGGAAAAATAGGAAACGTGACCGGCGTGTCATCGCCGAGCTCACCGGCAGGGGGTGGCGGATCGGTATTGTCTGGGAATGCGGGCTTAAGGCCGCCGGTAAGAACCCGGTGTTGCTGCTCGACGCGGTGGCCGCGTGGGTCAGGGACGTCCCGGCTGACTACCAGTTCGTAGGGATGGTGAGCCGCAAAGCCGATGAGCTGCGGGACCGTAGTAACAGTATGGGGGAGCAGTACATGAAGGAATGGCGCGCGTGACGCTTGAGAACCTCGCCAACTACCGCTCAAGCAAAGCGCATTGGCCGTCAGCATTGGGCTTCGCCCACTGTGTCCGGTCCATGGTCAGACATGTTGACCAAGTTGAGGACCCGGATGAGACCCTCATGCGTTGGGTCAGTCCCACCCGTCACGAGCGGATCGTCAATGGATGAATGGGAAGTCCAGGATGCCCAGCTCTTTCTACGCGAGCAGGCGGTTAGGCGGCCAGCCACGGCGCAGGAAGTTGCCCAAGCGGCTGCTGACCCTGACCAGAACATCCGTCAGATTACGGGCCTGCATTTCGGACGCATCGCACTGTCCCCGGTAGTTGTTCTTCGCGGAGCGTTGCCTGATGCGGTGCGTGTATGTGTAGGTGTACGGCGGGGCGCAGCGTTCATTCCGGTTCCCGGCGCGAATGCCCATGGTGTCATCCACGACTGCCGTTGGCATCCACTGGATGTGGCCGCGGTCAGGGCCTGCTTCGCGTTCCTCGAGAAGTACGCCATCGACCAGGACTCCCGAGTCTCGCTCGGGACTTACCTGGCGGTGATGGCTGATGTCAGCGGGGCGGCTCTGGTGGTAGATGACACCGAATTGCATGACAGGTTAGTGCCGGTCAGAGCGACTAGGGATTTCCCGTCCCTGGGTCTGGGGATCAATCTGTTCCCCTACCAGCAGGACGGTGCGGAATTCCTGGTAGCCATGGCGGAACGCGGCGTAGGAGTGCTACTGGCCGACCAAATGGGCCTAGGCAAAACCGCGCAAGCGATTGCCCTGCTTCTGGATCAGTACAGCCATGGTCCTTCCATCATCGTCTGTCCCGCTTCACTGCTGCGCAATTGGTCCCGGGAAATTGCACATCTAGCACCGGCTCTGCGTCTCATCATCCATGCGGGGCCTTCGCGTACCGGTGTGGCTGGTTCCCTCGCTGGGTACGACGTCGTCATCACCTCCTACGAAACCTTGGTAGGCGACCTGAGCTTCCTCGCGGACATCCAGTGGAACATTCTCGCTTTGGATGAGGCCCAGATGATCCGCAACCCGGAGACGGGTCGCGCTCAAAGTGTCAAGGCCCTGAACCGCAGGGTCTCCCTGGCCCTGACCGGAACCCCGGTGGAAAACCGCCTCCTTGACCTGTGGTCCATTGCCGAGTTCGTCGTTCCGGCCCTGCTCGGTAGCAGGGAGGCCTTTGAGCAGGCTTTCCCTGATGAACTTGGACGGGCCGAATCCTTGGGACGAATCATTGCCCCTGTCACCCTGCGGCGTCTGGTCGCGGACGTTGCAACCGACCTTCCCGAACTAGTCAATATCGAGACCGCCTTCGAACTCCCGCCTGACACCGCTCGCCGATATTCACACACGGCCGCCAGCAGTGCCGGTCCTTTGGCAGCGATCACGGCACTGCGGGTTGTGTGTGCGCATGCGGACGGGTATGGCTGGGACAATGGACAGTGCCTGGCCCCGAAAATCGAACACACCCTGCGGATCATTGCAGAGGCATTCAGTAGAGGGGAGAAGGTTCTGGTATTCGCTTCCTTTCAGCAGGCCCTCGATTCGCTGCTCGATGCCGTGCGGACCGGTCACCCCGATGCTTTTCTGGCTGTCTTGGACGGGAGGCTTTCACCGTCGAACCGTCAGGCCATCATTGACGTTTTCAGCGGTTTTTCGGGAGCCGGGGCCCTTTTCATGAACCCCCAGGCCGCTGGCGTCGGGCTCAACATCACGGCAGCGAATCATGTTGTCCACTTTAACCCGGAGTGGAACCCGGCACTGACCAGCCAGGCCACTGCGCGGGCTCACCGTAGAAAACAGACTCTGCCAGTGACCGTTCACCATTTCTTCTACGAAAACACTGTGGAAGAGGATGCGCTTCTGCGCTCCGACTGGAAACGCGCCCTCGCGGGTCGCGTGGATGACGGGGCGACCACGACGAAAGAAGGACCTGCAGAATGACATGGCCCGCAGAGGTTAGAAAACTCCTGAGCGCAAACGATCTCGGTCTTACCGGGGCTCACCAGGCAGGAATAACTATTCCTAAGAACCCGGACATCCTCGGGTTCTTTCCCCCATTGGATGCTGCCGCCTACAACCCTGATTTTTGGATGACAGTCGCAACCCCGCAGACAGGTGAGCAATGGTCGCTGCGCTTCATCTACTACAACAACAAAACACACGACCAAGGAACCCGCAACGAATACCGGCTCACGCACACAACCCAGATGCTGCGCGCCCTGTCAGCAACGGCGGGAGACGTACTGACATTTCGGCGGAACGGTTCTGGCGACATCGAAGTGGTGCTCCACGACGCCGAACATCCGGCGGCACCAACGCGGACCGAAACAATACTCCGCAATGGATGGCGCATGATCATCACCGACACAGAGGATTGAGTCATGGCAAAAAGTACCAAAATCGTTGTTCCGGACACCACGCGGGTCATTGAAGGTTTCCGGGACACCGGATACACCTTTGAAGCATCCATTGCTGATATCGTCGACAACTCGATTGGTCCGGGCAACGCGGAAAATGTGTCTATCCGGATTGGACTGGACACAGAGAACAATCCCATCGTGGAGGTCGCCGACGATGGCATCGGCATGAACCTTGACGGCCTCGAAAATGCCATGAGATACGGTGCTGACAGGCAGGAGAACCCGAACAGCCTGAGCAAGTTCGGCCTCGGTCTGAAGACGGCGTCCACGCAGTTCTGCCGGCGTCTGGTTGTGATTTCACGTCCGCTCAACGACAGGCAGTCCTACGCAGCGGCATGGGATCTTGACACAGTCCTTGAAACAGGGGACTGGGTTCTCGAACACGACGTCGCCGATGGGACTGAAACAGCGGCTCTCGACGACGCCCTGGACGAGCTGTCCTCCCTCGCCGGCAGTGACCCGGGACCAGGCACGCTCATCCAGTGGGCCAAGATCGACAGGCTTCTCAGGACGCGCAACGGCAAGGAAGCCAAGAACCGCCCGACCGCCATGAAACGCAGCGAAATGGTGCTGCGCGAACACCTGCGGATGGTCTTCCAGCGTTTCCTGGACCCGGAGGACAGCAGGGCCCGCAACGTCAACATCTACCTAAACGGCGAGAAGCTCCGTGCTTGGGACCCCTTCGCCGAAGCCACCGGCGGAGACATGGTGAAGGAAAAGAGATTTACCTTCGAGGTTGTCGAAGGAGACCCGCACACCGCGGTGCTGCGCGCTTTCATCCTGCCACGCAAAGACGAAGTTGAGGATCTGCAGGCATGGCAGGAAGCCGCGGTGTCTCTGGGACGCCAAGGAATCTACCTCTACAGGGAAGGCCGGCTCATCGACGGGCCAAGCTGGCTCGGCACCGGAGCGGCCGAAACACACTTCAACAACCTCAGGGTGGAGCTGTCCTTTGATGCCCAGCTCGACCCCGTGTTCGGTGTTGGGATTAAAAAGTCCGGCGTGCACATCGACGAGACACTCATCGAGCAGCTGACCGACATCCTTGCACCGCTCAGGCGTGAAGCAAACAAGCGCTCCCGGGCCGGAAACGCAAAAGCCGCCACCAGCGGTATGAGCAGCACCCGGCCAACCGAGGTCACTCTTGGCCGCCTCAAAAGCAACCTCACCATTCCGACCATCACTGCGGGTATCGATGGTGCGGTGGTGATGGTAAACAAGACTGGCAACGTCCCAGTCATCGGACCCGATGGCCAGCCATCCGGGATCATCAACGTCACGGTCGAAGACGAATTCGCCACCATGAACGTAGTTCGCCGGGAATCCCTGAAGGACGGAGTGCTCTGGGACATGTCCCTCTCAACCAACAACATCCTGCAAGTCGAACTGAATACCGGCCACGACTGGTACCAAAAGGCATACCTTCCGGTCGCCTCAAACAGCACCATGGCCCAGGCCATCGAATTTCTGTTCTACGCGATGGCGCAGGCCGAGCTTGACGCCACCAATGTAGATTCCCAGGACATGTTCGAGGAAATTCGCGTCGACATCAGCCGCAACCTGCGCAAACTCGTCAAGGACCTACCCTCCCCCAACACACCCGATGACGCCTAACCACAGCACACCGTGAACCGCACCCTCGAAAACGCACTGACGCAACTGAGCGCCCTCACAACCCTGTCACTGGAACCATGCACAATCTCCCAAGCGGGCATCGCCGGGACCGGAGCACGCCTGGCCGGTATTGACCCCGGCCGTGGACTGGTCATCGCCCTGTCCCGGACGATGACCAGTGCCACCGCAACCGTACTGCCCGAAGAATATGCAGGCGCGCTCGTTCGACAGCTCGGCCGGTGGGCCCAGGACAATCCAAACGTATGGCGGGACGCGATCGAGGAAATCAGTACCCATGACGTGGCACTAACCATCACCGTCAACCAGGAAATACTCGACGACCCGCGCGATCCGCCCGCCGGCCTCTGGCGGTCCTTCGGCATCGAGTGCTGGGCACGGATCCCCGCACGAACACCGGACGAAGTCACCCACAGCCTCATCGCCGTGGCGTCGCCGGCCCTCGTCCTGGCGTTAGGCGGGCTCCTCGACCAAGACGAAGAAACAGCGACTCCCTCCTTCGACTCGCTACCTGAAGGCGCGGTAAGCACCATCAAAGTGAACCGTTACGAACGCAGTCCCATCAATCGGCTTCGCTGCATCAGCCACTACGGCGCCCGATGTTGGGTCTGCGACCTCGACTTCGGAGAACGTTACGGATCGTCCGCTGCAGGATTCATCGAAGTTCACCACCGGGTTCCCGTCTCAGCAATGGGCGGCGAGTACCTTGTTGATCCCATCCGCGACCTCGTGCCGCTCTGCAGCAACTGTCACTCGGTAGCGCACCGCCGAAACCCGCCGTATCAGCCAACGGAGATACGCGAACTACTCGGGCTGCCACCGAAACTTCCGACACTTCCTCAAGTCGAGGATCCGCACACGGCTTGCAGTTAAGCACAGGAGCATTACAGAGTGTCGTGGCTTCCATCGCAAACCATATCCGTTTCTGAATACGTCGCAAGCATATTGTGCAAGCTATTGATGCATTGCTTCCCTTGACTAGGATATGCAGGAATCGAATTGCGTGCGAATGCTAATAAAGATACTGGTCTAAAGGCGTGCGCTCCAACTGCTGTCGCGACATTGGGGGCGCCCGCCCTGCAAGTAGTGCGATGATCTAGAGTCGATATTTATACCGCGAAAAAGTTCCGCTATTCGCAACTCTAAATCAACCCTACTCAGCACCCCGATGACTTAGACAGGCGGGTAATGTAATCAAGCTTTACCCACGCCATAGTTGCACGCTTAGTTTATCCGGCAGCCAAGCTTCGAAACATGATATTTTTCTGCAATCTTCTTAAGCAGCGCACTTTGGTGTCCTCGATTGCGGTCCTGAGCGGGCACTCTCGAACAATCTTGACTCGCAACTTTAGTGTTGCCGGCTAGATTGCATTCGCTGACCACCCCATAGTTCTTTTCGAGTTTCCTTCCCCGAAAAGTTCCTTCTCCCGCTCTCAGCCAGCGAGGTGTCGAGCAGGCGTGTCGGCGATAGAAATAGCCGTGAAATAAGATAACTAGATAATAGAGAGCCAAGACGGTGCCCGGTCTCTACGAAGCTCTGCGTCATTGGTTTAGATCCGATAAGGTTCCGCCTTCGGCGAGAAGTCGGTTGTTGAAGCTGCGTGTGCCGACCAATTCCCATCAACTTCGACACGGATGTTAACGCCACCAAGAGGGAGGGCTTGGCTCCGGCGGGTGCAGTATCCGGCATTTGGGTTGGCGATGCCCCAACTCTCCTACTCGCATCGTCACCAGCGCTGATAGATTGAGCTGCCACAACAGCTAGGTGTCGAAGCGGATGGGGCGCGAGAAGGTCAAACGTTAGATGAAACGGTGATGAGGCAGCGAGCCCTGTTCGAAGGTAGCGTGTCGCGCACGATGCGCAGTTTCTGTTCGGCGTCCTGTCAAAGATACCTTAGGCACCGTTGATCCCAGCCAAACGCTTCAGGAAGTAGAGCCTGGATCTGCCGATCTACATCCCAGCTGGCGTACTGCATGCGACCGCGTGCTTGATTCTGGGGCAGCACCTGTATAGACAGGTTTCCAGATGGTGCCGCAAGGTGTACCGGTGGGACATGTCGACGAGTAGTGAGTCTTCCGTGTGCAATGTCGCCCCGTGTGCTTCCGAAAGAGTCCATCGAGTCAAGCCATGTTGGGTCGAAGTCAAGCTCGGTGAAACCAAGCGGCAGCAACATCGAAAGTAGATTGTCTCGCTTGATTCCGTGGTTGGTGTCAAGCTTGCCTATATACCACTTAGTCGCTTCAGCTATCGATTCGACCTCGGTCAGAAACTTATAATTCTGGGAGCGCCCTACTCTGATCCCCTCGTGAACCTGAATCAAGTTTCGAAGCGGAATGGGCAAAACATGGGAGAATTTATATCGCCATAAACAGGCGGTGACTACGCTTCTGCACAGTTCTTCAAAGTATCTTTCAAATAGGGCGTGAGCTGCAACCATGTAGGTATCACCGTTGAGGAAATCTTCGTGGCGAGGCCAAGGCCGCATGGGGGTCAGGTATTGGCGTTGCAGAGTTAGTAAGTTGCTTGATAGTTCAGCCCGCAATAGAACTCGTCGCGTCATGACGGCTAGATGTAAATCGACGCGGAAGGCGAAATGTTTGTCAAGGCTCCGCCCCATTTAGTGAAGCGGTTGTTTACTGCCTCGCTCGATTTAGTGGTGGTTGTCAATGATAGAGAGAAATCGCCATCTTCAATGCAGATTCTCTCGAAGCTATCCTTGACCTCCGGCGCGCGCTGTAGACATTCCTCACGAACCTTCTCGTGCTGCAAATAGAAGGCCATGATGTCAAGAACGGCCCTATTCTTGCGCGGCTCGTATCCCTTTGCAGAGTATCTCTTGAATGCATTCTTGCCAAATATCTCGATAGTAGCCTCAATCGCTAGATCAAAACCTTTAGCGGAAGCTACAGTCGCGCTTTGATGCTGCACCCAGTCTTCATTAAAGGCTTCACAACTTTCATCCAGAAACGCGCGCAAATTCCCTCGATAGTCGTTTCTCCTTAGGGTGAGGGCTATGTGCCGGATGAGGATTTCTGTATCCCTCATACGAAAATCTGGGCCTTTTCTGCCTAAGAATTTGTGAATACTGAGGCTGCTAGCCGAGTACTCCATAACGTAATTCATGAAGGGACCGGGATGGAGGGCTCGGCGTAGTTCCTGTGGCGATAACCCGACCACGTTCCCATTAAGACGGAGAAAAGTTAGGTACAGGAGTGCTTCGCTGGACCAGTCTCGCAGGACGACTGCACGAACTACTTGATTCTCGACTGCTGCCGCATGAGGTTCTAGGCCTGGATTAGTTCTAAAATCGTCATAGGTGAGTCCATTCAAATGTTTGAGAACCTGGAGACCCTTAAGTTTCATTGAAGGGCCATCTAAACCTGCAAATCGCTGCAAGCTACGCAAGCGTTGCTTTCCATCCAAGACAATGAATTTTCCGCGCGCGTCACGACGTTCGGCTAAGATTAATTGTGGAACTGGTATGCCTAGAAGAAGACTTTCTATGAATCTTGATCGTTTAAGATCATTCCAAACATCCCGCCTCTGGAATGCCGGCTCTAGGTCAAATCTGCCCCTTGCCAATTGACCGATGATTGTGTCTACGGTCCAGTCTGTACCCCAAGTGACGGTAGAGTCAGGGCGAACTTCCTCGGCTAGGTCATTCTCGTCCACATCGAAGGATAGGTCATCGAATGAATCATTCTCGCTCATGACTCGACTCTACCTTCAAAAGCAAGAAACACTGCCCGGTTCTTATCGAATGTTCACGCTGCCGGTACTGGGCGAGTCGAACCGTCAGGTCTACGCGATGTAGCGGCGCTTCCACCTGTCGAAGGCTTTTGGATGCCGCGGGAGCCCCATCATGAACGAACAGTGAGTGCTAGGGGTGGGGGCAGAATTTCGCACTTCGGCGTTGCCGTACACCTGCTGGTTTGGGGCCGGGTCCTAAGCGTGCTGCTCGCCGTGCTGAATCTCGAGAGTCGCCGTCGTGCCGTCCTTGTCGGTCACTGAGATGGTGTGCCCTGCAGTTGGTTCGCACGGTCCTGGCGGAGACTTCGGTTCGCCGTCAGCGGCGCTAAAGGGACTTAGTGTCTAAGAAGCCCTTGCCAACGTCGGCGCCCATGCCAGTCCCTGCAGGGTGGGCTTCTTTTACGACTCCACCAGTCTAACCAGCGTTATCGAGGATAGTAGGCGCGTCTTCGAGCGCCTCGACGCGGCGAGTGACATAGCAGGCGTGCAGGGCAGCCGGCTCGGGTAAGGACTACGCGATCTTCCTCGATCCGGCAGTCGATTCCATCGAGCGCAGTGCCGTGGGGCGCACGGATGCGCCAGCAGCAGGCGAAGGGTCCGATATAGGCAGGGATGGGCGCACTCACCGGGATCGACGGATTACCGGTGAAGAGAATTGCCTGCCCAGTACGGTAGGCGCCACCCGGGGGGAGAGCCATACACAAAGGCTAGCCTTTTCGCCATCGAGCGGCCTAAAGCTACTCTTGCTGAGTCGTGGCGTCCGAACGTTCGGGTGGCTTAGCACTAAAGGCAACCGAACAAATCCGGTCCTTAAACTCACCCATCTGTGTCCACTGCCGAATCGACGCGTGCAGACCACCTAGGCCTTAAGGAAGATCGTCGATTGTCTACTGGTGCTCGGTTGACGGCCCGCTATCCTGAAACCCCGTGCGCAGCGTCGCGCCCGGTTGCACGAGACAGGTGCCGTACATGCAGCAGCTTCCCACGCCCAACAACACCCAGAACCAGCAGAACCCTCCGCCCTCCCAACTTGACCGCATCACGGAGCTCGCTGGGGACCTCGCCGGACAGTTCGAGCTGGTCCCGCTCCTCGAACGCGTCCTCGGGCACGCCGCCGCCCTCCTCGAGTGTGAGAGTGGCTCCATCTCGATCGTCCACGAGGCGGAGGGCTACTACCGCAAGGAAGTGGATCAGGGCGTCGGCTGCCGCGAGGGCCAGACCTTCCCCCTGACCGAAGGCCTCACCGGGCAGATCGTCAAGACGCGCGGCACTGTCATCCTCGACCGCTACGCGTCCGTACCCTCGGGCCATATCGACCCGGCGGACCCGCGGTGGGGGAGCGCCGTCATCGGCGTCCCCATCACGTGGGCCGGCACGATCATCGGCACGTTCGCGATCTTCAGTGACAGACCGGGCCGCGTCTTCAGCCCCGCCGACGCCTCCCTCGTGGAACTCTTCGCCAACCATGCCGCCATCGCCATCATGAACTCCCGGCTCCACCAGGCCGCTGCAGCGAAGGAACGCGAAGCCGCCGTCGCGGGCGAACGTGAGCGTGCCGTTCAGGCTGTCCACGAGACCATCGGCCGGTCCCTGGGATCGCTCCTGCTGCACCTCGACCGCGCGGATAAGGCGACACCGGGCGGGTCGCCCTCCACCCAGCACATCGACTCCGCCAGGGTGCTCGCCCACGAGGCGCTCTTCGAGACCCGCCGTACCGTGCTGGGACTCGGTCCCTCCAGCCTGGCGGGCAGGACGCTCAAGGAAGCGGTGCGCCAGGAAGTCGACCGGATCAACGCGAGCTACCCCATCGACGTGACGTTCCTTGTGACCGGCGACCCCCACGACCTGGCGCCCGCGGTGGCTCATCAGCTCTTCATGATCATCCAGGAGGCGATCGCCAACGCGGTGATGCATGCAGACGCGAGGACGTGCCGGGTAGGCCTCTTCTACGACACCACCGGTATCGCGGCCGTCATCGAGGACAACGGCCGCGGGTTCGAGGATCAGGAGACGACGAGTCTGAAGGGCCGCCGGCTCGGGCTGCACGGTATGGCCGCCCGGGCCCACTTCCTGCGCGGCGAGCTTCATGTGGACTCGACGCCGGGCTGGGGCACGAGCGTCCGCGCCGAGGTGCCCTACTCCTCGAACGGTGATGCATCCCGGGAACGGTGGAAGGTCCTCGTCGCCTGCGCGCAGCCCCTTCTCCGGGCCGGGCTCGTCCGGCTCCTCGAAACCTCAGAGCCGTCCGTCCAGGTGCTGGGCGAAGTGGGAACGCTTGAGGACCTCACGGAATCGGTGTCCCTCCTGCAGCCCGACATGCTCGTCCTCGATGAGCACCTGCTTGCCCAGTACGCCCACGCAAGGGCACAGGGGAGAGACACCGTGGAGCGGCCCGTTGTCGCCGTCGTCGACCGCCCCACCGATGAGCAACTGGCGGCCGCGGCGTCGTCGGGCGTGCGGGGATTCCTCTCTCTTTCCTCCGCACCGGCGGAGGTGGCGCGCGTCGTCGTCGCCGCCGCCCGCGGCGACGCACTGCTGGACGGCGCGATGTTCACCCGCCTTACGGAGACCCGTGCGACGGACGCCGGCGAGGCAATCCAGCTGACCGCCCGCGAACTCGAGGTCCGTGACCTTCTGGCCGAAGGCCTGGCGGACAAGCAGATCGCCACGCGGCTGGCCATCTCGGTCAAGACCGTCGAGAAGCACGTGAGCGCGATGCTCCGGAAGACCGGGACCCGCAACCGCACCATGCTGGTCGGCCTGCAGCGCCAGGGTCAGGCGACCGCGAACTCCAGGTAGGCAGGAGCGCCGCGAGCACGCTTGGCAGGTGTGCGGCTCAGAAGATCGTTACGAAGACCCAGCCGCGGTGGCGTCGAGGATGAACCGGGCTGTTTCCTGCGGCTGGTCCCAGTGCGGGAAGTGCCCGCAGTCCTCGAAGACGTGCAGGGTGGCGTCCGGATAGAGGGACATGGCGACGGCGGCCTCGCTGAGCGGGGTGACCCTGTCCGACCGGCCCCAGCCGAAAGCCAGCCTGCCCTTGAGCGTCCCGCGGGGGGTGCCTGCCTGGCGCGGGCCGTGCGCGAGCGACTTCCGCGCGTCATCAAGACTCGGCGAGGTGGCGAATCCGCGAAGCTCGGTCAGGACGAGGTCCGGGTCGAGCTTCCAGGGGGCCGCGGAGAACTGGGCGAGCAACGCCGTCCGGCCCGCGGCCTGCTGGACGAGTGACGGCAGGGCGGACTGGATACGCCGTACCAACGCGATAGACGCGGTGATGCTGGCGTTGAAGATGCGCACCTGCGTGTCGTTCCAGAATCCTCCGGGATCGAGGGCGACGACGTTGCCGGTGTGACCCCGCCGCGCAAGCTCGACCACGATCCGCGCACCCATCGAGCTTCCGACGAGATCGGCATCGCGCAGGTTCTCCTGCTCGAGGAACTGTGCGACGGCGTCCGTGAGGGTCGCGATGGTCACCTCGCCCGCGAGCGGCTTGCTGCCGCCGAATCCGGGGAGGTCGATGGCGATGATCTCGCGCTGGTCCCGCAGCAGGGGGAGGACGGGGTCCCAGGTGCGGATGCTCGAGCCGAGCCCGTGCACGAGGACGAGAGGCCTTCCGGCGCCGGTTCGTTCGGTGTTCAACATGTTTGAGCCCTTCGTAGCCATCGCGAGAGCCCAGTCTATGCACGCACTGAGCGCTGCCGCCGACCCCCGCGGTGGCGGGGACCGAGCAGGTGACCCGCTCTGTGAGAATGGGCGCATGAGCCAGACAGAGATCCGCCACCATCAGGAGTCCATCACCATCCAGGCATCGGCGGAAAGCGTCTACGAGCTCGTCTCCGACATCATTCGCACCGGCGAGTGGAGTCCGGTCTGCACGCGGTGCTGGTGGGACGACGACGCCGCTGCAGGCCAGGTGGGTTCCTGGTTCACCGGGCACAACGAGCTCCCGCACCGCACCTGGGAGACCCGATCGCAGGTCGTGGCTGCCGAGCCCGGCCGCGAGTTCGCCTGGGTGGTCGGCGGCGACAGGGTTCGCTGGGGCTACACCCTGACGCCGGCCGGCGCCGGGACCACTCTGACCGAGTCCTGGGATTTCCTGCCGGGTGGCATCGCCTTCTTTGAGGAGAAGTTCGGTACCGATGCACCAGCGCAGATCGCCGACCGGACCCGGCAGGCGCTCGACGGCATCCCGACGACGCTTGCCGCCATCAAGCGGATCGCCGAGTCCAGCAAGTCCCGCGAGGGTGGCCGGTTCTGACGCCGTGACGCGGCAGCGCGGTCAGGCGACAGCGAACTCCAGATAGGCTGCGGCGCCGGCGGAGGCGACCTCCTGATCCTGCTCGATGGTGCCCGTGGAGACGCCGATGGCACCGACGATGCTGCCGTCGCGCACCAGCGGGATGCCGCCGGGGAACACCACGAGGCGGCCGCCATGCGCGTCGCTCAGCCCGTGGATGGGGCCGTGCGGTCGGGTGACTTCCTGCAGGTCGCCGGTCTCGCACTGGAAGGCGATGGCCGTGTAGGCCTTGTTGATCGCGATGGTGATGCTGCCGATGTTCGCGCCGTCCATGCGCACGTGCGCCTTGAGGTTCCCGCCGGCGTCGACCACCGCGATGTCCATGGGCTGGCCGATCTCCGTGGCCTTCGCTGCCGCGGCGTCGATGACGATGCGGGCTTCTGCGGACGTGATGGTCTCGAGTACTGATCCGGGTGTCATGGGTGTCCTTCGTCGTCGAAGTGGGTGGCCGGGCGGCCGCGGCCCACTCAACCACCGGCGTCCGCTGCTGGCGAGGTGGTGATTACCCGGGGTGGTGATTACCCCCAGGCCGGGGGCGGGAGAACCCCCATACCCAACATGTGAACACCCACCTAGCGTGAGGGGCAGCCCTGACCAGGAGGATTTACTGTGGCCGTTGTACCCCTGAAAGACATCGTCGACCCGGCATTCCAAGCACGCTACGGCGTGCCCGCCATCAACATCTTCAACGACCTCACCATGGAGGGCGTGCTCGCCGGCGCGGTGGAGGCCAACTCCCCGGTGATCCTGCAGACCTCGGTGAAGACCGTGCGCAGCATCGGCTCCCGCGTGCTCTTCGACATGTGGCAGTCCATGACCCGCGGCATCGAGGTGCCCGTCACCCTGCACCTGGACCACTGCCCGGACCGCGATGTCGTCACCGAATGCCTCAAGGCCGGCTGGAACTCGGTGCTCTTCGACGCCTCCAACTTGCCTGTCGAGGAGAACCAGCGTCAGACCATCGACGTCGTCAAAGAGGCCCGCAGTTACGGCGCCCAGGTGGAGGGCGAGATCGAGGCCATCACCGGCGTCGAGGACGACCACGGGTCCGACGAGGTCTCCAAGCAGCAGAGCCTCGACGTGGCGCTCGCGTTCATCGACGCCACCGGGATCGACGTCTTCGCCCCGTCCATCGGCAACGCCCACGGCAGCTACAAGGCCGCCCCGGTGCTCGACGTCGAGCGTGTCACCCAGCTCGTGGAGGCCCGCAGCGTGCCCATCGCCCTGCACGGTGGCAGCGGACTCAGCGCCGAGCAGTTCGCGGACCTCATCGCCCGCGGTTGCGCGAAGGTCAACATCTCCACGGCGCTCAAGGAGACGTACATGCAGTCCAGCCTGGCGTTCCTCAAGCAGGCCGAGCAGAACAACAAGTGGGATCCGCCGTCGCTGTTCAAGCACACGCGAGCCGACATCGTCGCGATGGTCAGGGACCTCTGCGGCCAGTTCGGCAGCGCCGGCAAGGGCGGCCGCTGAGCATGCCCGCCCTCATCTTCGACTGCGACGGCGTCCTCGCCGACACCGAGCAGTACGGCCACCTCCCTGCCTTCAACCAGACCTTCACCGACTTCGGTGTGCCCGTGCAGTGGAGCGTCGAGGAGTATGCCGAGAAGGTGAAGATCGGCGGCGGCAAGGAGCGCATGCGGAGCATCCTCACGCCCTCGCTCCGCGATGAGCTCGGACTGACCGACGACGACGCCGTCGACGCCGCGATCCTTTCCTGGCACAAGCGGAAGACCGAGGTCTACAAGGGGCTCGTGGAAAGCGGCGTCATGCCGGCCCGGCCGGGCATCGCGCGCATCGTCCAGCAAGCGCATGCTGCCGGCTGGACCCTTGCGGTCGCCTCCACCTCCGCCGAACCCGCTGTCCGCGCCGTCCTGACGCACGCCGTCGGGGAGGAGCTCGCCGCGCACTTCGCGGTGTTCGCCGGCGACGTGGTGCCCGCCAAGAAACCCGCACCGGACATCTACCTGCTGGCCCTGAAGGAGCTCGAGGTATCGGAGGATGACGCGATCGTCGTCGAGGACAGCGGCAACGGGCTCCGCGCCGCCGTCGCCGCCGGCCTCCGCACCGTGGTGACCGTCAGCGGCTTCACCCGCGAGGAGGACTTCACGGGCGCATCGCTCGTGGTCAGTTCCCTCGGGGATCCCGACGGCGAGCAGGCCGAGGCGCTCGCCACACCCGCCGGTGTGAAGCCCGCCGGCGTCGTCACCCTCGCCACGCTGCAGGAGCTGCTGTCCGCTCCTGCCCCCCATTCCGCGGCTCGCCCATTGACTGAAACGGAGACACCATGAGCGCCACCGACCTCGCCGACGTCGAGTACGTCATCCACTCCCTGGCGCAGACCGCCGTCGACAAGGAGAAAGAATTCGGCGACCTCGACGCCGTGGTGGGCGACGGCGATCTCGGCTACTCGCTCGCCCGCGGCTTCGAGAAGGTCCTGGCCGACTGGGACTCCCTCAAGCGCGACGATGCCGCCACCTTCCTGCAGCAGATAGCCCTCGCCATCTCCAGCAGGATCGGCGGAACCTCCGGGCCATTGTGGGGGACCGCGTTCCTGCGGGCGTCCGCGGCAGCGAAGACCGCCGACACGATCGACGGGGCCGCCGTCGTCGCCATGCTCCGCGGTGCCACCGACGGCATCAAGGCCCGCGGCAACTCGGACCTCGGCGACAAGACCCTGCTCGACGCCGTCATCCCCGCCACCGACGAGCTGGAACGCCAGCTCGCCGCCGGTGCCTCCGCTGAGGAGTGCCGGAAGGCGTTCGCCGCGAAGATCCGGGAATGTGCGGATGCGACGTCGACCATGGAGGCCAAGCGGGGCCGCGCCAGCTACAGCGGCACCCGCAGCATCGGTTCGCCCGACGCCGGCGCGGTGGCCGTGGCCGTCATCGTGGAACGCATCGTGGCCGACTGGCCCTGACTCGTCCTCCCTTACCCGTCCAACCCTCACAACGATGTGGAGCCCCCATGAAGAAGTTCGTCAATGATCCGCAGCAGTTCGTCCCCGAGATGCTCGAGGGCCTGGCGCTCGCGAACCCGGACACCCTGAAGTACGTGCCCGAGTACAACCTGATCATGCGCGCCGACGGCCCGGACCAGAACAAGGTGTCGATCGTTCAGGGCTCCGGCTCCGGGCACGAGCCCGCGCACGTGATGATCGTGGGCAAGGGCATGCTCGACGCCGCGTGCCCGGGCGACGTGTTCGCGGCCCCACCGTTCGACTACGTGTACGAGACCACCAAGATGATGGCTTCGCCCAAGGGTGTGCTGCTGCTGGTGAACAACTACACAGGCGACAAGATGGTCTTCGAGATGGCGCAGGAGATGTCCTCCGCCGAGGGCATCGAGGTGAAGACGCTCTTCATCAATGACGACGTCTCCGTGGAGGACTCCACCTACACCATCGGCCGGCGCGGTGTGGCGGGCAACTTCTTCGTCATCAAGGCCGTGGCCGCTGCCGCCGAGCGCGGGGCGGATCTCGATGAGGTCATCCGCATCGGCGAGAAGGTCAACTCGGTGACCCGGACAATGGGTGTGGCGCTGACCGCTTGTACTCCGCCGGCCAAGGGCAGCCCGCTGTTCGAGCTGGGGGAGGACGAGATCGAGATGGGCGTCGGCATCCACGGGGAGCCGGGACGCCGTCGGGCGAAGATGATACCGGCCAACGAGATCGTCGAGGAGCTGCTCGGCCCGGTGGTGAAGGATCTGCCGTTCGGCGACGGCGACCGCGTGGCCCTCATGGTCAACGGCCTCGGCGGCACACCGATCAGCGAGCTCTACCTGCTGTACGGGCAGGCGCACAAGCGCCTTGCCGAGCAGGGCATCAGTGTGGGCCGCAGCTATGTGGGGGAGTACTGCACGTCCCTGGACATGGCCGGCGCATCCATCACGCTGGTCAAGCTCGACGACGAGATCGAGGGCCTGCTCATGGAGCCGGCGGAGATCCCCATCCGGACGTTCTAGGTCTAACACGGACGACGGCGGGGCTCGCACTGTGGGTGCGGGCCCCGCTCTGTGGGTGAGAAGCTTCACCGTCGCCGATGGCCAGCTTCAGTCCTTCTTCCTAAAATTGAGGAGTCAGCATTCAGCGGAGACCGGTACCGACCACGATCTGTGAAAGGACACCACAGTGTTCACCCAGAACGATCTGACCCGACTGATCACCCTCGAACCGACCACTGCGGTATCGATTTTCATGAATACACATGCGCGGGGGAAGGAGGTGCGCCAGGACCCCATCCGGCTGAAGAATCTCCTGGCGGAAGCTCGGACGAAACTCGTCGAACGTGGCCTTCCCGAAGCCGACGCCACCGCCGTCCTCAGCCCCGCCACGGACCTCCTGGAGAACCGCGAGTTCTGGCAGAACCAGAGTGCCGGACTGGCGCTGTTCATCGATGAGCACGGCATGCGCGAGTATGTTGTTCCGCTCGGGTTCGACGAACTCGTTGTTGTGGGGGAGAAGTTCCACGTCAGGCCCCTCCTGCCCTTGCTGGCAGCCGACGGACACTTCTCGATTCTGACCGTGACGGCCGACAAGGCAACCTACTTCAGCGCGTCCCGCCACGAATTGACCGAGGAAAGGTATGCGGACCTCCCCGAGAGGCCATCGATCGAGAACGACTATGAGAACCCGGTGCAGGCCAGTCCGCCTGCGCGCCCTGCTGTAGGAACAGCGAACATCCCCAATGCGCAGGTATACGGGGAAAGCCCGCCGGACTTCAGGAAGGCACGACTGCTGGAATACGTGGCAGAGGTGGCCAAGGCTACGGAGAAGATTCTCGCCGCAAGCCCTCAACCCCTGGTGCTCGTCGCTGATGCTGAGATCGGTGGGCATTTCCAGCAGGCTGGCCAGGCCGGTCAGCTCCTGGCAGGGGTGGTGGAAACCAATCCGAGTGCTCTCAACGACGCGGCGCTGCACGACGTGGCGTACGCACAAGTAAAGGAGCAGCTCGACAAGGATCGGGTAGAGGCACTCGCCCGCGCAGCTGAGCTTCTTGGTCGGGGCGACGAATCCGCGGCAACCGAGATCGGAGACGTCGTCCGCGCAGCACACCACGGCCGGATCAGTACCCTGCTGCTTCACGACGGTGAGCCCGTATGGGGAAATTACGACACGGACGCCGACAGGGTGGAGACAGGCCGGGCCTTCGAACACTCGGGAAAGGATCTCTTGGGCATCGCCGCCATCGAAACGCTGCAACACGGTGGAGTTGTCCATGTGGTGACACAGGACGAGATGCCCGAAGGAGCCGAAGCCGTAGCCATCCTGCGCTACTGACCGGCGTCGTGCCCTGACGGGCCATGCTGGTGGGCCTGCGGCTCAAGCAGCCTCAGCGACGGTGCCGGCGTGACCCCGCCGCGCCAGCTCGACGGCGGGCCGCTCATCTTCGGGTGTGGGCCCCGCCGTGTACGTCCTGTCCACTCCAGCGGGCCGCGGTGTCGCTGGGCGCCCAAGCCGTCGGGGAACGGTAGCCTTACGGCGACGTGCCGAGCCTTGGAGCACGGGCATGTATTCATTTCATCTCTATGGGGGCATTCCTTGGATCTACTGGGCGGCGTAAGCCTCGACCTGCTTCGCGTTCTCACCTGGGTTGTTCCCGCCGTCGTCGCGCTGGTGATCGGTTTCCTGCTTCGGCGGAGTCTGCACTGGATCGCGCTGGGCGCCGTGCTGCTTTTCGCAGCCCTCAATGCGGGCGCCGCGGTGTACGTCCTGAGCAGCTTCAGCGATGCGCGGTGGTCCCCGGAGGGGCAGGAGACGCTGAGCGCTCCCTCCCTCGCCGACACGCCCATGGTGGGGGACCTCTTGGAGCCGCTGGACTCCACGCTGGAAGGTGTCGTGGGCGGGGTGAACGACTTCCGGGCGTTCCAGGAGGCGCTCCCCGTCGCACTGGACTTCCTCGCTGCGTCGGGGTGGGCCCTGCTGGTGTCGGTGCCGGTCGCCATTCTTGCCGCGTGTGTCGCCTTCGCACGAGCCCGACGCCGGAAGGCTGAGTTCGCGAAGTACCGGGCCACGGTCGATTCACTCATAAACGAGCTCGAGCAGGTCAAGCAACAGATCGCGGCCGGGTATCCCACCACGGCACCCTCTGGGGCACATGCGGTAGCAGGTGTTGGGCCGCGTCTAACGCCTGGACGCTAATTCAGGCGGTAGTCCCCTTCGTCCGCCGCAGGCGTTCTAGGTCTCCTCGCGGCGGGTTACCGTGCCCGCCGTATCGCCGCCGTCGATGACGAACTCGGCTCCGGTGACGAACGACGACTCGTCGGACGCCAGATACAGGACGAGGTTCGCGACTTCCCCTGGATGGCCATCGCGGCCGAGTGCCACGTGGCTCATGTCCGACTGGATGTCGGCCGTCATCGGTGTGGAGATGACCCCGGGATGGACCGAGTTGACCCTGATGCGCTGGGGTCCCAGGTCCAGGGCAGCGCTCTTGGTGAGTCCACGTACGCCGAACTTCGAGGCCGTGTATCCCGGGATCTGTTCATAGCCGCGCATCCCGGCGATCGAGGAGATGTTGATGATCGACCCGCCTTTGGACTGTCTGAGAGCCGGGATTGCAGCCACTGTTCCAGGGTGTAATCCTCGATGGGGGCGAAGTCCACGATGCCGGCATTGTTCACCAGGATGTTCAATCCCCCGAACTCCTCGACGGCGGTGTTCACGGCAGTCTGCCAGTGCTGCGGATCGGTCACATCGAGGTGGACGTAGAGGGCGCCCGAGCCGATACGCTCCGCGGTTTCCTGTCCGTCCTCGTCCAGGATGTCAGCGATGACGACCCTCGCCCCTTCGCCATGCAGCCGCAGGGCCACAGCAGCGCCGATGCCGCGTGCACCCCCGGTGATCAGGGCTACCTTGTCGATGACTCGTTCCATGTGATGCTCCTTCGGTGTTGTCGGCTCCGCTGGTGGAGTTCCAGGCCCGGAGCCCTGGGCCTGGAACCGTCTTCAGGCCGGCTCGGAAGCCGGTGGGTGCGGCGTCGAGCTCGGATTCGCGGTCGACAGATCGAGCAGCCTGACCACTTCGTCGTCCTCGGTGGCTGAGAAGTCCTGGTAGTACGCGCCCACCGCCTGGAATCTCCGTGGTGACACCAGGCTCACGACCTCGTCCGCCTCCTCGAACGAGGCCACCGTCCGGGCCGGCGCGACAGGCACCGCCAGGATCACCCGAGCCGCGCCGAGCTGCCTGGCCACCTGGCACGCCACCCGTGCAGTGGAGCCGGTGGCAATGCCGTCGTCCACCACGACGACGGTGCGCCCGCGAACAGCTGCCCAAGTTCTTCCCTGCCGGTATCGCGTCCGGCGCTCCTCAAGGAGCTGCCGTTCCTTCGCCTCGACTGTTCGCAGGTCCTCCTCAGTGACACGGGCCCGCGAGAGGACGTGCGGATCGAGGACCCGGGCGCCGCCTTCTCCGATGGCGCCCATGGCAAATTCTGGCTGGAACGGCACCCCCAGCTTCCGCACAAGGATCACGTCCAGGGGCGCACCGAGCGCTGTCGCCACCTCGAAGGCCACCGGAACACCGCCACGGGGAAGACCCAGCACCACCACGTCCTGCCCCCGCAACGCTGGGAGCCGCTGCCCCAACCGCCGGCCGGCGTCGGTCCGGTCCCGAAAGGGCGCGGACTGTCTCCTCTGCACGCTCTTCTCCTCGGGTGACGCCCGCACAACAGCGCCTGCGCGGGGTTCGATCCTCAGCCCGGTCCACGGTTGGTGGTCAGAGGCTTTCGTCCCCTGCGTAGGCGCAGAGCGGGCTGCCGAGGGTGGAGGCCGGTTCAGAGCGTGTCGGGGATGGGGCGTCCCGGGAAGAGCGTGGCGTACTGCTTCCGATACAGCCTGCGCCCGATGACGCGGTAGGTGAGGCGAACCGGAAGGGGGATCTCCTTGAAGAGTTCCTCCCGTTCGCCGGGTGGGTTCGTGGCGAGCACCATTCCGAGATAGCCGACCAGGAACTTCTTGTCGAACGTGTCGATCCCGTGCTGCCCGACCGCGTCCATTTCCTTCTCCGTCATCACTCTGTCCACGACGGGCATCACCTCCGTGACCTCGCGGCGCAGGTGCACGTGGAGGACGGTCGAAAGGTCTTCGTATCGTTCAGCGAGGTCCTTTCCCGTATCGACATCCGCCGTCTCCATCCAGCGCAGGCGGACCGGCTCGATGATTTCGAGCCGCTGAGTGACCTGCTTGTGGTGCTCGAGCATCTGCTCCACATGCAGAGCACACACGGGTGCCCTCTCCGCCAGGATCGGGTACATGAGGAGGTCCTCGCCTTCGTGATGGACGTGGAGCACGTTGTCGAAATTGCCCAGCACCTCCCCGACGTAGGCGGCACGGGCTGTATCACCCGGCTCGACGGATCGCACCAGGCCGGGTGCCTCGTCGTACGCCCAGAGGAAGAAGCGGTGGACACGCCGCATACCCGCCGATCCGGTGCACAGGATGGGCCCTGCGGGTACCGGCGGCGCGGATTCGCCAGCCTTCATGGTGAAGAAGTCGGTCATGGGATCGCCCCCGATGTAATTGATCGAGACCAGAACCCGCCCCCGGCAGGGCAAGTATAGGAACGGTATTTGTTCCACACAATGGCCGGACGGCCCGCCGACCCCGAAGCTCTTGAGCCGCGAGAGCGACAGATTTATCATGTCGCCGTGGTGGTGGCGGTGCTCGGGAGACGAAGGGATCGACAGATGAAGACGTTGTTCGTGGCTTCGGCTGTACAGCTTGCCCTCGGCCTCATCGGTCTTCGGAAGGCGTTGCGGGAAAGGACCAGTTACGACGTGTGGAAGCTCAAGGGCGACCCAGCGAACGTCGCGCGCGACCAGTGGGTCATGGGAACCAACCTCTCCGCCCCGGGCGTGATGCTGATCCTCCAAACGCTGGCCACTACTGGTCTGCTGAGCCGCCGGAGACGCCGCACCTCGGCGAAGACCCTCGGCATCCTTGGTGCGATCATGAGCGGCGGTTACCCGGCTGAGAAATCTGTCCGCGAGGCGTGGCGCGGGAGATCCCCGGATACATCGATGGTGGCGATGACCGTGGCCGCGACCGTCTTGGCGGGGGCAATGGCCGTGCTCGGTCGGCGCGAGGCGAGGCGCCTACCAGCGGGTAGGTGATCAGATGGGAGGGTTCGTCCGCGACCCCGTGTCGAAGTCATTGGCCGGTCCTCCCCGGTGGTTGGCCCGCGATCGCGGCATGGTGCAAGGTCATCCCGCCCAGGGCACTTCTCATGTCTAGCAGGGCCGGTAAGTCTTCCCGCCGGGCGCGTAGCAGCGGGGCCCGGTGTAGCCAGGGTACGGATCCTGTGCCGCGGGGGGAGCGGGAGGGACGTAAGGCGCTGCAGGCGGGATATAGGGCTCGGGTGCGGGCGGCAGGTTCCGGATCCGCTCCAGCTCAGCGACTACTGCGGCCTCGGCGGCCAACCGGTCAGCTTCGGCGCGAGCGATGGCCTCGGCTTGCACTGCCTGGACTCGTTCTGCCTTGATGCGAGCAGCTTCTGCAGCCTCCGCCTGAAGGCGTTCCGCCTCAACGCGTGCAGCCTCTGCTGCTTCCGCCTTGATGCGTTCTGCTTCGACGCGTGCCGCTTCGGCTGCCTGGGCTGCCTTTTCCCTCGCGGCTGCAGCCTGAGCCGCTTTCTCAGCTTCCTTGAGGGAGGCGGCCTTCGTGTTGGCGGCGGCCAATGACCGTTCACCCTTGGTGATCTGAGTGTCGAGGTCACGTATCAATGCGGCCGTACGATCGGCTCCGAGTGCAAGGACACGGACCGTGTCCTTGCCTGCTTCCAGTGCTCCTCGGGCTGCTTTGGCCGCGGTCAGGGCAGTGAGGATGCCAGCGGCGGTTGCAGCGGCCGCTGATTCCGTGTCGCCGACGGGCGCCGCCGTGGCCGCAATCAGGGCTTCCACGGCGTCGGCCACTTCTGCCGGCACCGTACAGCCTGCAGCATCGTCCAGTAGTCCGACCCCTTGGGCGGAAGCCTCGCTGTAGGCGGCCTGCACCTCGTCGTAGTACTTCTTGTTCGGCTCGATGAGAATTGGCACACCCAGGCCTACCCGAGCAAGTTCTGCGTTGACAAGCGTCTTGTCCTCGATGAACACGGCGGCCAGCACGCGGTCGTACCTGTCCGTCCGCTCGACGTCGAAGTCCAACCCGACCCGCGTACCGGGCGGCGTCAGCGCTTCGAGCTTTTGGGTAGCCTCGGGGCCGAGGCACTCGAGCGGCTTGTCCGGATGCTTGGTCTCCGGGGTGTCCACGTTCAACAGACGGACGGTCTGGTCATCGCCGTCGAAATTGATGACGAGGGTGTCTCCGTCGATCACGCGCACCACGGTGCCGGGCTCGTAGTCGACCGCCGATGCGGCGGATGGATCGGAGTCGTCACAGGCAGTCAGTGTCGAGGCGAGAACCGCGACGGTCAAAAGGGTTGCTGGCGCGAGCCGGCGGAAACGAGCATGCTTCATCGATCTTCTTCTGCAGGAATGAGTACGAGCGCACAGCGAAATGGGAAAACGAGGGCGATCTGTCCGTGCCGCCGGCGGGGAACGTCATCAGCTGCGACCGTCCCGGGAAAGGAAATGAGCACAGGGAATGACCTTGAAAGTCTTGCACGAGAAGTCGGGTCTGCTGACTCGAACCCGTCAATCCTGACCAGAAACTGAGCCTGCACGGCATTTTGAACGGAAAACAATAGACACCCACTTCCGGTTCGGTGCCCGGCGGTCGGCGCGGGTACGCTGCCCAAAGACACCGCATCGACACTGGGGACATTCCATCAATTCATCATTCCGCCCGCCTGCACACGACCCGTCATCGCCGAGCAAACCGAAGGTGCGGGCCTTGACTGCAATCGTCGCCGGACTGGCCCTGTTCCTGGTCGTCATCGGTTTCATCGCCGGCGGGGTCGGCGGGGCACTCGTCATGGCCGCCACGTTCGCCCTCTTCACCGGGCTCTACACACTCCTGACGAACCGCCCGTCCTGGGCGCGCCTCGGAGGCCGCAAGGCCGGAGCGATAACCGCAGGCGCCGCCGTCGTAGCCATGCTCGTCGGAGGTGCGATTACGCCGGCATCCGATACGGTGCCGACCGCCCTCGCCGAGCAGGCAACTGAATCGGCTGAGCCGACGAGCACGCCGAGCCCCAACGCTCCGACCGCGTCAGCGACACCGTCCGCAGAAGCGACACCGTCCGCCACGCCGACACCCTCTGCGAAGCCGACGCCGTCACCCACTCCCAGCCCGACGCCGTCGGATGTCGCCCCGCTCGACCCGGACGCTGCCGCCGATGCGGGCGGCGTGCCCCGCGCGCCGTCGGACCAGCCGGCCTTCAACACCACTGCGCTCGCCGTGCTGGAGATGCTGCCCATCAAGGGCCGTGCGCCGAAGACCGGCTACGACCGCGAGGAGTTCGGGCAGGCGTGGCTCGACGTCGACCGCAACGGGTGCGACACCCGCAACGACATGCTGAACCGCGACCTGACGGAGATCGCCTACGCCAACTCGGTGCCCTGCAAGGTGGCCTCCGGCGTCCTGGCTGATCCCTACACCGGGACCACCATCCCGTTCCTGCGCGGCCAGGCGACCAGCAGCGACGTGCAGATCGATCACGTCGTCGCGCTGTCGGACGCATGGCAGAAGGGCGCCCAGCAGTTGACCTTCGACCAGCGAGTCGCGTTCGCGAACGACCCCCTGAACCTGCAGTCCACGGACGGCCCCACGAATCAGCAGAAGGGCGACGGCGACGCCGCCACCTGGCTGCCGCGCAACAAGGACTACCGCTGCGAGTACGTGGCCCGGCAGGTCTCCGTCAAGGCGACCTACACCCTGTGGGTCACGCAGGCCGAGCACGACGCCATGGCGACCATCCTGTCCGACTGCAACGGCATCCTCGCCCCGACCAACCAGATGGCCCCGTCGGTCGCAGCGCCGGTAGAGCCGGTCGAGACGCCGACACCCGCGCCCATCGCTCCTGCGCCGGTCGTGCCTGCGCCGGCCCCGGTGGCGCCGGCCCCCGGGGCACCAGCACCCGTGGCACCCGTACCGGCGCCAGTGGCTCCTGCTCCGGTAGCGCCCGCGCCGGTCGCGCCCGCCCCTGTAGCTCCGGCCCCGGTTGCTCCGGCCCCGGTTGCTCCGGCCCCGGTTGCTCCGGCCCCCGGCGTCTACTACGAGAACTGCGACGCCGTCCGAGCAGCAGGAGCCGCCCCGATCGCGGCAGGCTCGCCCGGATTCCAGCCGAAGTTCGACCGGGACAAGGACGGGTGGGGCTGCGACGGCTGACTTAACAGGTCATCACGAACGACGGCGGGGCAGTCACACGACGTGACTGCCCCGCCGTCGTCGTTCCGGGTGAAATTACATGCTCCACAGCTCCGCGTGGATGTCCGTCTCGTCGGACCAGCGCCGGTGCAGGGCGAAGAGCTCGTCCACGATGTCCTGCGGCAGCGGCGTGATGTTCTGGCTGAAGGAGAGCAGTTCGCGGAGGTTCTCCTCGCGACTGGCCGAGCCGACGGTGGAGACCACCTGCGGCGTGCTGTGCGCGAAGCGGATGCAGAACTCGGCCCAGCTCTCGATGCCGGAGCGCTCGAAGACGGGAGCCACCTCGACGGCCCGCTCCTGCAGGTACGGCTTCCATGCGGCGCCCGGGATGTCGCGCAGCTCATGCACGGGGGCGCCGGCCACGGTTCGCATCGAGATGATGGCCTTGTCCTGCGCCAGCAGTTCGTCCCACAGCTCGTTCGACGCGAAGCGCTGCAGCGGGTTGAGGTAGAAGATGTAGCCGTCGATCAGCCCGTCCAGGTGCCCGGCCCGCAGCGCCTTGAGCGGAGCCTCCGACGTCCACGGGAAGATCTCGAGGACGAAGCGCCCCACGAGGCCCTCGTTCTTGAGGCGCTGCAGGTCGGCAAGGATGGGCCCGCCCGACGGCATGCCGTCGGCGAACGCACCGATGCCGGTGAGCTGGCCGATGTCGATGGAGCTGATCCCCAGGGGCGCGGTGTTCTCGGCGATGGTGGCGCGGACGTCGTCGGCCGTCCCACCGCCCAGCTTCACGATCACCGGTGGGACCGCACTGCGGTTCTCCTCGAAGGCGGCGCCGAGGACCTCGAGGGCGTGATCGTACTGGCGGGAGGTGTGGAGCCAGAGACCGGCGTCGATCGCCGTGCGGGCCATGTGCGCCTGCTGCTCGCGGGGGACGTCGTCATGCCCGAGCCGCGTGGTGCCGTAGATGAACGGGGGGAGGTCTGCCAGAGGTTTCATTGCCTCAGGCTATCGGCGGGAGGCGCCTGCTGACGGAACCCTGCCCGGACGGGAGGAGAAGGTGCGGCAGAATGGAAGCCATGGACCGGGCCGCAGAGATCTCCGCTTTCCTGCGCTCGCGACGCGCACGGCTCTCACCCACCGACCTCGGTGCTCCGTTCGACGGCCGGGTGCGCCGGGTCCCCGGGCTCCGCCGCGAGGAAGTGGCCCGACTCGCCGGGATGAGCGCTGACTACTATATGCGGATCGAGCAGGGCCGCGGCGGCGCCGTGTCCCTGGAGATCATCGATGCCATCGCCCAGGCACTCCGCCTCGACACCGTGGAGCGGAACCATCTCCTCAACCTCTGCGGCACCCCCACCCCGCACCACACCCCCACGTACGAGCCGCAGCGGGTCCGGCCCGGGCTGTACGACCTGATGTCCGTCATGGAGTCCGTCCCCGCGATCATCCTCGGCCGCCGCACGGACGTGCTCGCCAGCAACCGCCTGGCGCGGGCGCTGATGACCGACTTCGAGGCCCTCCCGGCCAGCCGCCGCAACTACGCCCGCTTCATCCTGCTGGATCCGAAGGCCCGTGAGCTCTACGAGGACTGGGAACAGGTCAGCGAGCAGACCACGGCGATGCTCCACCTCGACGTCGGACGCTTCCCCGACGACCGCCGGCTCGCCGACCTCATCACCGACCTCCGCGAGGGCTGCCCCGAATTCACGCGCTTCTGGGACGACCAGAACGTGCACGAGAAGGACCAGGGCGAGATCCGCTTCCGCCATCCGGTGGTCGGCGACTTCACGCTGCACTACCAGACCCTGCTCGTCCCCGGCGAGGCGGACCAGAGCGTCTGCACCTACTACGGGGCGCCGGGCTCCAGCAGCGAAGCCGCGCTCGCGCGTCTGGCCCGGGCGACGACGTCGGCCCCGGCTCCCGCCTGAGCGCTCCCGCCGGAACGCCTCCGGTGTGGCGTGCTTCACGGACTCGACTAGCCCTGCGCAACCTAGGTTCAGCGGGGTAGGGCTCGCGCCCTGACGGACCCTCCAGGGGTGATGGACTGAAGTCCGGACGAACCCCCAACGGCAGGAGCCCCACCGATGACCCACGCACCCGAGCGCCACTCGGTGCCCGCCGGCCTGCGCCTGCTCCACGAGGAGCTCGTGGGTGCGGCGGAGGGCCTGCAGGACGATCAGCTCTCAGCGCTCGTCACCGAGATCCAGCAGGCGCGGCGCGTCTTCGTCACCGGGGGAGGGCGTAGCGGGCTCGCCCTGCGCATGCACGCCATGCGCCTCATGCACCTCGGCCTGACGGTCCACGTGGTGGGCGAGACGACCACACCGGCCATCGGCGACGGCGACCTCCTCCTCGTCGCGTCGGGCTCCGGCACGACGGCGGGAGCAGTCGCCGCAGCCGAGACCGCGGGCAGCGTCGGCGCCCGCGTTGCAGCGCTGACCACCGACGGCGAGTCGACGCTCGCGAACCTGGCGGACAGCGTGGTGGTCATCCCCGCCGCGCAGAAGACGGACCACGGCGGCACGGCGTCGCGTCAGTACTCCGGGAGCCTCTTCGAGCAGGCCCTGCTCCTGGTGCTCGACGCGACCTTCCACACCCTCTGGCAGGTCGACGGCGCCCCCGCCGAAGACCTCTGGCCCCGGCACGCGAACCTCGAATAGCGCGCGCCACCCTCATTCCTCATCCCCAGCTAGCAAAGGACACCTCATGAAACTGCAACTCGCCATGGACGTACTGACCGTCGACGACGCCCTCGAGCTCTCCGGGAAGGTCGCCGAGTACGTCGACATCATCGAACTCGGCACTCCGCTGGTCAAGAACGCCGGCATGACCGCCGTGACCGCCGTCAAGGAAGCCCACCCGGACAAGATCGTCTTCGCAGACCTCAAGACCATGGACGCCGGCGAGCTCGAAGCCGACGTCGCCTTCAAGGCCGGCGCCGACCTCGTAACCGTGCTCGGTGTCGCCGACGATTCCACCATCGCCGGAGCCATCAAGGCCGGCAAAGCCCACGGCAAGGGCGTCGTCGTCGACCTCATCGGCGTCGACGACAAGGCGGCCCGTGCCAAGGAGGTCACCGACCTCGGAGCCGAGTTCGTGGAGTTCCACGCAGGGCTCGACGAGCAGGCCCAGGACGGCTACGACCTGAACACCCTGCTCACCGCGGGCAAGGAGTCCGGCGTCGCCTTCTCGGTCGCCGGAGGCGTGAAGCTCGCCACCCTCAAGGACGTGCAGGCCTCGGGTGCCGACGTCGCCGTCGTCGGCGGTGGCATCTACAGCGCCGACGATCCCGCCCAGGCCGCGAAGGACCTGCGCGACGCCATCGGCTGATCCTGGCACCACCGCAGTTCGAAGTTGAACGGCGCTCAACAGACGAAAGACCGGTCACCCTGCGGTGGCCGGTCTTTCGTCATGTCACGATCGCCCTTCAGCGGTCCCGCACCAGGACCCAAGCCGCAGCGTTAGGCGGGAGGAGGCCCTCCGGCGTCAGGGGGGCGGAGGCCAGAACGACGTCGCCATCGGGAACGCTCGCGGGCGCATCGCCCATGGCGACAGCGACCAGGAATCGGTCCCCGCGCTCGCAGACGAGCAAGCCACCGCCCTCCACGCGCCAGGTGCCATCGTCGTCCGATGACAGGACCTCCTTCTCGGTCAGCTGCTTCCGCAGTGCGAGGGCGGTTCTGACGAGCTGCAGGGTGGAGTCTTCGCGGGCCTGATGGGCCTCGACGGATCTCGACCCCCACCCGGCCGGAGCCGGCAGCCAGGGCTCAGACGCGCCAGGGGGCGAGAAGCCGAAGGCGTTCTCCGGCGCGACCGTCCACGGAAGCGGCACGCGCGCGCCGTCGCGTGACACCCCGCCGCGCGTCCACATGGGGTCCGCCCTCGCCTCGAGCGGCACATCGACTTCGGGCAGGGTGAGCTCCTGGCCCTGGTAGATGTACGCGCCGCCGGGCAGCCCGAGGACGGCGAGCAGGCCGGCCCGCGCGCGTTGCGCGCCCTGCACGCCGCCGCCGAATCGCGTCACGGACCGGACGATGTCATGGTTCTCGAGGGCCCAGGTGAGCGGCGCTCCGTGCTCCGTGCGGGCCTCGTCGAGCTCGGTCCCGACGGCGGCCCAGGCGGCGGCATCCCACCCCAGCTTCACGAAGGAGAACGCGAAGGCCTGGTGCATCTCGTCGTGCCGGGTGTAGCGGGCGGCGCGGTGTGGGTCGAGGTTCACCTCGCCGACCAGCACTCGCTCCGGCGAGTAGGACGCGGCGACACGGCGCCACCGCCGGTACACCTCGTGCACCTCCTCCTGGTCGGAGACCTGGGGGTTCGAGCGCAGGCCGTCCACCACGGCGCCGGTGCCAACGCTGTCCGGCAGACCCTCGGCCTTGAACAGGGCGTGTGCGACGTCGATCCGCAGACCGTCAACCCCCTTGTCGAACCAGAAGCGGAGCACACCCTCGAAGTAGTCGCCCACCGTCGGGTTGCGCCAGTTCCAGTCCGGCTGTTCCGGCGCGAAGAGGTGCAGGTACCACTGCTGGTCCGTGTCCGATCCAGGATCTACCCGGCTCCAGGCACGGCCGCCGAAGACGCTCTGCCAGTTGTTCGGGGGAGTGTCGCCGTCGATTCCATCGGCGAAATGGAACATGGCGCGCTCGGGGGAGCCAGGCCCAGCCGCGACAGCTGCCCGGAACAGCGGATGCTCGGAGGAGCAGTGGTTGGGCACCACGTCGAGGAAGATCCGGAGCCTACTGGCGTGCGCCGCGTCGAGCAGGGCGTCGAACTGCTCCATGGTCCCGAACAGCGGATCGACGCCGCAGTAGTCGCTGACGTCGTAGCCCTGGTCCACCTGCGGGGAAGGCTGGAACGGTGTCATCCAGATGCCGTCCACGCCGAGGGACGCGATGTACGGCAGACGGGTCAGCAGACCGGCAAGGTCGCCCACGCCGTCGCCGTCGCCATCCGCGAAGGAGCGCGGATAGACCTGGTAGATGACGGCGTCCTGCCACCAGCCCGGCTTCTGGGCGGGAGCGGGTCTGCTCACTTGGTGGCTCCGGTGAAGGCCGCCATGAAGTAGGCCGGCGCGAGCGGCTCGTTATGGGCGCGGAGCAGGGACCACCCAGCGTGGTTCTCGCGCAGGGACGCGACGGCGTAGAAATCCACTTCTTCCCCAAATAGCGGCAGCATCCGGACTGGTCTCCATGGTAGGCGCTCGTCCCGAGGGATGCCCCGCGCCGATCAGGGCCCGGCGCTCAGGGAGCCCCCGGCAGCTCCACTACAGGCAAATCCTCTTCGGGGATTTCCACTTCGGGAAGGTCCTCTTCTACCTCGAACGTCGCCCCGCTCATCTTGATCAGTTCTCCCATCGCGAAGGCGGGATCGGTCGGCGTCCACCGGGGGTGGGTGTTGAGGTAGGAATCCGGGTCGAGGGACAGCAGGCCCAAGATGACCTCGGCGACGATCCGCCCTCCCACCGGCCCAAGGTGCCGGCCGCCCTGCAGTTCCGCCTCCTTCAGGATGTAGAACCAGAGAGGTGCCTTGTTCCCCCACTCGGGTTCGTGCAGGCCGAGCCTCGAATTGGGAATGGGAGTGACGCCGAGGGCTTTGGCGACATCCTGCCCGGCGGGGAGCCCCAGCTTCACGCCCCGCAGAAGATTGCGGTGTGCGAGTGCATAAATGGCACCGTTGATGCGGGACACCACGGTCGGCGGCAGGTTGGCCAGCGGAAACGACAACTGTGTGTCGATGAGCCGGGCGGTGTTGCGGCCCATGGGTGGCTCGACCCCCGGGATATCGAAGAAGTAGCTCCAGTCCGCCCGCGCGTCGTAGGGCAGGGGGCGGGACCCGCGCAGGTCCTGCCCGGTCGGGCCGAACAGCGGGAAGGTGGTGTTATCGTGCATCTCGTACTCGGCCCGGATCATGCTGTGCCCGAACCGGTAGGCGGAGACCGAGAATTCGAGGGGGATCATCGGCTTCAGGCGGTTCCCGGGCTTGTAGAACCGGTTGGCCACCTTGATCGTCCCATCGGACTGGGGGAGCAGCATCGATTCGACCAGCCGCGCCCCGACCATGCGGGGCAGGAAGTCGTGGACGATCACCCACTGGTAATGCCAGCGGACAAGCCTGCGTGCTTCGGTGAATGAGTTGCCGAGACCGACGAAGTGGTTGTGCAGCTTCAGGAAGACCAGGTGCAGCTGGGACACGATGAGGTTCTCGTCGTTCCGCGCATCGCCGATGGTGGCCGTCCCGGCGGTTGTGCGCGGCAGGTCCGATATCCCTTCAGGTGTGGTCGCGACCAGGAGCCGGGCGGGGTTCTTCGGGTCGTAGAGCTGTGGGTCCTGCAGCGGCCCGCGACCGTAGACGGAGGCGAGGTCGAAGAACGGTGTATTGAAGTTGACGAGGGCCAGGGGATCACCCTTCTGCAGGGACAGAGGCGTGATGTCGAGGGTGATGTCGTGGTCCATGAACTGGCCGAGGTAGGTGTATCCGGCCGGCATCTCCCCGTTGTCGAAGCCGTCCTCGCTCGCGGAGACGTCAGTGATCGGTAGTCGCGGGTCGATCATCCGCTGGGCCATGATGCTCAGAAGCGCCTCCGATGGGGCGAAGGGCAGCAGGGACGGGAACATCAGGCCGAAACGACCCTGCTGGCCGCGCCGCGCCTTCACCGCGATCTCCGCACCCCGCGGGTTCCCGACTGCATGGCCGGTCGCCGGGCCGAGCAGGGCGGGGCTCTGCGCCGTGGCCGCCGGAACCGGGGCCGGAGCAGGAGCGGCGGAAGCACTCCGCGCCCCCATCGGAAGCACGGACAGCATGCCTGCTGATGCGGCCGAGAACATCGCACCCCTGCGCGACAGACCGGCCGGCGACTCGGTTGGCTCCTCTGATGACGATGGGGCCGGCGCGACGGCGGCAGCGGGCACTTCTGCACTCACGATGTCTCCCTCTCGGGGACGCGACGCCCCCTCCCTGGGTACTGAATCGTGAGGACCTTGCCGTTACCTTGGACCGAGGCCCAGTAGCCGTCGAGGGGCAGACACGGAGGGAACAGCACACGGAGGGTCGTTCTCGCGTCCGGTCCTCTACACCTGATGTACTCGGGACAAGCCCTACCCGCCCCCGGAAGGACACCATGACCATCGACACCACCGTCTTCGAGCTCTCCGACGCGCACACCACCGCCATGCACGAGCTCTACCGGCACCTCCACGCCCACCCCGAACTCTCCATGCAGGAGACCCACACGGCCGCGTTCATCCTCGAGAAGCTGAACCACCTCGGGTTCGAGACCTTCATGTGCGGTGGGACCGGCGTCGTCGGGATCCTCCGGAACGGCGACGGACCGGTGGTCGGCTACCGCGCCGACACCGACGGCCTGCCCATCGCCGAGGACACCGGGCTGGACTACGCGAGCACGACGACGGGCCACCTCGCCGACGGCACCGAGGTTCCCGTGATGCACGGCTGCGGCCACGACACCCACGTGACCGTGGGCCTCACCACCGCGCAGCTACTGACGGAGAACCTCGACGCGTGGTCCGGCACGGTCGTGTTCATCTTCCAGCCCGGCGAGGAGACCGGCGAAGGCGCGGAGGCGATGGTGGAGGACGGGCTGTGGGACAAGGCGCCCGTGCCGTCCATCGTCTACGGGCAGCACGTGTGGCCCGGGCTCGCCGGCACGGTGAACATCAGCAAGGGCACGGCCATGGCGATGGCGGATTCCTGGAAGGTCACCGTCCACGGCCAGCAGGCACACGCATCCCAGCCGGAGGAGTCGATCGACCCGATCGTGCTCGGCGCGCACATGATCGTGCGGATCCAGACGATCGTCGCCCGCGAGGTGCACCCCATGAAGTCCGCGGTCGTCACCATCGGCACGTTCCACGGCGGCCTGAAGGAGAACATCATCCCGGCGTCGGCGGAGTTCACGGTCAACGTGCGCACGTTCGACGTCGACGTGCGGGAGCGCGTGCTCGGCTCGCTGCGGCGCATCATCAGCGCCGAAGCCGCTGCGTCGGGTGCGCCGGAACCCGTGATCGACGAAATCTCCAGCTTCCCCCAGTGCTACAACGACCCCTCCGCCACGGAGGACCTCATGACCGTGCTGGGCGAGGTGCTGGGCGGAGACGCCGTCGTCGAGTCCCCGCCCGTGATGGGCAGCGAGGACTTCGGCCTCCTTGCCGAGGCCATCGGCGTGCCGAGCGTCTACTGGTTCTTTGGCGGGCACCCGCAGGGACTGCTCGACGGCGACGATCCCGTGCCGGGCAACCACTCGCCGTATTTCGCGCCCGCGATCGAGCCGACCCTGACCACCGGGGTCCGGGCCGCCATGACGGCGCTGCTCTCGAAGGTGGGGACGGCCGCGTGAGCGGTGCGCTGCACGAGCTGTCCGCCGTCGACCTGACGGCTGCCATCCGCCGTCGCGAGGTGTCCGCGCGGGAGGCTCTGGACGCGCACTTCGACCGGATCGACGCCGTCAACGGGCGCATCAACGCGGTGATCACCGAGGACCGGGAGGGCGCCGTCGCGCTCGCCGCCGCGGCCGACGAGCTGACGGCGTCGGGCGCGGACCTGCCGCCGCTGCACGGGCTGCCGATGACGCACAAGGACACGCACAACACGCGCGGCCTGCGCACCACGCAGGGATCGACAATCTTTCGGGACTTCGTGCCGACGTTCGACGACCTCATCATCGGACGCCTGAAGACCGCCGGCGTGGTCACGACGGGCAAGACGAACGTGCCCGAGTTCGCCGCCGGCTCACACACCTTCAACGAGGTGTTCGGGACCACCGTCAACCCGTACGACACGAGCCGCAGCGCCGGCGGCAGCAGCGGGGGAGTGGCGGCGTCGATCGCGGCCCGCATCCAGCCGCTGGGCGACGGCAGCGACATGGGCGGCTCGCTGCGCGTCCCGGCGTCGTTCTGCAACGTGGTGGGATACCGGCCGTCGATCGGCGTCGTCCCGTCCCTGCCCACGCGCAACGCCTGGGCGTGGCTGAGCCGCACCGGACTGATGGCCCGCGACGTCGAGGACATCGCGCTGGGCATGACGGCGATCGCAGGCGCCGATCCAGCGATCCCGTACCCGTACCCCGTGCAGGGCTCCTTCGGCGCCGGGCTGCAGCGGAACCTGACCGGCCTGCGGATCGGCTGGTCGCCGGACTTCGGGCTGGGCGTGCCCGTGGACCGCGAGGTGTTGCGGGTCCTCGAGGGACAACTGCAGGTCTTCGCAGGCCTCGGCGCGATCGTCGAGGAGGCAGCACCCGACATGCGCGACGCCGACCAGGTGTTCGGGACCACGCGGGCCTTCGACTTCGTGCTCGGCCTGGGCGACCTCGTCACGAAGCACAGCGACGCCATCAAGCCCGAGATCCGGTGGAACGTGGAGCAGGGGCAGCGGCTGACGGCGCAGGACTTCGTCGATGCAGCCCTCGCCCGGACCCGCCTCGACACCAGCGTGCGCCGCTACTTCGGGAAGTACGACGTATTCGTGAGTCCGGCGGCGCAGGTCCTCCCGTTCGACGCCGCCGAGCGGTACCCGACGTCGCTGAACGGCGTCGCGTTCGAGACGTACCTCGACTGGATGCGCTCGGCCTGCCTGATCTCCGCGACGGGTCTGCCCGCCGTGTCGGTGCCGGCCGGGTTCAGCGCGGACGGCCTGCCGGTGGGCCTGCAGATCGTGATGTCGCACGGCAGCGACGTGGAGTTGCTGCAGGTGGCGTACGCGTTCGAGCAGGCGACGGGCTGGGCGAAGCGGGCCCCGGAGTTGTAGGTCGCTACCGCTCACCTCGATTCTTTTTCCGGCCCAGTTCCCATCCAATGATGTCCAAGGCTCGCAGCGGGGTGATCGGTGGTCCTGGTGCAAAGTCCGCGAGCTCTTGCCAATGATCGAGTTGTGAGGAGAGGTCGTTCTTCACTGCCTTGAGCCAGAGCAACCTGTACTCGTTCAATGATCTGGTTCCACTGCTGGTGAAGGGGACTGGAGCCTCCGCACACTCGCTGTAGCAGTATGCGATATTGGCGTCGAAGAGTGGTATCAGATTCGGGCGCTTCCGATGCAGGACCTTCGAGATTGTCGTCAGACGGACATGTGCTGCAGGGACTCGGTCAATCACTCCGAGCAGGTCGATGATTCTCTGAAGCACAGCTGAATCGGCGCCCTGCAGATTCTCCGATGCCGGTAGAACATCAAGACACCGGTTCAGCTCTCCGATCATTGACGCGAGTCCGTAGTACACCGGTATCGGCCTATTTGACACGTTGAGGAGCACCACGGCCAGTAGATCCTGCAGGCCGACTTCGGGGCCAGAGTGCCCCGGGTAACCGTCGTACGCGGGATAAGCAGACTTTCCGCGATTCTCGATCAGGTACTGACGGGCGACCTTTCGTGCGGCGTCCATGGTGATTGATCTGCCACCGACGTGGAGAGTCTCAGACACAGTTGCTTCCCTTTCGAAGGCTTCGGCTTATCGGTTGATGAGGTGCCACAGGATGACGTCGTGAGCGTGCTTGGCCTTCTCATCACCGCGGAAGTCCGCTTCGAAGGCTTTCGATCCCGCCGATACGGCAATCGAGGAGCTGGACGCAAACTTCCCGAGCATCGACTTGTTGGTCAGCATCGATACCGCTTGGATGTTCCGATAGGGCAGGGAAGTCAGCGCGACCTTGTTTCCCACGAAGCTCTTGTCCTGAAGAATGACACGCTGGTTCGTGAGGCCGATGAAGCCCGTTCCGACTCCGATGCAGTCGTAGACAGCAACGGCTTGCTCACCTTGCAGGAGCCCGGACAGGATCATGTTCAGCTGCTCTGGCCGGTCGTGGATGATCTGGTTCATACGGCTTCCTTCTGCGGGTCGGTTGCACGGGTCAACTTGATGATGGAGGGATCGTGAGGATCCCGGATGATGGGCACTCCCGCCGCCTGCGCCTGGGCCTGGCACCACTTGCCCAGCCCACCGGGCGCTAGATCGGCCAACTTCACCTCGCCCGTGAGGTGCTGGCCCACGAAGGAACCGAACAGGCCGATGTGGACGCCGCTGCGCTTGAGCTGGCTGTCCTGAAGCGCGGCCAGGAAAGCATTCCGGAGATGCTCCGACGTCGGCCTTGATGCCGGTACGATGCGTGTCACGTGCCCCTTGAGGTGACCCGCAGCTGAAGCTTTGGCGGCCTTCGTGACTGCCACTGGCGGTGAGGGCCTCGTCGCCTTCGCGGGGGACTGTGGCGGCGTCTCGGAATTGCGTGACGGCAAAGGCGCTGATACTTGCGTGGATGCCGCGATAGGAGCCGGAACTGGTACCGGCGCGGGAGTCATAATCGGAGTCGGAAGTGCTACTGGAACTGGAGTTTCGAGCAGTGACGCCATTTCGACGTGCAGCGCCGCCAGTTCGCGGTGGATTGCCGCCATCCGCACAGCAGGATCGGGCGGCACGGGTGCAGGAGGGTCGAGCTTCCGGCGCACCGCCGTGCCGATCGAGCAGCGGAAAAGGTCGGTCAGCGTCTCCGCCAGCTCGAGTCTGGCACTCGCGCCGGACACCAGCAGGGGAGCAGTGACCGCCCTGCGCTCGACCAGATGGGCCACCTCCTCGAGCGAGCCGTGGACCGCTCCGTAGCGTAGCCGCTCCCGCCGGGTCGACTCGTCGATCTGCGGCGAATAGACGCTCGGATACAGGTTGAGTGAATGCTGGTCGACGGACGGGAAGAACTGCCTGCAGATGTCCTGTCGCAGTACCCGACGGACGGCCTGGAGCTGCCTGCCGACCTGTTCCACGGGATTCGGGACCGTCATTCCACTGGTCAAGGTCCAGGGCTTCCCCTCGTCCATCACCTGCAGCACCCTGGCTGGGAAGCGCTTCCACTCGCTGAGCACGAACGTCCCGCGGAGCGAGTTGTAGAACAGCCAGTCCACCTCGGCGACCGGCAGCCCGGGAGCATCGACCCGGAAGTTACTGAACGCCCAGACGTGGTGGCCCATCAGTTGGTGCAGGCGATTCACGTCCAGGGGATCCGGCCGGTGCGCGGCGGTGTTCTTCGAGGGGAAATGCAGCATGAAGGACTTTCAGATGAGAAGGGTCAGAGCGGCAGCGCGCCCACGGCCGAGGCGAGGAAAGCCGTCGGCACGGCGAGCAGCCAGCCGATCCGCCGTCGTCGTGCCTGTTCCACCAGCCGGTGCAGCGCCTCGAAGGATCCGGCGACCTCCACGGGATCGCGGAGCTCCGACGGTGTACGCCGCCAGGTCGACGGCTGCGCTGCGGCCGCCGCCAGCAGGGCGACCTGCTGTGGCGTGTGGACGACTGGGCGCCGCGTGATCCAGCGCAGGAGTTGGCTCTCGGTGAGCACCGCGACGGACCTGTGCTTCTCCTTCACCGTGACCTGCTGCGCACCGACGACGACGATCGCGGCCTCCGCGGTGACGGCGTGGCGGACCGCTGCCGAGAGCAGCTTCCCGGCCCGGGCCGCCTCGTGCTCGGAGTTCCGGATGTAGGGGTGGCGCGTCCCGGCGACCAGGAAGGTGCCCTTCGCCGTCCAGATCTTCTGGCCCGGATGCCGCTTCGTGTTGAGGGTGAAGACGCCCGTGGGACCGATCACCACATGGTCGATGTCGGCGGACTTCTCGCCGACCGGTACGGCATGCAGGACCGTCCACTCCGGCCCCAGGGCGGCGAGGGTGCGCCCCACCGCGCGCTCGCCCAGTGCACCCCAGTACCAGGGGCGGCTCGCGGCGTCGAGCAGGTGGACGCCGAAGGCCCGGGCGACGACGCCCCGCGTGTCGCGGCTGCCGCGGACCTCGAGCAGTTCCTCCATCACGGACTGACCCGGGGCGCGCCCGCGCAGCAGGCCGAGGCCTTCGGGCTCGGTGTAGTCGGCATCGCTGTCCAGCGGTTCGACGGCAGCACTCATGGCATCGTCCTCGTGCACATCCGGGTCCCCGTTCGCCTACCGTTTCGCTCATGCATCGTGGCGATCGGGGCAGGCTGAGCCCCGCCCCGATCACCTCGAACCTATCGGTCGCGGTTCAAGGGCCGGTCACGGCGAGGCGCCGTTTGTCGGCAGGATTGCGTCAGCGTTTCCGCAGGCCATAGGGCGCTCCTTCGTGAGTGGCGAGTCCGAGGACGGCTAGGCTGTCCAGGGCCGTCCGAACGGGTGGTGATAGCTTCAGGGAGCAACAGTGCACGGTCTCAACTTCACGGCGATCGACTTCGAGACGGCGAACAGCAAGCGCGGCTCGGTGTGTGCTGTCGGGCTGGCGAGGGTGATGGACGGCGTCGTCGTCGAGTCCGTGTCCTGGCTGATCAAGCCGCCGCGCGCCGTCAGTCAGTTCTCCCCGATCAACGTCGGCGTCCACGGCATCCGCCCCGCCGACGTCCGCACGGCCCCGGGCTGGGCGGAGAGCCTGCGGCGCATCATGGATTTCTCCGGGGATAACCCGTTCGTGGCCCACAATGCGCCCTTCGACCGCTCCGTGCTGCGCGGCGCGTGTGCGGAGTCAGGGCTTGCAGCGCCGGAGAACCCGTTCCACTGCTCGGTCGTCCTCGCCCGCCGGCTCCTCGGCCTCGAGGTGAACAAGCTCCCCCACGTCGCGAAGGCCCTGGGCCTCGGCACCTTCCGGCATCACGACGCAGGCAGCGACGCCGAGATCTGCGCGGCCGCCGTCGTCGCGATCGCCCGCCGGCACGCGCTGCACTCCCTCGACGTGCTGTGGCCCACGGCGGGGCGGACGTCGTCGAACGGTGCCCGACGAACCTGAGAGATCGCCCGGGTGCCTCACCTGCCCAGGCCGTGTACCGGCCTGGCGTTTGCCGGCGGTGCTCCGACCTCGTGGATGCCATGGCCGCCGCACGCGGTCCTGGTGATGCCGGCCCGCTCGACCCGCGACACGGTGAACCATCGCATGGCGTTGCGCAGTCGACACCACCCGACGAGGTACCACTGGCCGTTCGTCGAGGCGAACAGCACGGGTTCGACATCGCGCGTGGTCGTGGTCCCGTCTCCCGATGTGTAGCGGATGCGGATCACTCGCTGCTCGGCCATCGCCTCCTCCAGAGCCGACCTGATGGCGCGCGAAGAAGCGGGAGGCGTGTCGACCCAGACGCGGTGGGCCAGCTCGTCAGCTCGTGCTCGGGTCCTGGGATCGAGGACGTCCAGGATCTTCCGGATCCCTGCTGTTGCCAGATCGGCGTAGGGGGCATCGGGTGCAGCGGACACCGCCGCCATGAGCGCCACGGCCTGCGCCGGGGACAGACTGACGGGCGGCAGGGACGCGCCCACCGCCAGTCCGTAGCCACCGCCCGGACCGGGGCGCGACCAAACCGGCACGCCGCTGCTCTCAAGCGCCGCGAGGTCTCTCTTGACCGTCCGCACCGACACGCCGAACTCTCTCGCCAACCGCTCGGCGGAAACCCCTCGCGCACCGCTGCGACGCAGCGTCTCAGAGAGGGCATGGAGCCGTTCCGTCCGCTTCACCGTTCAGACTTCGTCAATTTCATGACACAAATAGTGACATGCCCTTGTCCGTGGTGCCTGCAAGGGTGGTGTCATGACAACGACCACGAGCAGTCCGACCATCATTCTCATCGCCGGCCACTGGCTGGGCGCGTGGGCGTGGGACGACGTCCTCGAACATCTCAGAGCCGACCACTCCAGCGCAGTTGCGATGACACTGCCCGGTCTCGACGGGAACGACCCCGACCGTGCGGCCAGGACTCTCGACGATCAGACCGCAGCGGTCCTCGATCTCTTCGCCCGACTCGGGGTGTCCGAGGAGCAGCCCGCAACTCTCGTCGCCCACAGCGGGGCGAACGCCCCCGTCAGCCTGGTCCTCGACCGTCACCCCGAGCTCGTCCGACGGGTGGTCTGGGTTGACTCCGGCCCCATGGCGACGGGCAGCGCCTTCGCCCCGGACCTCCCGGAGGACGTGGAGGAGCTTCCGCTGCCGTCCTTCGACGTCCTCGGGCAGCAAGCGAGCCTCGAGGGCCTGACCGCGGAGGTCCTCGAACGTTTCCGGGCCCGGGCCGTCCCTGAGCCCGGCCCCGTGCTTCGCCAGACCGTCGAGCTCAGCAACGACTCCCGCCACGAGGTTCCCACCACCCTGCTGTGCTGCTCGATCCCGAGCGCCCAGGTGCTGGAGATGGCCCGCGCAGGCCATTCCATGTTCGCCGACGTCGCGAACCTCGAACACCTCGACGTCGTCGACCTCCCGACGGGGCACTGGCCCATGTGGAGCCGTCCCCGCGACCTCGCCTGGGCAATCCGGTCGGAGGCTTCCCGAACCGCCTGAACTGCACATACAGCCAGAAGGGCCCCGCCCGGCCCTACGCGTTGAGCTGCCGCTGCCGCCCGGTGCGTGCGCGCGACCGCGCGACGGCGATCGGCAGCCACCGGCAGAGGGCCCAGTAGCCCACCCCGACGGGAAGGGAGCCGACCACCGCGACGACCGGGCCGAAGGGCATCAGCACCGGGTAGACGAGCCAGTGCGTTAGGTAGATGTACAGCGACGCCGCGGCCAGCCAGCCGGTCACGCGGCGGAGGATCGAGGGCACGGGCAGGGCCGGCACCCACGTGATGAGCAGCAGCCCCACCACGATGGTCGCCTCGCGCAGCGGATGGTCGAAGAAGCCCGGCACGGTGAGCACGGCGAGGACGGACACCAGCAGGCGACGGCGGGTGTCGTCCGCCCGAGCGACCGCCCATCCGAGCATGAAGAGCCAGAACACGGGCAGGGGCTTGGGCAGTCCGGGATCCACGATGTCGTACCGGCTGAGCAGGGTGACCGCCAGGAGCCCGAGCGCGAACGCGAACGGCAGGCGGCGCTCGAGGCGGTGGAGCCAGGGGATTGCGAGCAGGGCCATGACGGCGATGAGCACGTAGACGAGCATCTCGACGAACCAGAAGTGCCACTCGCTCGTGACCTCCTGCGGCCCCACCATGCCGTTGAGCAGGAAGATGTTGGCCAGGCTGTAGTCGTCCGTGAGGACGTACGCGACCGCGATGAACGCCACGGACGGGACGACGATCCTCGCCAGGCTCCGGGCGTGGCGCCGCAAGCGTCCGGTCCGCGTCCCGGTGAGCTGGAACCGCGCGAAGTTGAAGCCGGCGATGACGAAGAGCAGGTGCGCGGTGTGGAACGTGAACAGCTCCACGTGGGCCGCGACGATGCACACGGTCGCGACCGCCCGCAGCACGATCGACGGCTCGAGGAAGGACACGAGCCGACGGCGCCGGCGGGGCTTGCCGCGGTCGGCCAGCTCGCCGACGGGCAGGAGGTGCCAGTTCGCGGGCAGTGGACCGAGAGCCGCTTCCAGCCGGACCGACAGCGCCACGTAGGAGAGCGAGTCGCCGTCGAGCGTGACGAACGTGTCCGTGGCCCGTACGTCCCGGCGGTCCAGGCACTCCGCGAAGATGCGCGCGACGTCGTCGGGGCCTTCCCGGCCGGACGGTTCATCCTGGGATGGGGCCGGAGCAGGGGCCGCGAGGCGGAGGACGGCGGGGTAGTCGATCTTGCCGGTGCCCAGCCGGGGCAGGTGCTCCACCAGGTGCAGTCCGACGGCGGCGCGGGGCAGCCCGAGATCGGCGGCGAGGACCTTCGCCAGCATGCCGGCGTCGTGCTCGCCCTCGACGGCGATCACCAAGCCATCGTCGTCGGAGCCGGCGACGGCCGCGACCGTCCCCAGGTCGGCGAGGATCCGCTCCACCTGCCCGAGGTCCACCCGCAGCCCGGCGATCTTCACGAAGCGGCTGCGGCGGCCAACCACCTCGTAGAGGCCGTTCGGGTCCCGTCGGGCGAGGTCGCCGGTCCGCAGTTCGTGCACCTCGCGCCCGAGCGCGAAGTCCTCGGGGCTCTCGGCGTAGCCGAGCATGACATTCGGGCCCGAGTAGACCAGTTCGCCGTGCGGCAGGCCGTCGACGGGGTCGATCCGGAAGGAGCCACCGGGGATCGGCACGCCGATGGTCTCCGGGTGCTCCGCCGCGAGGTCCGGCGGGAGGTAGGCCATCCGGGCGGTGGCCTCCGTGGCGCCGTACATGACGAACAGGTCCCAGCCCCGGCGCTGGCCGGTCTCCGCCCAGCGCCGGACCTTCTCCGGCGCGAGCCGACCGCCCGCCTGGGTCACGTAGCGCAGGCTCGGCAGGTCCATGTCCGCGAAGCCCACACGCTCCAGCAGGTCGAAGCTGTAGGGGACGGCCGCGAACGAGGTGGCGCTGCGCGCCCGGAAGAGGTCCCAGAAGCAGGGGTCGACGACGGACAGGTCCGTGAGCACGAGGCCAGCCCCGCGGGCGAGGTGGCTGTTGACCACGGACAGCCCGTAGCAGTAGGAGAACGGCAGGGTGGTGGCGGCGCGATCGTCCGGGCCGATGCCCAGGTACTCGGCGATGGACCGAGCGTTCTCCTCGAGATTCGTCCGGGACAACCGGACCAGCTTCGGGGACCCGGTGGACCCGGAGGTGCTGACCAGCAGCGCGAGCTCGGGGTGGAGTTCGTGCCGGGTGCCGGGCCGGCGCTCGTCGACGGCGAGGGAGCCGTCGGCGGTCCGGAGCACCACGTCGGGATCGTAGGCGGCGACGAGCGACTGGAATGCGGCGGGTTTGTCCGCCGGCACCAGCAGCAGCGGGTGGCCGGCCGTGACCGCCGCGAGGTACCCCACGAGGGTCCCGAGGTCGTTGCGGGCGGCGAGCAGTACGAGCCGACGCTCCGTGCCGAGGCGCACCACGACGTCGTCGACGCGCGCCGCGAGCTCGCGGTACGAGAGCACGCCGTCGGCGGTGAGGATCGCGGGCCGGCCGCCGTGGCGGGCGAGGTCCGTGAAGGTGGCTTCGGAGAGATGCGGGTCGATGCTCATGGGACCACCGGGGGTCGGGGGGCGTTGCGGGGCGGCGTCGTGACCGCGCGGTCGCCGACGAGGAGCGTGGGGGATGTGCCGGGGGCGACGGTCACGGTGACCGGCGTGCCGACGGGGTGGCGCACGTCGTGGCGCTGCCAGGACCGCAGCGTGCGCCCGGAGGCGAGCGTCACGTGGTGGAGCACGAACGCGCCGTGGTACTCCACGGCGGTGACGTGGGCGGTGGCCTCCGGGTCCGCGCGCAGGGCCACCTCGTGGGGCCGGAGGACGACATCGACGTCCACGTCGCTGTCCGCCCAGCCCGGGACGGTCGACACGACGCCGATCTCGCAGGTCAGCAGGGCGCGGTGCACGTGGGCAGGCAGGAAATCGGCGTCGCCCATGAAGGAGGCGACGAAGCGCGTGGCGGGCTGCTCGAAGACCTTCTCTGGCGCATCGGCCTGTTCGATCACGCCGTCGTGCAGAACGACCACGCGGGTCCCGACGGACAGGGCCTCCGTCTGGTCGTGGGTGACGAGCACTCCCGTGGTGCCGGTCTCCCGCAGGGCCGCCACGGTGTCGCGGCGCACCTGGGCGCGCAGCGACTCATCGAGGCTGGAGAACGGCTCGTCCAGGAGGACGACAGCGGGACGCGGCGCCAGCGCGCGGGCGAGGGCCACGCGCTGCTGCTCGCCGCCGGAGAGCTCGTGCGGATACCGTTCCGCGAGGTGCGCCAGCTGGACGAGGTCCAGGAGGTCGCCGACGCGCTTCCGGCGCTCGCCGCGCGGCAGCCGGTCGAGGCCGAACGCCACGTTCCGGGCGACGCTCAGGTGCGGGAAGAGGGCGTGGTCCTGGAACACGAGTCCGACGCGGCGGTTCTCTGGATTCACGAACCGGGTGCGGTCCGCGACGGTCTCGCCGGCGACGGTGATCCGTCCGGCGTCGGGCCGCTCCAGGCCTGCGACGAGCCGCAGCGTCGTCGACTTGCCGCACCCGGAGGGGCCGATGAGGGTCACGAGTTCCCCCGCGGGGATGGCGAGGTCGAGTGCCTCCACGCCGCGGGCGGATCCGTAGCGCTTGGTCACGGATTCGAGGGTGAGTGCCGGCGGGGCGCCCGCCGTGCCGGGACCGGCGGGTGGTGCGCTCTGCATCTGTGCGGTCACTGTCCTTCCTTTCCGGACGTGCTGCCGTGGACGTCGCGCCGCCGGGTCTGGCGGACGAGGACGAACACGGGGATGATGGCCGCCGCCACGATGACGAGGGCCGGTAGCGACGCCTTCTCCCAGAAGTTCTCGCGCGCCAGCTCGTAGACCCATACCGACGCCGTGGTGAAGCCGAAGGGACGCAGGAGCAGGACGATGGGCAGTTCCTTCACGGCGTCGATCACCACCAGCATCAGGGCGACGGCGACTCCCGGGCGGGCGAGGGGCAGATGGACCCGCCCGAGGATGCGCCGCGGGCCGGCCCCGAGGCTCAGCGCGGAGGCCGTGACGGTGGGGCTGATCTTCTCGAGGCTCGCGCTGACCGACTGGTAGGCGGGAGCGAGGAACCGGATCACGTAGGCGTAGAGGATGCCGGCCACCGAGCCGGTGACGATCAGCCCGGTGCCCCCGGGGACGCCGGCACGCTCCAGGGCGGTGTCGACGGCCGAGAAGGAGAGCAGGACCCCGGTGCCGATCACGGCGCCGGGCACCGCGTACCCGAAGGTGGTCAGCTGCGCGGCGAAGGAGACGACGCGTCCGCCGCCCATCCGGATCGCATGGCCGACACCGAGGGAGATGGCGACGCAGGCGATGGCGGCGATCGCCGCCACGATGAGGCTGTTGGTCAGGTATTCGACGAAGCGCGGGTCGGCGAGGAACCCGGCATCGGCGACGATCTGCCCGAACGCCCAGATCAGCAGTTGACCCACCGGGATGAGGAACCCGGCGGAGAGGGCGCCCGCGCAGGCGGCCGTCGCGGCCCAGGCGCGCGCGCCGTGCAGGCGCTCGGGCTGGAAGCCCTGCCGGCGTCCGCCCTGCTGGTGGTAGCGGGCGCGGCCCCGCAGCGCACGCTCGGCAGCCAGCACGGCCACGGCGAACAGCAGGACCAGGACGGCGAGCTGCGTCGCGGCGTGGAAGTTGAACGTGCCCTTCCAGACGAGATAGACGCCAACCGAGACGGTCTGCACGTTGAAGTACTGCACCGTGGCGAAGTCGGTGAGCGTCTCCATCATCACCAGGGCCAGTCCTGCGGCCAGGGACGGCCGGGCGAGCGGCAGCACCACGCGCCGCAGGGCCTGACCGCGCGTGGATCCGAGGGTGCGGGCGGCGTCGTACGTGCCGGAGGACTGCTCAATCAGTGCCGAGCGTGCCATCAGGTAGACGTACGGGTAGAGGGAGAGCGTCATCACGAGGATCGCGGCGGGCAGCGAGCGGACCTCGGGCACCCACACGTCCGTGCCGAAGACGGCCCGCAGGAGGGACTGCACGGGGCCGGCGACGTCGAACACGGACAGGAAGATGAAGCCGAGGACGTAGGCCGGCACGGCCAGGGGCAGGACGAGCAGCCACACCAGCAGGTCGCGCAACGGGAACCGGTAGGCGGTCACGAGCCAGGCGAGGCCCCCGCCCACCAGCAGTGCTCCCGCGCCGACGCCCAGCATCAGGGCGAGGGTGGTGAGGATCATCGGGACGAGGTCCCGGGGCGGGGCGGTGCTGCCGAGGCTGCCCAGACCGTCGAGAACGACCGCCAGGACGGGGGTGGCGACGACGACGGCGACGGTGACGACCAGCGTCGACCAGACCGGCCGGCCGACGCCGTACGTCCGGTAACGACGGCGGGGCGGCCGCGGCTCGGCGAGCGCCGCCGTGTCGGTCACTTGTATCCGGCCTCGGCGAGCAGGTCGACGGCGTCGGCGTTGAGCGTCCCGTAGGCCTCGGCGTTCAGCGGCATCCGCGTGAACTCGCCGAAGCCGGCGATGATCGGCTCGGGCGCGACGTCCGGATTGACGGGGAACTCGTGGTTGGCGTCGACGAAGGCGTTCTGCCCGTCGGTGGCGAGCCACTCGATGAGCTGCTGGGCGTCCTCCGCGTTGTCGGAGCCTTCGACCACGCCCGCGCCGGAGATGTTCACGTGGGTTCCCGCGCCCTCCTGGCTGGCCCAGTGCAGGTCCACGTTGAGGTCGGGGTTCTCCGCGAGGGTCCGGGCGAGGTAGTAGTGGTTGTTGATGCCGACGTCGCACGTGCCGGCGTCGATGGCCTCGAGCAGCAGGATGTCGTTGCTCATGATCGCGACGTCGTTGGCCACCCAGCCCTGGACGATCTCGAGGGCCCGCTCCCGGCCGTGGAGGTTGATCAGGCTGGCCACGAGGGACTGCGTGTAGGCGGAGGTGGCGTCCCGCATGCACAGACGGCCCTTCCACTGCGGGTCGGCGAGGCCCGCGTAGGTGTCGGTCGCGTCGAAGGCGGCCGGGTCCACGGCGTCGGGGTTGAACGTGACGGTCCGTGCACGCAGGGCGAGCCCGTACCAGCGGCCCTCGGCGTCGCGCAGATCGTCGGGGACGGCCTCGTCGAGCACCGCGGAATCGGTCGCGGCGAGTTCGCCCTGGCGCGCGCCGTTCCAGAGGTTGCCGGCGTCGACCGTCATGAAGACGTCCGCGGGCGTATCGTCGCCTTCGGCCTTGAGGCGCTCGAGCAGCTCGGCGTCGTCACCGGTGATGAACTCGACGGTGATGCCCGTCTCGTCGGTGAACTGCCCGAACGCACCCTCGAGGTCGTAGTGCCGCGCCGAGTAGATCTGCAGATCGGCCGAGTCGCCGCCGATGGCGCTGCACCCCGTGAGGATCGAGGTCAGGGCGGTCAGGCCGACGAGGGTCTTCGTCAGGGGGCGCGGGTGCATCAGGGTCTCGTCTCAGGCGGTGGGGGAGGTGTCCGGAGGGCACTGCCTCCATGGGAAAGGGTAGCCTAATCTAACTCGTCCGGGCCATTCGGCGTGACGGCCGTCAGCTGAGGATGTCCTTCGTGCTGAACCGGCCGTAGGCGAGGCTCCCGAACACCGCGATGTAGCCGGCCTGGAGCAGGGCGTTGTCCAGGAAGCTGTTCCAGACGAGCGGTTGCCGCAGGAAGTCGGCGAAGCCGAGCCAGTAGTTGGTGAACAGCCAGGGGTGGAGCCACTCGAGCTGGGGAAGGGCGCCGAGGATCTGCGCGACGGCGGCCAGTGCGGCCGTGGCGGCCATCGCGCCGACCGGGATGGTGGTCAGCGTGGAGATGAACAGGCCGATGGCGCTGAGTCCCATGAGCGACACCGTCACGTACAGCGCGAGCAGCAGCAGTCGGCCGAAGTAGCCGACGATGCCCACGGTGTCCCCCGACAGGAGCGTCACCGGGCCCACGGGGAACAGCAGCGCGCCGATGATCGCGCCGGTGACCACGACCGTCAGGGTCGCGACGAGGCAGAACAGCGCAGCCCCCGCGTACTTCACGAGCAGCAGCCGGAGGCGTCCGGCCGGGGCGACGAGCAGGTACCGGAGCGTGCCGAGATTCGCTTCGCCCGCGATCGTGTCACCGGCGACGACGCCGATGGTCAGCGGGAGGAACAGGGGGATGGCCACGGTCAGCGCCGTGAGGGAGACGAACAGCCCGTTCTGGGTGATGCTGTCGAGGAACGCCGGGCCGCGTCCGCTGCCCGAACCGTCGGAGGACACGCGGACGACGACGGCGATGAGGATGGGGATCAGGGCCAGCGCCCCGATCATCGCCCATGTGCGCAGCCGCCGGAACAGGATGGTGATCTCCGACAGGACGAGTGAGAGGCCCAGTGACCGTTCAGCCGGCAACGTCGAACCCCTCCCCGGTGAGGGCGACGAAGCGGTCCTCGAGTGAGGCCCCGCTCGCCTCGAAGCCGCGGACCCGCACGTCGGCGCGGACGAGGGCGGCATTGACGGACTCGGGCAGGAGCCCGGGGACGGCCAGCTCGGCGGCGACGACGTCGTCACGGCCGTGGGGTTCGGGGTGGAGGCCCAGACCGGAGAGGACCCGGCGGGCGTCGGCGACATCCGGCGTGGTGACGCGCACCCGGACGGTGCCTTCGGCGCGCAGCTCCTCCAGGGAACCCTGGGCCACGAGTCTGCCCGCGCTCATCACCGCGACCATGCTGCACATCTGTTCCACCTCGGCGAGCAGGTGGCTGGAGACGAAGATGGTGGTGCCGTCGTCGGACAGGGACCGGATGAGGCTGCGCACCTCGCGGGTGCCCTGCGGGTCGAGGCCGTTGGTGGGTTCGTCGAGGATCAGCAGGTCCCGTGGGGCGAGCAGCGCATTGGCGATGCCGAGGCGCTGTTTCATGCCGAGCGAGTAGGCGTGGGCCCGCTTCGTCGCCGCATGGCTGAGGCCCACGCGCTCGAGGGCGGCGTCCACGCGCCGGTTCCGGGTGGCCGGGGAGGTGTGGCGGTCGGCGGCGTCGAACCGCTGCAGGTTCGCCCTCCCGGAGAGGAACGGATAGATGGCGGGGCCTTCGACGAGGGCTCCGACGCGCGGCAGGACGGAGCGTGCCTCCTTCGGCATGTCGCCGTCGAGCAGGCGGATGTCCCCGCTGGACGCCTCGGCGAGGCCCAGGAGCACGCGGATGGTGGTCGTCTTCCCGGACCCGTTGGGGCCGAGGAAGCCGAAGACCGTGCCGCGGGGGACAGCGAGGTCGACGCTGTTCACGGCCTTCTGGCGACCGAACACCTTGGTCAGTCCGCGCGTCTCGATCGCGAACCCGCCGGCACTCACCTGCGGACCCGCAACGGGTGAGAGGGAGCCCTGCGGATCACCGCTGGGCTGCGGCGACGAGCTGGTCCACGCCGACGGCGCCTACGAGGATGCGGCCGTCATCGGTGACGAGCACCGAGACGAGGGAGGTCTGCAGTGCGCTGCCACCGTCCACCTCGGTAAGGGCCTGGTCCAGTAGCGCCTGGGCCCCGGCGACCTCCTGGGGGTCCATGCCGGGCTTGATGTCCATGATGTCGGCCATTCCGGCAGCATCGCCGGTGCCCGGGGCGACCCCGAGCTTCGCCGCGGTGCCCGCCGGCAGCTCCACGATGGTGCTCCAGCCTTCGCCGAGGACCACCGGCTCGCTCGGTGCCGCAGGGTGGTCCTTCGCCTCCATGCGAACCTTGGCCTCCTCGGCCGTGGGTGCCTCGGTGACGGTGGCGTCCGCCGGCGGCGTGAAGTCGAAGATGCCGGCGTCGGGGGTGCTGAAGTCGACGGCGCTGAAGCCTGCCTGGAACGCGGCCTCCTCCTGGCCCTTGGCCTGCACGGTGACGCTGAGCGGAACGCCGGTCTCGGAGTCCACGGCGACGGCGATGGAGCCGATCAGGGTGGTGGTGTCCTCGGGGGTCAGCAGCAGCTCGTATGCGCTGCGGCCGGCCACGCGGCTGGTGCCGTCGACGGTCACCTCGGTGGTCGGGTCGATCTCCGCGAGGAACGCCTCGGCGAGCTCGGCAGGGGTCCGGGGCACGTTCTGCAGCTCGGGGTACTCCACGGACTTCTCCTGGAGCTTCGCCTCGAGCTCCGCCGTCGCGGACGCGCGGTCCGGCAGGGCGGCGTGCACCGCCTCGTTGGTGCTCGAGTCGTAGAACCAGACGTCGTCCTGATTGACGACGACGTCGCGCTGGGCGAGCTGGTCGAGCACCTGGACGCGGGCCCGGTCGGGACCGTCGACGTAGACCTGCGCGGTGTGGTCGGCGGTCAAGAGCTCGAGCGCGGTGGAGGTGGGGTCCGAACTGGACGTCCCGCCCGGAGGTGTGGCCATGCTGATGTCGGGCAGTCCGAGGTCGGCGGACTGTTCGACGGTGCCGGAGTAGGCGTCGTCGGTGCTGGTGGCCACGAACTCGAGCAGCTCCTGCGCGGTCTTCGCAGGGAGCTCCGGTTGAGCCTCGGCGACGGCGGAACCACTCACGGCAGCGGTGACGATGACGACCGGGACGATGCCGGCGGGGAGCCAGCGCCAGTTCCTGTTCATGATTGAGCCTTCCGAACGAATCTGTGCCCCATCTGCCGACTACGCTACACCTGCACGCTGGACGTTCTATGGGCGCGCGTACTGGGTGAACGAGCGACAGGGCCAGGGCGTGCCGGGTACGAAAAAAGGGGCGGCCGGGGCCGCCCCTTCAGTTCGCCGTGAGGAATCAGCGGGTGACGCGACGACGGCCCATGAGGCTCTCGGCGACGCCGATCAGGAGCACGGCGGCGATGACCGAGAAGATGAAGCCGAGCACGTTCAGTTCCATGATCTGTCCGGTGCCGAGGAAGCTCGCGATGGTGCCGCCGATGAGCGACCCGACGATCCCCAGCAGCAGCGTGGCGATGAGGCCGAGGTTCTGCTTGCCCGGCTTGATGAGGCGGGCGAGTGCGCCGATGATGAGGCCGGCGATGATGAATCCGATCATGATGAATCTCCTTCTGGGGCCCGCGCTGCGCGGGAAGTATGGGGTCCTGCCGGTCCGGACGTCCTGCCAGCGGTGAGCCGGGCGGTGTGGCAAGCCCGGCGTACGCGGCCGTGGTCCTTGCCTCCGGCGTCTATGGGTATCCATCATAGAGGAATGCAAAGCCTACTGAGTAATCCGGATGCGTCGACCTAGGCACCGGAGGACGTCGAAAGGCTCCACGTCCGCGGGACGGACCAGGCCCCAGGGTGCCCGCAGGGTTCTCGGCCTCGCGGTCGGATGGCTGCTGGTGCTGATCGGCCTCGCCGCCCTCGTCCTTCCGGGGCCGGGGCTGTTGGCCCTGGTCGCGGGCCTCGCCGTGCTCGCCCAACAGTACGACTGGGCGCGGCGATGGCTCCGGCCTGTCAAGGCGAAGGCCTTCGCGGCAGCCGCGCGGGGGGTGAGGACCAGGCCCAACATCGCCCTCAGTTTCTCGGGTGCCCTCGGGCTGATCCTGCTCGGCGTCCTGTGGGGAGTCCAGCCCGCGGCGCCCGGGTGGTGGCCCGTGAGTGCCGCCTGGTGGATCCCGGGTGGCTGGAGCGTCGGTTCGGGACTCGCCCTGTCCGGCGTGCTCGCCGCCCTGTTCATCGTGTACAGCATCCGCCGCTTCCGTCCGCAGCGCGAAAAGTCACCGGAGCGTATCGATCCGGGAACCCGGTGGAATCGAGTGAATCACTAAGCGTACTGTCGAAAGGGTGCCCGGCCGTGTTCGGACCTGGCAGACGATCGAAGGAGTTTTCACGATGAACGTCACCGCCCTGTCCGAGACCCCGTCCTCCTCGATGGCGTAGGGGGCGCTCATGTGGTTCGACTCCTGGGCAGATGTTCTCCGGGTCCTCATCGTGGGTGCGGTCTCCTATGCCACGCTCGTCATGGTGCTCCGGCTGTCGGGCAAGCGGACCCTCGGCCAGCTCAACGCGTTCGACTTCATCGTCACCGTGGCCCTCGGGTCGACCCTCGCGACGATCCTGCTCAGTTCCGACGTCGCATACGTCGAGGGCCTCGCGGCCCTGGCGCTGCTGGCGGGCCTCCAGTTCGTGGTGGCATGGATCTCGGCGAGGTGGCCCGGCGCACGCGGCGTCGTGACGGCGGAGCCGGTCGCGCTCGTGGTGGACGGGCAGCTGCAGGAGGAGGAACTGCGCCGCAACCGGCTGACGGAGTCCGAGGTGTTCCAGGCCGTGCGGGGCACCGGTTCCGGCGACCTGTCCTCCGTGGCCGCAGTGGTGCTCGAGACCAACGGGAAGATCAGCGTGATCCCCGCCGGCAAGCTCGGTAGCGGCTCGGCGCTGGCGGGGATCCGCGGCTACCCGGGGAACTCGCGATGAGTTCGACGACGGCGGGCGGCGACCGCACCGGGCTGGAGCGGGCCGAAGCAGTGGCCGCGAGACTCGACAGGCCGATGGGCGTCCTCGGCGTGATCTTCCTTTTCGTCGTCCTGGGGCAGCTTCTCGCGACGAACGCCGGCATGATCACGACGTTCACCGTGGTCGGCTGGGTCTTCTGGGCCGTCTTCGTCGCGGAGTTCCTGCTGCGCGCCTACATCGCAGGATTCAGCAGGGCGTTCTGGACGAAGAACTGGTGGCAGGTGGTGTTCCTCCTCGTGCCCTTCCTGCGGTTCTTCCGTGCCCTGCAGGCGCTGCGCTTCGTGCGCCTCGCCCGGTTCGCCCGCTTCGGAGGCATCGTTTCCGCGGGCGTCCGGGGTTCCCGGTCGGCCGGTCGGCTGCTCTCGAGCCGTATCGGCTGGCTCGCGGCCGTGACCGCCGTCGTCATCCTGGCCTCGAGCCAGCTGCTGTATGCGACCGGGACCCATGATTCCTACGCGGACGCCCTCTTCGAGGCGGCCATGGCGACGATCACGGGATCGGGACTCACCCCGGAAAGCGCGTTCGCGCGCATCCTGCAGGTCCTGCTCGCGGTGTACTCGGTGGCCGTCTTCGCGACGCTCGCGGGGTCGCTCGGAGCGTTCTTCCTGCGCGGAGCCGATCCGGCGCCGGGAACCACCGGGCCGGTTGTCGGCGCGGGAGCCGACGACGCCGGCGCGGCTTCTCCGACCCGAGGTGCGCGATGACCTTCCATGAAGGCATGGAACTCACGGGCAAGGCGGTCGACGCCGCCGGGGTGGCCGCGATCGTCATCGGGGCGATCGTGGCCACCCTGATCGCAGGCATGGCCCTGCTGCGCCGGCACGGCGAGGACGGCATCTACAGCCGGTACCGCCAGCGGCTCGGCCGGTCGATCCTGCTGGGCCTCGAACTGCTCGTGGCCGCCGACATCATCCGGACCGTGGCGGTGACGCCGACCTTCGAATCGGTCGGCGTCCTCGCGCTGATCGTGCTGATCCGGACCTTCCTGAGCTGGTCCCTCGAACTGGAGATCAGTGGGCGCTGGCCGTGGCAGAAGGAGGCACGGGGCACCGCCGACACGTCATCCGCCCCTTCGCCCACAGAACGCGGGCAGGAGGGCTGACCCGAGGCACAACAGTCGACGGGATCACCGATGGCTGTAGTGCAGACGGGTGCGCTCCAGGATGCCCTCAGGAGCGGGAGGAGCAGTCCCGGGGCCGGGCTCGGCTCCGGCGTCGTCCGGCACGGCGTTGACGGTCGCATAGAGGTACTTGCCGTCGAGCTCGACGTCCGCAGGCCGCACGACCTCACGGAGAGGCACCGCTTCCCCGGTCCCCGCCGTGATGACGGAGATCCTGTTGGCGAACAGCTCGGCGACGAAGATGTTGCCGCGGCGGTCTACCGCAAGCCCTGTCGGCGAGGTCAGGCCGGAGGCGACGAGTTCCACGTCGCCCGATCGGGGATCGAAGCTGCGCACCGACCCGAGCGTCGGGTCCTCGGGAATCCCGGGCAGCGACGTCAGGTACAGGAGTCCGTCCGGACCGAACTCGATGTCCGTGGGGACGGGCTCCGAGTTGTAGGTGGAGCCGAGAACACACTGCGGCAGCTCGATCTGTTGCTGTTCCTTGAGCGACGCGAGGAGTTCTGGCGTGGCCAGCGTGGGCACCGGTTCGAGGACCGTCGCGTCGACCGTCTCGTGCCGCGTGTCCACGGTCCAGATGACGTTGGCCCCGGCATCGGCGACGTACACATAGCGCCCCGAGTGGGTCACCGCTGTGGCATAGGGGTGGGAGTACTCATCACCTCCATGCGGGAGCAGGAAGGGGAGCAGCTCCCCGGGGAGCTTCTCCTCGAGTTCTGCTGTGCAGTTCTCTGTGAGGTCCTGGAACCCGTACTTGTTGTCGGCGTCGTAGTTGTTCTCCGTCTCGAGCGCGGCGAGGTCCGCGAGCACGCGCGGTTCGCCCCTCTCGAGGACGCTGAGGTTCGCGACGAACGGAGCGTCAGGGCTGTCCGGTCCGCCCGCACTCTCGGTGAAGTAGACGCGGCCCTTGGTGGTCGACACGCCTCCGATCTCGATGCCGGGGCTGGTGAGGAGCGTGGTTGCGGTTCCGTTGCGGTCCACGCTGGTGAGTTGGCCTGCGAAGTTCTGCGAGACGTAGGCGGTGTTCCCGCGGCCGATGCCTACGCGGAGCGGACCGGCGAGTCCCCTCGCGAGTGTGGTGGTCTCGCCGACCGACACGTGGTCGCTGCGGTGTGACGGGACGGTCACCGGGGACGCCGTGGCGGCGCCGGCGGTGGACAGGAGGGCGACGGCGAGAGCCGTCGCCACGATGGGCGTGGTTCTACCTTGCATGATGGATGTCCTAGGGGTGCGGTTCATGTGCGAGATGCGGTGACCGGCCCCAGCACCGAGAAGCGGCGGGTGAGCCGCTTTTCGACGAGCGCAGCCCTGATGCCCAGGGTATTCGCGCACCTGCCATGGTAGGACTGCACCCGAGGACTGTCGACGGTCTCACGACCCCAAAAAGGGCGGTACCGATCAGCGGGGGAGGTCCCGGACCTGGTCCATGAGTTCGCGGGCCTTCTCGTCCGCTCCGGCGTCGGAATGCAGCTTCGCCGCGGCGGTCAGGTGGTGGGCGGCCTGCTTCGGGGACCGGCGTCCCGCGTAGTACAGGCCGAGGCTCTCCTCGAGGTCCGTTTCCGACTCGAAGTCGAGGAGGTCCCGCTGGTCGATCAGTTGTTTCAGCAGCTCCTCGGCGGCGTCGAGGTCGTCGGTGAGGAGGGCGAGCCGGGCCTGAGCGAGCGCGAGCTCCAGTCGCTGGGTCTCTGTGCCTACGAGCTGGAACCCGAGCGCCGCGTTCGCGAGCGAGGTCCGGACCGAGTCGTCCACGAGGCCCGCGAGCAGCTTGTAGCCGGCGCTCGCCCGGTGGAACTCCGTCCAGGCCTGCAGGTCCGCCTGCGGGAGCAGCAGCTCGCTCGCGAGCGCGTAGTACTTCTCGCCGACCTCCGCGTCCCCGCGTCGGAAGGCGACATTGCCGATCGCCCAGGCACCGCGCGCGATGAGGAGCGACGGAGCGGGCGAGGTCCCGTCGGTGATGTCCAGGCTCGTCGCCACGTCCCACGCCTCGTCCAGCTCGCCCTTGACGGAGAGGGCGGCGATGAGGATGAAGGCCGCCTGCAGGCGGGCAGGCGCGTGCTCCGGCAGTGCGGCCGCGCACTCCACCGACCGACGCGCGAGCTCCACCGCTTCGACCAAGCGTCCCGTGTTCCGGGCAATGGTGGACAACCGCCCCTGGACGGCCGACCGCAGCTCGGGTGTGGGCGCCATCAGCGACGACCGGTCCATGGCCAGCAGGACGTTCTCCGCCTCGTCGAGCCGGCGCAGTTCGATCAGCGACTGGGCCTGGAGCATGGACATGTCCCACCACGCCGGAGCGTTCCGCTGCTCGTAGGCGATGCTCGCGGCGTGCGCGGCCTCGGAGGCCGTCAGGGCGTGGTCGTGGAGGTCGCGCGCATAATTCGCGGCGAACATCGCGGTGGTGAGGCCCGCCTGATCGTCGGCCGGTGGCTGCTCCACCCACCAGCTGAGGGTCCGCGGGTCCATGCCGAGCCGCGCTGCGAGATGCTGCACCATGTCGGGTGTGGGCTGGCGCAGTCCGCGCTCGAGGAGGGAGACGAAATGGGTCGAGTAGACGCCGTCGCCCAGTTCAGCGTGTGTGAGTCCCGCGGTGGTGCGCGCCTGGCGCAGCATGTCGCCGAATCGCATGTGGTTCATCCCCCATCGAAAGCGGCCACGTCGGCCTGCTCCCAGCGAAGACCCGTTCCGTGACTTTACTTGTCTAGCAGATACCGCTGACGATCAGGAAAAGCAGTTCTCAGCTCCCTCGACCGAGCAGGCTGAGGTATGTGGCGAAGCCCGCCGGCACCCGACCCACGGTGCGTGACGACGTCGAGACGGTCAGCGCCCCGGACGCTGTCCACCGTGCGCCGCGCGCCTTCGCCCGCTGTACGAGGCTCACGTCCTCATCCTGCTCCAGTGGGCCGAATCCGCCGGACTCCTGGTACGTGCTTCCCCTGATCCCCAGATTCGCGCCGTGGACGTGGTGGTGTCCGTCGTCGGGGACGTAGGCGTCGGACCACAGCCGAAGCCGCTCCCGGTTGTCGGCGGTCAGTGTGGGCCGGACCGTCCCGAGGACGAGATCGTGGCCGCTTCCGAGGCGGTGGTGCTGGACGAGCCAGTCCCGCGGCACGGTGGTGTCGGCGTCGGTGTTCGCGATCCAGGTGCGCAGGGGCAGGCTGCGGGACTTTCCGAGCGCGAACGTCACGCCTGTGTCGCGCGCCGCCCCGACCGAGCCGAAGCTGCCCGAGATGACGGAGACGCCCGGCGCCGAGCGTGCCTCGGCAGCCGACCGGTCCGTGCAACGGTCGAGGACCACCGTCACGGAGACGAGGATCCGCGGAACGGTGCGGAGGAGGTACGTTCGGGCGGCGTCGATCGACAGGAGGCAGGCGGCAAGACGCTCCTCCTCATTGCGAACGGGGACGACGATGGCCACCTGACCGGGGATCACACCAGGCCCTCCCGCCGGGCGACGGAGAGCGCAGGAGCAGGCACGAGGACCTCGAGGAGGAAGTCCTCCTCGGTATGGAGCGAGAGAGTGATGAGTCCCGACCGGTCACGGACGCGCTGATGGACGGCGTCCCCGTCCAGCTCCCAGCCCTCGATGGGGTGACGCCAGTGGCACAGGACCAGCACGCCGTCGTCGTCGAGTGACGCGCCGATGAGCCGGATCACCTCGTCCAGCTGGTCGGAGGACAGGAAGTAGCCGGTCTCCGAGAGCACGATCAGGTCGAACGGCCCGTCCTCGCGGGGCCAGTCCCGCGGGACGGTAGCGAGCCTCGCGGAGGCAGCGACGTGCTGGATGACGGCCTCGTTGGTGCGGCGGACGGCCGTCTCGCTGGTGTCGAGCGCCAGCAGGTTGTCCGATACCGCGGCGAGGTCCCTCGTGAGGGCTCCGACCGAGGACCCGATCTCCAGGGTCCGGCAGAAGCGGCGCCTCGGCAGCGCGGCGATGGTCAGGGCGCGCTTGCGCTGCTCGTAGAACCGCTCGGCGACCTCCCAGGGATCGGCTCGGTCGCGATGCAGGCGTTCGAAGGACGATGACACTCCCGTGACGAAGAAGGCCTCGAAACTGCGACGGAAGTGCTCGAGGACGCCGGGCGTCAGCAGGACTTCGTCGCCCGGTGCGTCCGAGAGGGGCTGCGTCTGGGAGACATGGGTCGCGAGGGCCGAGCCCTTGCGGGCATGATCGTCGGCGCCGAGGTGATGCAGCGACAGGTCGGTGAGCTGCTCCGCCTGCTCCTCCGCCGTTGCCCAGTGCCAGAGCCAGATGGGGTATTCGAGCAGCGTGATGGAACGTTCGCTGCAGAACTGCGCCGCGGCGGCACCGGCGGCCTCGTGGTCCGTGTGCCCGTCGTGGCGCCAGGGTGCGGCCACCAGGAGGCGGGCGGTCTCGCCGTCGTCGAGCTCGCGGGCCAGGACCGCGGCGACGTCCTCAGGGGTGATCCCGCCGTCGGGCAGCCCCTCGAAGGTGATGCGGGCGGCCGGGGCCAGGACCTGGAGGGCGTTCGTCACCTCGCTGCGCCGCAGCTCCGCGAGCTGCCGCGGCGAGTACGTGGGGGAGGACGGGTGGGACGCCTCGCCGTCACTGAGGACGACGACGTCGCATGGCACGCCGTCGCGCGCGAGCCGGGCGAGCAGACCGCCTGCGCCGAGCGTCTCGTCGTCGGGGTGCGCTGCCAGGAGGACGAACCGGGAGGGCAGCCGCCCGTCGAAGAGTTCCTCGATCTGGAGATCACCGCCGGGTTCGCGGTCCTGCTCCCAGGTGCGCCAATGGCTCTCCGGCGTTCCCTCGCCGTCGTGCGTGAAGCTCACCACGCCGCGCCGCCCTGCTGTGATCCCTCGAGGACACGCCGGCCGAGTGAGGCGTCGTCCCGCTCTGCATGGTGTTGCCGCAGGTACAGGTGCAGGTCGGCGACGCGGGCGGCGTGGCGCTCGTCGAAGGCGAGGGGTGCCGGACCGAGCCCGTGGGCCGCCGCCCGGAGCACCAGTTCCGCGCAGGCGAATGCGATGGACCGTACGCGCGCCGCGAGCAGTGCCCCGTCCTGTCCGCCCGCACGGCCGTCATCGACGGCGTCCGCGGCGGCGGCGAGTGCCGTCCGGGTCCCGTGCAGGGCGGCGTCGACGCGACCGAGGTGCATGAGCGCGATCTGGTCCGGGGTACGGTGCCGGGATGCCGCGAGGAGGGTGCGTGCGACGCCGAGGGCGCCCCCGAACCAGCACGCCGCGACGCCGATGCCGCCCCACGCGAAGCCGTCACGGGCGAGGTACCAGTCGGCGTCACCGACCGGTATGGCGTCGGCCGCGTCGAAGTGCACCGAACAGCTGGTCACCGCCGGGAGGCCGCGGCTCACCCAGGCCCCGGCGGGCTCCGGCGTGACGCCGTCGGCACGGAGGCCGACGGCAAAGGCCCGGCGCTTCCCCTCGCCCACATGGGCGGTAATGATCGCGGCGTCGAGGTGGTCGGCGAGGGAACACCAGGGCTTGGTACCTGTGAGGGTCCAGGCGCCGTCCGGTCCTTCCGCGGCCGTGAGCGTGACGCCGGGCGCCTCCGCCGCGAACACGCCCCAGGTCCCGCGGGGCATGCCACTCGGTCCCGCGGGAGCGCTCAACCCGGCCTGGTCGAGGATCGCCAGGGCATCGAGGTGGGGTTCGACGACGCGCGCCACGGTGAGGTCGGCGGCGGCGAGGGTGGTGAGGATCTGCCAGGTCAGAGCCGTCCTGCCCGATCCCGGTAGCGGTGCCGCGGCACCCAGGTCGGCGGCGAGGGCAAGGGTGCGGGGGAGGGAACCTCGTGCAGCATCGGCCCGCTCGGCGAGGAAGCCGAGCGGATCGCGGTCGGTGTCGTGGGGCCGGGCGAGCTCCGGCGTCACAGAGGATCGAGCGTCGGAGCACAACATATCCGAAGTCTACTGACGCGCGTCCGCTCCTCAGGCCTCGGGTGGTAGCGCCTCGTGGTGCTTCTGCCCCTTGGTGCGGCGCTCCTCCTTCATCTCCGCCTCGAAGAGGTGGCGCTTGCCCTCGACGAGGGAGTCCCGCGCATCCTTCTCGAAGGACTTGAACTCGGAGTAGTAGTGGTCGTCGTAGTCCTCCATGATCTGGAACGTCCACCGTCCCTCGATCACGTTGCGGCCGATGATCTCGGTGGTGAGTCTGTCGGCGATATCCGTGTGCCCGGCCTTACGGAACAGTTCCTCGGCCTCGGAGAGGTTGAGGTCGGCCTTGCCGGTGAGGCGGTGGAAGCCGTAGAGGTAGCCGCGGGCGTGCTCCACGACCTCGAGGGCCTCGGAGAGCTTCCCGAGCGCCTCGACCGTGAGGTCGGACACGCCGTCGGGGCGCTGGTGGTTGGAATCGGGACCGGGGGTGTCTGGGGTAGCCATACCAGGTACCGTACCCAGATCCACCGACCTCCAGACAGTACTGTGCGGCGCGCCCGAGGAGCGTGGTCAGCCCAGTTCGGGCTTCGTGACCACGGCGATGTCGTCGTCGCCCGCACCGGCACGAACGGCCTCGGTGAGGGATTGCAGGAGTGCGGTCACTGCGGGCAGTGGATCGGGAGTGGAGCGCAGCATGAGCCGTGCGTCCTTGGCGAGCAGATCAGCGGAGAACTGGGTGTCCTCGAACGTCCCGGCGCTGATCGTCGGGCCCTTCATCCCGGCGATGGCGCCGAGACCCGTACCCTCGAGCAGGTCGAGGACCGCGGCGGCGTCGAGGCCATTGGCCCGGCCGAGGCGCAGGGCCTCCACGAGTCCCTGGAGCGTGACGCCCAGGGCGAGGTTGGCGAGCAGTTTCCCGGTGGCGGCGTCGGACGCCGTCGCCATGCGGCGTAGACGCCCGGCGTCGCCCCACAACGCCGCGATGGGTTCGACGACGTCGACGTCACCGGCGGCGCCGCCGAGCAGGACGCCGAGCGTGCCCGCCCGCGCCGGCGCGAGGCTGCCGATCACTGGCCCGTGCACATAGCGGATCCCCGCTGCTGCGGCATAGTCGGCGAACTCGCGGGCGTCCTCGGGGGAGACCGTGGTGACGTCCAGCCAGACGGACTCGGCCGGGATCTCGAGCCCGGAGAGCACCACCTCGCGGACGGTGTCCGGTCCGAAGAGCACCGTCATGACGATGTCGGCGCCCTCCACCGCATCCTGGGCCGAGCCGGCCCGGGCAGCACCGGCATCGTGCAGGCGGTCGGCGGCGCCCGCCGTCCTGTTCCAGGCCGTGACCTCGTGGCCGGCCTGCAGCAGGTGCAGGCCGAGTTCGTGGCCCATGCGTCCTACGCCGAGCAGTGCGATCTTCATGGTGGTCCTCCGGGTAGCGGGTCGGGGGGGGTCTGCAGGGGCCGGTCAGTCGGCGCTGACCTGGTGGCGGAAGGTGTCCCGCCGGGCGTGGAGGCCCCAGATGAGGTCTGCAAGGACGTTCGGGTCCTTCTCCGGATCGCCCTCGATGATGCGGCCGCCGATGATGAGCTGCGAGACGTGGATGCCTTCCTCGCCGAGCACTTCGTGCAACAGCTGCGCGTAGGCGGCCTGGCCGGCGAAGGCCACCGACGTGCCGGTGACGGACCGACCGGGCTTCACCGCGGAGCCGCCGTTGACGAAGAGGATGGTGCCGCGGTTCTCGCCGAGGAAACGCATGCCGGGCAGGACCTGGTGCACGGCGGCCACGGGTCCGTAGATGGAGAACTCGACCGGACCCTTGAGGTCCGCCGGTGTGGTCTCGAGGACCGGCCGCATGAAGTCCTTCTGGGGAAGGGGGCTGTACTGCAGCACCTCGATGGGCCCGAGCGTCTCGGTCGCCGCTTCGAGGGCCGCGGCGATCGATTCCGGGTCGCGGACGTCCGCCGCGAATCCGCGCGCCTGGACACCTTCCTTGCCGAGGTCTTCGGCCAGGGCGTCGAGCTTGCCCTGGCTCCGGGAGATGAGCGCCACTGAGAAGCCCTCGGCTCCGAAACGGCGTGCTACGGCGGCGCCGAGGCCGCATCCTGCTCCGATGATCGCGATAGTAGTCATACCGGGTGCAATTCATCAGCATGCTGATTCATTCCGTGCCGGACCATGCACCTTTCAGCGCAGCGTCCCCAGAATGGTGCGCTGGATGACGACGGCGGCGGCCCCGCGTGCCCATTGCGCGAAGTCGGTGGGCTGCCGGCTCAGCCGGACCGGTGAGGCCTCCGGATCCCGGTGGACGTCGATCGCGGCGTGCAGCGAGGGGCCCGCGACGTCGGCGAGGTCCATGCCCTCGCCGGAGAGGATGACGAGGTCCACCATCGTCAGGTTCGCGACGGCGGCCACCAGCACGCCGAGGGCGGCCCCGGCGGCCTCCACGACGTCCCCCGCCACGGGATGCCCCTGACGCGCGAGCGCGATGATGTCCTCGTAGCTGCGCTGCTCGCCGGCGGCTGCGGCGAACCGGGAGCAGACGGCGGAGATGGTGAGGACGGCCGACGAGCAGCCGCGGTGGCCGTCGGAGCAGCGCGGCCCGGTCGGGTCGAGCGGATGGTGGCCCACGAGGCCCAGCCCGGCGTCGGGCGGGGCGATGACGACGTCGTTGATGACGAGCCCGTAGCCCACACCGGCACCCACTGTCAGGACGGCGAAATCCTTCTCGCCGCGCCCCGCGCCGAACCATTGCTCCGCGATCGTGAGGGCCACGACGTCGTTCTCGACGACGACAGGCAGGCCGGTCCGCTGCTGCACGAGGTCGGCGAGGGGGACGTCGCGCCAGCCGAGGAACGGGGCGCGCAGCACCGAGGAGTCGGCGTTGACCTTGCCACCGATGCTGATGCCGATGCCACTGAACTGGCCGATCGCGCCGAGGTCGGCCACGGCGTCGACGATGGCACCGACCACGTCGTCCACGGCATGGCCCGGCAACGTCCGCTCGCTTGTCCCGACGACGTCGGCCTTCAGGTTCGTGGCGACCGCCGAGGCGGCGTCACCGGTGACCTTGACCCCCACGAACCGGTGCGCGTCCGGGCTGATCTCGAGGGGGCGGACGGGGCGTCCGATCGAGGCGGTTCCGGCCTCATCGGACTCGCGGAGCACACCGGCGTCGAGGAGCGGCTTACTGAGGCGGGTGAGGCTGGCGACCGAGAGACCGAGCCGCGTCGCGAGGTCCCCCCGGGAGATGGGGCCGCTGATCAGGACCTCGCGTGCCAGCGCCCGCGTGGGGCTGGAGAGGGCGAATGACTCCACCGCGTCCACCGCAACACCTCCCGCCTCGTTGACATCTCTTATTTTCTATCGCAAAAATAATGAATAGTGGAGTACCGGCCCACTGTCACCTCCACACACGAAAGGCGCACCCCATGACTTCGACCGTCGATCCCGAGGCCGATTCCGCCGTAGACGCCGCCTCCACCGCACTGTCCGCCGAGGCACGTGCAGAGCGTATGCAGGATCCGGACTGGTGGCGCCAGGCTGCCGTCTACCAGATCTACCCGCGGAGCTTCGCCGACTCGAACGGCGACGGCATCGGTGACCTGAAGGGCATCACGTCCCGCATCCCGTACCTGAAGTCACTCGGGGTGGACGCCGTCTGGCTCAGCCCCTTCTACCCGTCGGCGCTCGCCGACGGCGGGTACGACGTCGACGACTACCGCGACGTCGACCCCAAGCTGGGCTCGCTCGAGGACTTCGACGAGATGGTTGCCGCGCTGCATGCGGCCGGCATCAAGCTCGTCGCGGACATCGTCCCGAACCACACCTCCGACCGCCACGAGTGGTTCCGTGAGGCCCTCGCCTCGCCCAGGGGGTCCGCCGCACGGAACCGGTACATCTTCCACGACGGCAAGGGCCCCGACGGCACGGAGCCGCCGTCGGACTGGGACTCCGTGTTCGGCGGTCCCGCATGGGAGCGCACGGAGGACGGCCAGTGGTACATGCACATCTTCGCCCGGGAGCAGCCGGACCTGAACTGGGACAACCGCGAGGTCCGCGACGACTTCCTGAAGACCCTCCGCTTCTGGTCCGACCGCGGCGTGGACGGTTTCCGCGTGGATGTTGCCCACGCCCTCACCAAGGACATGACCGAGCCGCTGCCGTCCAAGGTCGAGCTCGGCCCCGAGGGCGGCAACAACCGGGGCAAGCACCCCTTCTGGGACCGCGACGAGGTCCATGAGGTCTTCGCGGAATGGCGCACGGTGTTCAACGAGTACACGCCGCCGCGCACCGCGGTCGCCGAGGCCTGGGTCCACGCCGACCGCCGTGCCCGCTACGCGAGCCCCGAAGGGCTGGGCCAGGCGTTCAACTTCGACCTCCTGAAGGCCGACTGGAACCCCGGCCAGTTCCGCGACATCATCACGAAGAACCTCGGTGAGGCGACGTCGTCCGGTGCGTCGTCGACCTGGGTCTTCTCCAACCACGACGTCGTCCGCCACGCCACCCGCTACGGGCTGCCGCCCGCCGGTCCCGACAGCGAGGACGGCCAGGACGGCTCGGCGTGGCTCATGAGTGGTGGGCAGGAACCCGCACTCGATCGCGCGCTCGGCGAGCGTCGGGCCCGTGCCGTCTCCCAGCTCATGCTCGCCCTGCCCGGCTCCGCCTACCTGTACCAGGGTGAGGAACTCGGCCTGCACGAGGTCGCGGACATCCCCGACGAGCACCGGCAGGATCCCACGTTCTTCCGCAACAAGGGTGTCGACGTCGGCCGTGACGGTTGCCGCGTCCCGCTGCCCTGGACGCGGGACGGGGAGTCGTTCGGCTTCGGGTTCGAGGGGGCGCACCTGCCGCAGCCGGAGTGGTTCGGCGAGTACGCCGTCGAGGTGCAGGAGGCAGACCCCGCCTCGAACCTCAGCTTCTATCGCCGCGCGCTTGCGCTGCGGCGTGAGTTGCAGGGCGAGGAGGAGTTCGAGTGGGTCGACGGGCCCACCGCCGAGGTCCTGCACTTCACGCGCCCGGGGGGCTGGCACTCCGTGACCAACTTCGGGTCGGCGCCGGTGGACCTGCCCGAGGGCAGGGTGCTGCTCAGCAGTTCGCCGCTCGAGGACGGCATGCTGCCGGGCGGTACGACGGCCTGGCTCGTCCGGTAGGTCCCCAGCGTTCCACGACGGCGGGTCGCCCCTCTGCGGGGTGGCCCGCCGTCGCCGTTCGTCCGCAGGGGAATGGGTTGCGACCCGATTCGACGCCTCGGAATACTGGATGTGTCGGCATACGAGGGGGAGGGCAGCGCCATCGGCGGCTCACAGGAACGCGAGGAAAGGCTCCGCAGGGCGGCCCAGTACCGCGCTGCCCAGGGCGACGAGGGCGCCGCCATGGCGGAGCTGGAACGCCAGAACGACGACGGCTCCCCGGACGGCGAGATGGCGCCGCTGCGCCGGGGCGAGGACGAGGCCAGGCGTGCACGCCTCATCGTCGACCGTGCCGTGGCGCGCGGCGACTTCGACAACCTGAGCCTCGCCGGCAAACCGATCCCGGGTCTGGGGGAGGCCCACGATCCGGACTGGTGGGTCAAGGGACTCATCCAGCGGGAGAACATCACCGGTCTCGGCCCCCGCGCCATCCTGCTGCGCACCGAGGACGCCGAACTGGACGACCGCATCGATCGTCAGTACACCGAGCGCCAGGTCCGCGACGTCCTCGAGGACTTCAACTACCGCGTCGTCGACGCCCGGCGGCAGCTCCTCGGCGGCCCGCCCGTGATCACGAAACTCCGCGACGTCGACGCCGAGGTGCAGCGCTGGCGTGACCGCCGGGCAGCAGCCCGCCGGGCCGCCGAGGCTGCGGCCCCACCGGAACTACCGAAGGCCTCGTTCTGGCGGCGCGTCTGGCGGGGCAGGAGCTAGTTCGGGACGACACCGAACAGGACCTTCTTCTTCACGAAGGCCCAGATCGCCAGTGTGACGACGGCGTGGACGACGAGTCCCTGCCAGACACTCGTGCGATCCAGTCCGGGGACGTTGGCGACGGCGAGCACGAAGAACACGTGGACGATGAACACGTACAGGCTTGCGCGCCCGAGCGGGATGTACAGCCAGCCCGTCAACCTGCTGATGGGCTTCCAGAACGCCGTCAGGATCACGTGCGCGGCCAGGATGAAGAAGGCCAGGTTGATGAGCCTGCCGGGTTGGAGGAACACCCGCACGTACCCGGACTCGTACAGGGTCTCGTAGAAGCCCGGTGGGACGAACGGAAGGCCGAGCCCCACCGCATGGTTCAGCCAGAGGGTCCCGAGCACGAGTGCATAGGTGCCCGTGGCGACGCCGAGGAGGATCTTCCCCCGGCGGGTGCTGAGGGCGGTGATGATCGCCCGACGGTGGTACCCGAGAACCGCACCGTGGACGAAGATCACCTGCCAGGTGAGCAGGGGAAAGACATCCTGGAACTGCGATGGAAGGACACGCAGGTGCATGATGCTGTCCACGAGGTAGAGGGCCCAGCTCAGGGCGAGCAGGAGCCACCACAGTTTCTTCCTCAGCATCAGGATGAGCAGCGGGACGGTGAGCGTCAGGACCACGTAGAGGCCCATGATGTTGAAGGCCCACGGGCCCATGGCGAGGAGCAGGAAGTCCCGGACGGCATACCCGGGCGGCGGGTAGTCGAAGAGGCGCGCCACGTTCGGGTAGAGGTCGTACACGCGGCCCTCAGCCGCAGTGCCGTCTCCGCCCGTCCCCCGGTCCGTGAAGGTGGTCAGCACGGACGCGTCGATGAACGGCACGAGGGACAGCAGGTAGACGCTGAGGACCACCACCAGAGCTGTGACGTAGAGCTTGACCGCCCGTCTGGTGGTTCCCTTCGCGGCTTCCACGGCGCCGCGGCGTGCGACCGCGATGGGGTGCACCATGCCGAGCACGACGCCGGACAGCAGGACGAACAGCTCCGCGCCGGTGATCGTCCCGATGAGGTTGCGGGAGATGAAGGACCAGGGGCCGGCGACCTCGATGTGTGTGACGACCACCGACGTGATGATCCAGCCGCGCAGCAGGTCGATCCGGGCATCCCGCGGTGCGTGCTCGTCCGGGTAGCGCCAGTGCGGCACCACGCGTCTGGCCGCGCCGGCCAGGAGGACCAGTGCGAAGAGCCCGACGACGCACAGGACCAGCCAGCCCATCACCGCGCTCACCGGAGCGCCGGTCTGCCACACCTGCCTGGTCGAACCGTTCGCGTCCTCCGGGTCGGTCACCTCGGTCACCGGCCCGAGTCGTACGCCCGGTGCCGTGTCCAGGGCGCTGCGCAGGGCTGCTGCCGTGGCGTCGTCCTCGCTGAGGCCCCAGTCCACCGTGTGGCCCTGGGCCTCGGCTTCGGGACGCGACGTCTCGAGCCACGTGATCATGCCGATCTGGGGGTACTCCTCGGCGATCCGCGCGTCGAGCACCTGATCCAGCCAGGCGCGCTTGATCTCGGCCTCGGGAGCACTGCCGGCGTCCTCGGGGTCGTGGAGGGCGGCAGTCTGGAGGACGAGTCTCTTGCCCTTCGCCGCGGCGTAGTCCTCGGCGAAATCGATACGTGGAGCCCCGCGGGCCGCTCCGTAGGTGCCGGCGAGCTGGTCGGCGAACTTCTGCGGCTCCGGGACCACCGACGTCGTGATCGACCCTGAATACTCCTTCGTGCCGTCCACACTCGTGATGGCGCCCTGCTCGTAACTGCCGAAGTGGTAGAGGGACAGCCCCACCCAGTCCACGACGTCGTCGCCCGGGTAGTAGGGCGCGTAAGGGTCGTCACCGCCGTCGATGAGCCCGTTGCCGTTCGTGTCCAGCGTGGTGACGCTGCCGGACCGGGAGCCTTCGACCGCGCCGTAGGCCTCCGTGAAGGGGTAGCCGGCGGCATACGCCGGCGCCCAGACCATCGCGGCATCCGGCACGCGACGGTCCACGACGCCGGCCATGGTCCGGAAGGCGTCGATGTAGGCGTCGGGCTGCTGGCCCCAGCTGTACCAGGTGCCGTTCATCTCGGGCGCGAACCGCAGGAAGAAGCCCGTGCTGAACCCGTCGCCGAGACGTGCCAGCACATCAGCCAGGTGCTCGGCGTCGTCCGTCGTCAGCTCGCTCAGCGGCTTCGACGGCTCGAGGGACACGAGGGCGATCGCGCCGAGCTGGGAATTCTGCAGGGCCAGGTCCGCGAGGGCGCCTTCGGCCTCGGCATCCAGCGGGTAGGCGATGGGCCGAGCGAAGAACGACGGCGTGATCCCGGTCCGGTCGGTGTAGGCGCGAGCGCTGTCGGAGGACCAGTCCAGTTCCGGCCCGAAGTAGCGCCCGTCGGACAGTGCGGTGGAGTTCCCGGCCGGTCGGTCGCCGGCCGTCGTCGTGGAGGTGGTCGTGGCGGCGAGGGCCGCGGCCGGCTCGGGCACGCCCATGGAGAGGAACGAGACAGCCAACGTCACCAGCAGGACCATCGCCCCGACCCGCGTCCGCGGGCGGGGAAGGACAGCAGCTGTCATTTCCTTGCGTCCTGCCGGGCCTTCGCTTTCGCGATGTCCGACTGGTAGCTCTCGAAGCCGCGGTAGCGGACGGCCTCGATGATGACACTGAAGATCACGAGGTCGAAGACCACCCACACGATGTTGACGGACGTCCCGAGGATGTCCGCCTGCCCGAGGGCCAGGCGGACGAGGCCGATGACGGCGGCCCCGGCCAGCAGTCCCATCGCCCAGAGCTGGGGCTTCACGAGATCCCAGCGCAGTGCGGTGTCCTGCTGCAGGGTCTTCGGCGTCACTGCGAAGTCCAGGTCGCGGCCCAGGTAGACATTGCCGAACGCCGACGTGATGGACCGGATCCAGACCGGGAACAGGGCGAGGGAGTACTGCTGGCCGCGCCAGGTCTTCACGCCCTTGCCGACGACGACGAACAGCAGCTGGTTGACCAGCAGGAACGGGATCAGCCGGACGAAGAACTCGGTGCTGATGGAATTCACCGGGAGGATGCCGAAGATGAGGTAGATGATCGGCGCCGCGATGTAGATGACCGCCGCGAATCCGGAGAGGTAGCTCCACATCGTCGCCCCGTACATGAGTTTCTGGGCGAACGAGAGGCCCTTCTGCGCGAAGGGGTTCTCACGGAACAGCACCTGCATGGTCCCCTGCGCCCAGCGCAGCCGCTGCGTCAGCATGGAATTGAGGTCCTCGGGGGCGAGGCCGTCCGCGAGTTTCTCGTGATGGTAGGCGGACTCCCAGCCCAGGGAGTGCAGCCGCATGCACGTGGCCATGTCCTCGGTGACCGAGATCGTGGCCATCGGCATGACGGCCTGCGCCTCGCCGGACCGGTCGGCGTTGACCGACTCGATGAGGACGCGGACGGCGTCGATCGCCGCCAGCGGGGACCAGGAGCGCTGGGCCAACTGGTCGAGGGCGGTGTCGTCGACGACGGCGAGAGCGGGGGTACCCGCCGTCGCGCCGGGCTCGACGCCGTCGACGCCGTCGAGGCCTTCGATGCCGAGGTCGGCCAGGGAGGCCAGGTCGTCGTGGAACGCCGCGATATCCGCAGCCACCAGGTTGCGGGTCACCGCCACCACTCGCCGCTGGAACTCGTAGGTCACCTCCGAGATGCCGTCACCCTTCCGGAGGCGACGGCGGACCCGGCGGAGGTCCTTGGCCACCAGGTCCAGCGCCTCGGTGATTCGCTCGTTGTCCCCGCCGAGGTTCTTCTTGGCCCGGGCGATGACCTTGTCGGAGGTTTTGAGGGCCTTGTGGAGGGCGAGCTCGATCTCGGTGACGTAGCGGGTGACCCCGAGCTGCATGAGCGCCTCACGGCGGATGATGGCGTTCGAGCCGCAGAAGAAGGCGGCGTTCCAGCCGTCCTTGCCCTGCTGGATGGGCCCGTAGAAGAGCGGCGCCTGGCTTCCCAGGGGGTCGGAGTCCGGCACGTTGACGAAGACCTGGGGGGTCTGGACCAGGGCCATCTTCTCGTTGGTGAAGTACCCGAGGGTCCGGTCCAGGATGAGGGGGTCGGGGATCTGATCGGCATCCAGGATGACCAGGAACTCGCCGTCCGTGGACATGAGGGCATTGTTCAGGTTGCCGGCCTTGGCATGGCGGGGCATGTCCTTCCAGTCCGCGGACCGCGTGATCCAGCCGATACCCTCCGCCTCCGCGGCCGCTCGCACCTCGGCGCGGTTGCCGTCGTCGAGGATCCAGGTGTTGTGGGGGTAGCGGATGGCCTTCGCGGCCCGCGCGGTGGTCAGGACGAGATCGAGGGGTTCGTTGTAGGTGGTGATGAAGACGTCCACCGTGAGACCGGGGGGAGCCTCCGGGGGCTCGCGCCGCTTGAGTCGCCACACGGTGAAGCCGAAGAGCAGGGAATCGATCAGGGAGTACGTCTCGGCGAGGACCAGCGGGATGGCGATCCACCATGCGTCCCAGTTGATCGAGAAGAGCCATCGCCAGGCGATGTAGTTCACGCCGAGGACCGCCGTCACGAGCACGATGGCCCGGATCAGCAGGGCACGGCCCCCGAAGGAATCCTTCGGGCGTGAGGCATCGACGGATGGATCAGTTGTTCCTGTCCCCATGCGGCAGTACATTCCACTTCTGCTTCGTGCGCATACGCACTGTCGGTGACTTGTGTACGCCGGGTCGGCTGCACTGAGACGCTCACCGGGCCGCGGGGACCATGAAGCACTGGAAACAAACTACCCGAGCGACCGCCCGGCGGGCGCGTATCGCTACATGTCGGCGTAACGCCGTGCCTCGGCCAGCGCTTCGCGCATGCCGTCGGCATCGAGGACGGCGCCGTAGGCCGCAGTGTCTCGCTGGAAGCGCCAGCCCTCCGCGAGGGCCCCGGCGTCCACGGCGTCGAAGCCGAACTCGTCGAGGAGTTCGACCACCGCCTGCTTCGCGTCGGAATCGTCACCGGCAATGGGCAGCGCGCGGCGGTCGGGGGTGCCGCCCGGCGTGCCGTCGGTGGTCAACTGCGCGTAGTGGATGGAGTTGAACACCTTCACGACGGAGGACCGGGGGAGGTGGCGCTGGACGAGTTCGCTCGTCGTCGTGCTCTCGTCCTCGAGATCCTCGATCCGGCCGTCACGCTGCGGATAGTAGTTGCACGTGTCGATCACCAGTTTGCCGGCGAGGGGTTCCACGGGGACCCCGTCGATGCTCTTCAGGGGAACGGTCACGACGACGACGTCGCCGTCCTCGGCCGCCTCGTCGGTCGTCCCGGCGCGGGCCGCGTCGCCGAGCTCGGCCACGAGGTCCTGCAGCGTCTCGGGGCCGCGCGAGTTGCTCATGATCACCCGGTAGCCGCTGGCGACAGCGAGGCGGGCGAGTTGCGAGCCGATGTGTCCGCTGCCGATGAAGCCGATCGTGCTGCGGGGGGCGACGGTCCGGTCCGTGATGTTCTCACTCATGCCCTGAACAACATCCCGGCGTCTGCGTTATTCCTCACCCGCGCGGGGCGTCCAGACGTAGAACTTCTCCGGCCGGCCCGCGGATCCGTACTGCGGGACGATCCGCGCCTGCCCGCGCGAGACCAGGAACTCGAGGTAGCGCCGTGCACTCACGCGCGCCATGCCGAGTCGCGCCGCGACCTCGGAGGCCGACGTCCCCCGGCCCTGCCCCGCCAGGTCCACCACGATGGCGTCGAGCGTCGGCGCGGAGAGTCCCTTCGGGGGCGCGGGTGTGGTGGTCGCTGTCGGTGTCCTCCGCAGCGCGCCGCCGGTCCCCGTCGTGCCGAGGAGCTGGTCGATCCGATGCTGGTCCAGTGTCGAGGAGTCGTCCCCGGCGTGGGCGTCGAGCTCTCGCCGATACGTCACGTAGTGGTCCAGCCGCTGGTTCAGGACCGCTGCGCTGAACGGCTTCACGAGATAGTGCAGCACCCCGCCGGCCACGGCAGCCCGCACGGTGTCGAGCTCGCGGGCCGCGGTGATCGCCATCACGTCGAGCGGCTCGCCGGGCCGGTTCCGCAGCGCCCGGAGCACCTCGATCCCCGACATGTCCGGGAGATGGATATCGAGCAGCACGAGCCGGGGATGGAGCTCCTGCACGAGGTCGAGGGCATGGGCGCCGGTGTGGGCGGCCCCGACGACGTCGAACGCCCCGTGGGCCAGCAGGAACCCGGTGTGGATGCCGGCGACCTCGCGGTCGTCGTCGACCACCAGCGTGGGGATCAGCGCGGCCGTGCTCATGGCACCTGCAGGGTGGGGCGGGGTACGTCCGCGAGCGACGGCGCGAGCCAGACCGTGAACTCGGCGCCGCCGAGCTCGGAATCGTCGACGACGACCTGCCCGGCGCGCCTGCGCGCGATCCTGTCCACGAGCGCGAGACCGAAGCCGCGTGTCCCGGCCCGGCCGCCGTCCTTCGTCGAGTAGCCGGAGGAGAAGATGCCGGCGACGTCCTCGGGCGGAACGCCCGGCCCGTCGTCGGAGACCGTGAGGCGGACGCCGTCGTCGTTCGTCTCGAGCTGCACGCAGACCCGGCCGGGGCGGCCGTGGGCCACGGCCTCCAGGGCGTTGTCGATCAGGATGCCGAGGATGGTGACGACGTCGGTGGTGCCGTCGGGCTTCACCGTGGAGGCGTCGTCGATGGACAGGGTGATGCCCTTCTCCGCCGCGATGGTGCTCTTGGTCATGAGCAGGCTCGCGGCGTCCGGGTCCTGGATGCCCGGAGCGATCGAACCGGAGACCAGCGACCCGCCGTGCCCGGACCGCTGGATGAAGTCCACGGCCTGCTCCGTGCGGCCGAGCTCCAGCAGGCCGGAGATGGTGTGCATCCGGTTGGCGAACTCGTGTGCCTGAGCGCGGAGGGCCTGGGTGGCGTCGCGCTCGCCGTCGAGGTCGGTGAGCAGCTGGTAGAGCTCGGTGCGATCGCGGAGGATCATGACACGCCCCACGCGGACGCCGTCCACAAGGGCGTCGGAGGTGCGGGCCAGCAGCACGCGCTCCCCGGAGAGCACCGTCTCGTCGGTGTCCGTCGGGTCGGTGAGGAGCTGGGCAAGGGCGAGTTCCATGACATCCGCGGCGGGGCGGCCGGTGGCGTCGTCGTCGAGGTCGAGGAGCCGCTTCGCCTCGTCGTTGAGGAGCGCGATCCTGTGGTGGGCGTCGACGGCGACCAGGCCCTCGCTGATGCCGTGGATCATGGCGTCGCGCGTCTCGAGGAGGGAGGCGATCTGCTCGGGTTCGAGGCGGTAGATGCGTCGCCAGACGAGTCGCGAGATCCAGATGGCGCCGGCGGAGCCGACCAGTGCCGCGACGATCAGCCAGGCGAGCAGGCGGGGGAGGTCCTCGTAGAGGACGGCGTCCAGTTCTGACTCGAGGACACCCACCGAGGCGGTGCCGATGATGTCCCCGGTGGTGGTGCCGTCCTCGTACACGGGGACCTTCACGCGCCAGGACTCGCCCAGCGTGCCGGTCTGCGTGCCCACGAAGATCTCCCCGGAGAGCGGGACGGAGGGGTCGGTGGAGACGGTCTCGCCGATCAGCTCCGGGTTCGGGTGGGAGTACCGGATGCCTCGGGCATCGGTGACGACGACGTAGGTCACCCCCGTGGACTGTCGGATGAGGTCGGCGATCGGCTGGATGGTGGCGCTGGGATCGTCCTGGTCGAACGCCTCGATCACGGAGGGCAGCTGCGCGACGGACTGGGCGACGCCGACCATGCGGTCCTGGTACTGCTCCCGGATCTGCAGCCGCTGCATGGCGACGGCGGTGGATCCCGCGACAGCGACGATGACGAGCACGATGGCCAGCTGCAGCAGGAACAGCTGCGATCGAAGCGGCATCGTCCTGGACATCCCCATAGTGTGACATGCGCCGACACGTCACATTCGAGTGTCCCGTCGAGCCGGCGCGACCACAAAGACCACTACGAGCACTACGACCGCATGCTTTACCCCCGCTCGGCCGCCTTCCTAGCCTGAGATCAGCAGTGGTGACCCGCATCACATTCAGCGATACCTCTCAAGGAAGAGAACAATCATGACGATCGATCGCACAACGGCGCGCCGTTCGACCCTCACCGCCCTGGCCCTCGTCTCAGCGCTCGCCCTCTCGGGCTGCGGTTCGATGACGGAGAGCACCACCGCCGGAGACGCCGAAGGAACCATCGACAAGCTCAACATCGTGGTCCCCGCCGATCCCGGGGGCGGCTGGGACCAGACCGGCCGGGCGATGGAGACGGACCTCAAGGAGAACGAGCTCGTGGGCAACGCGTCCGTTGTCAACGTCGGCGGTGCCGGCGGCACGAACGGCCTCGCGCAGCTGGTCACCGAGACCGACCCCAACACCCTCATGGTGATGGGCTACGTCATGGTCGGGGCGGTCGAGACCAACAACGCGGCGAACCGCATCGAGGACACCACGCCGATCGCCCGGCTCACCGAGGAGCCTCTCGTGATCGTGGTCCCCGCCGACTCGCCGTACCAGACCCTGCAGGACCTGCTCGATGACATCGAGGCCAAGGGTCAGGGCGTGTCCATCACGGGCGGCTCGGCCGGCGGTGCGGACCACATCCTCGCCGGGTCCGTGCTCAAGGAGGCCGGCATCACGCCGGACAAGCTGAACTACATCCCCTACTCGGGTGGCGGCGAGTCCCTCGCGGCACTGCTCGGCAGCAAGGTGAACGCCGGTATCTCCGGCGTCGGCGAGTACGCGGAGCAGGTGACGGCGGGCAAGCTGCGCGCCCTCGCCGTATCCGGCGAGGAAGCCGCACCGCAGCTGCCCGACACCCCCACGCTCACGGAGGAGGGCATCGACCTCGTGCTGACCAACTGGCGCGGCGTCGTCGCTCCCGGGAACATCGACGAGGCGCAGGCGGAGAAGCTCACGCAGCTCGTGACCGACCTGCACGAGACGGATTCCTGGCAGGCCACGCTGGAGGAGAACAACTGGTCGGACGCCTTCCTGGCCGGCGAGGAGTTCCAGACCTTCCTGGACGAGGACATCGCCAGCGTGAAGACGACCCTCACCGACATCGGACTGCTGTAGCCCATGAGTACCTCGGTCCAGAACGCCGGGAGCGGCACCTCCGCCGCTCCCGGAAGGCCGGTCGGCGAGCTGATCTTCGCGCTCATCATCGTCAGCATCGGCGTGGTCGGCTTCGTGGCCGGCGCGGGCATCCAGACGCCGCCCTCGGCGAGCGACATCGGTCCGCGCGCGTTCCCGTTCGTCGTCTCCGCCCTGCTGGTCACCGTCGGCGCGGGCCTAGTGTTCCAGGTGCTTCGCGGCCACCGGGGTGCCCCGGACGAGGGTGAGGACGTGGACCCCGATGCAAGGACCGACTGGCTGACCGTCGGGAAGCTCGCAGGGTTCGTGCTGCTGCACGCCTTCCTGATCGTCCCGCTCGGCTGGCCCATCGCGGCCGCGATCCTGTTCTTCGGTGCGGCCTGGGCCCTCGGCGCCCGGCCGTGGTGGCGCAACCTGGTCACCGCCGTCGTGCTGGCGCTGGTGCTGCAGTTCGTCTTCGCCGGGCTCCTCGGCGTCTCGCTGCCCCCGGGCTTCCTCGAAGGGTTCGGTGTGTTCGGTGGATAACTTCTTCCTGTTGATGGAGGGCTTCGCCACGGCGATGCAGCCCATCTACCTGCTCTTCGCGCTCGGCGGCGTGCTCGTCGGTACCGCAGTCGGCGTCCTCCCGGGCATCGGCCCGGCCATGACCGTCGCGCTGCTCATGCCCATCACCTACAGTCTCGAGCCGACGGCGGCGATCATCGTCTTCGCCGGCATTTACTACGGTGGCATGTACGGCGGATCCACGACCTCGATCCTGCTGAACACGCCCGGAGAGTCGTCGTCGATCGTCACCGCGCTCGAGGGCAACAAGATGGCCAAGGCCGGCAGGGGGGCGGCGGCACTCGCGACGGCGGCCGTCGGCTCGTTCGTGGCGGGGACCATCGCCACGGTCCTGCTCAGCTTCGTGGCACCGTACGTGGCCGCGTTCGCCGTGCAGATCGGTCCCGTCGAGTACGTGGCCCTCATGATCGTCGCGTTCCTGACGGTCGGCGCGCTCCTCGGGTCCTCCGTGCTGCGCGGCCTGGCATCCCTGGGGCTCGGGCTGTTCATCGCGCTCGTCGGCTTCGATGCGCTCACCGCCCAGCAGCGCTACACGTTCGGCAGCCCGTTCCTGGCGGACGGGATCGACGTCGTCCTCGTGGCCGTCGCGCTGTTCGCCGTCGGCGAGGCGCTCTATGTCGCCTCACGTCTGCGGCACGGACCCATCAAGGTCATCCCGGTCACGGGGGGCTGGACCAGCTGGCTCCGCAAGGAGGATCTCCGACGCTCCTGGAAGCCATGGCTCCGCGGCACCCTGATCGGGTTCCCCGTGGGTACGATCCCCGCCGGCGGCGCCGATGTGGCGACGTTCCTCTCCTACGCCTCCGAGCGGAGGCTCGCGAAGGGCGAGCACAAGAAGCAGTTCGGCAAGGGTGCCATCGAGGGCGTGGCCGGTCCGGAGGCGGCGAACAACGCCGCCGCCGCCGGTGTCCTCGTGCCGCTGCTGACGCTCGGCATCCCGACGACGGCGACCGCCGCCATGATGCTCGTGGCGTTCCAGCGGTACCAGATCCCGGTGGGACCGCAGCTCTTCGAGTCCAACAGCACGCTCGTGTGGGCGCTCATCGCCAGCCTCTACGTCGGCAACCTGATGTTGCTCGTGCTGAACCTGCCGCTCGTGGGCATCTGGGTCAAGATCCTCCAGATCCCGCGGCCCTACCTGTACGCGGGCATCCTGGTGTTCGCGGTGCTGGGGGCGTTCTCGGTGAACTTCACGCCGATCGACGTGATCATCCTGCTGATCGTGGGCATTCTCGGATTCTTCATGCGGCGCTTCGGCTATCCGATCGCGCCGATGGTGGTGGGACTGATCCTGGGGCCCATCTTCGAGAATCAGCTGCGGCGTTCGCTTGCGATCTCGCAGGGCGATCCCATGGCGCTCGTGCAGTCGCCGGTCGCCGCGACGATCTATGTGGTGCTGATCATCATCTTCGCGCTGTCGCTCATGCTCAAGCGCCGCCAGCGCCAGTTCGAGGCCATGGTGGCTGCTAACACCGACGCCCCCGCCGTCGTGCGGGGGACCGCATCCGTCCCCGGATCCGAGGATGCGGTCACGTCTGCACCGTCCGCGGACCGGATCGATCGAAAGGACACCGGCCGATGAGCACGATCGTGGTGGGCTACGTGCCCAACGCACTGGGGGAGGCCGCCGTCACCGAGGCCGTCGAGGAGGCCCGGCGCCGGGAGGCGGACCTCGTGGTCATCAACACCACGCGCGCCGACCGCCTTGTGAACCCGGCCTACGCCGACGACGAGGATGTCTCGAAGCTCGACACCCTGCTCCGGGCCACCGGGGTGCCGTTCTCGGTCCGCCACAGCATCTCCGAGGCCACGGCGGCCGAGGAGGTCGTGGACACCGCGGAGGAACTCGGCGCCGAGCTGATCGTGATCGGGCTGCGGCACCGGACGCCGGTGGGCAAGCTGATCATGGGGTCGACGGCGCAGACCATCCTCTTGTCGGCGCGCTGCAACGTGCTGGCGGTGAAGCTGCCCTGACGGTTCGCTGCGGATGCAACGACGACGGCGGGTCGCCTCCTGGGCGCCCGCCGTCGGCGTTCGCGGGCCCAGGTCCTTCGCTTCGGTATCCGCCGCTGCCTGAGGACGCTCGCCGTAACGGCACAGGGCTGTAGGTCCTACGGGGGTCGAGGAGTGGATGCCACTCATGCTGCGAACGGATAAAGGATGAGGTCGATCACCGAGTGCGCCGGCCTGAGTGTCCTTCTCGGCAGGGGTATCCCGGGCAGTTGCGTTCCGGGCAGGGGCAGCGAGGTCGAGACGTAGGTGTGTCCGGTGGGGGTGCGTCGTTCGATCGCGTTCAACCGTCCGGGCAGGTGTCGGGACGACCAGCCGGCGGCTTCCTTGGTGTAGTTGCAGCTCTCACACAGCCCCTGCCCGCCATCGACACTCGTGGTGCCGGTGAGGCGCCACGGGACAACATGGTCGGTGTGCCTGATCGGCGCATCACAGTACGGCGTGCGGCAGGTCGCGTCCCTTGCGGCGATCAGGCGGCGCAGTCCGGGCGGAAACAGCCGGGCCCGCGATTCCATCGCCACCAGCCGACCGGTGTCCGGGGCGGTATAGAGCCGCCGGAGCCAGGTCTGAGCGGTGGATTCATCGGGCCTGCTGGACCCACTGGTGCCCGACTGATCGTCCCGGTCGCTTACCTCGTCCTCGTCGGCATCACCGGTGTCCGCACTCGCACGATCGCAGCGCTCGGGATGGCCCCGAAGGAGGTCGCGCGCGATCTGCGCCGGGACCACACCGTAGCCGGGCAGGTATGCCGGCTCACTGTCCCCCTGGAACAGGGCCCGGTCGGTCATGATCAAGTGCACTTCGGCCCTCACCGATCCGGCGGGCACGCCGGTGACGCGTTCGACGAGGGCATCAGCCATGAGCTGCCCCCGCCCGAGCCCCCGATGGTCCCCGGTGCTGATCCGGGTGTCAGCATGGCGCGACAGCGCGGCGTAGGCGCTGATCGCCTCGGCTGCGGGAAGCAGAGCGGTGAGGTACGCCATGGAGTCAGGGGCCGGCAGGCAACTGACGTAGCGCTCGCCGACAGCCCTGCGGGCCCTGGCAACAGCGGCCCCCGGTTCGAGACGCAGGGCGATCTTCCGGGTCCTGTTCGTCACCCCTCGGGTTCCGATCCCCGTGAGGCCCCCCGCGTCGGCCGCCAGCTCCGTGTCCACGGCGTGCCGGTTCTCGACGCTGAGGCAGATGGTCTCGCGGACGATCAGGGTCGCTCGCCACTCGTTGATGGCGCCGGACCCCAGAGCTGCAAGGGTGTGGGGCATGTCGGTGACGAGTGTCCGGGCCAGTCCCAGTAGACGTGAACCCTGATGGGGGGACTCCCGCCTCGCGAGGGCGACTTCCGCGCCCACGCCCCGGCCACGCTGGTCAGCAGGCATGCCTGCGGCGGCCTCCGCTCGCCGTCGGGCGGTATCCAGGGCCAGGGCCACGCGGACCTGCGCTGCAGCGGCTGCGCACTTCAGGTCCTCGAGTGCCCGCAACTGCGACACCAGGGCTTCCTCGTACCCTTCGACGGGTTCCACAGGGGAGGGCGCAGGCGTCGATGCGCGAGCCCTGGATGGCCGAGGGGCCAGCTCCGTGATCCACCCCCGCACGGCAGAGGCGGTGGCGCGGGGCACGTACGGTCCGTCCGGGGACCCCGTCACGCTTTCATCGAACATGTGTTCTATTTTACTACTTGTGATATAGAACACAAGTACCCATGGCTCGTTGGCGATCAGTCGCATAGGAGGTCCTTGCGATCTGTCCCGAGCCGCGCGCCGACCGAGAACGCCGCGGTATGAACAGACCCAGCGTGCCCAGGCGGATTTCGAAGAACAAGGCCTGACGCTGGAAACCGTCTCGGGGTGCCCGACCGGGGGCGGCGAATTCGATGGTCGGCACTCCGGCTCCTGTCACATGCGCTGCCCCCTGCGCGTGTGATCGCGATCATCCCGGCCTCTTCTCCGCCGCCCCCGTCCGCGGCGCGCCCGGCACCACCGCGGCCGTCGACTGGGACACACCCGGCGATGGACGCGGAGCGGTGACCCACTTCACGGCGGACCTGGCGGACTTCCGCAGGAGGCGCACTGCGATTCTCACGGTCGGTGGCGCGCAGGCGAATGTCGATCTCTCCACGGGCACGCGTGCCCAGACTTTCCTGGACAGCATCACGCGCATCTATGGCAAGCTCGGCGGCTTCGACGGGCCCGACTGGACCACCTATGAGGGCGAGCAGCAGCCGAATACCGACCAGATCATCTGGGTCTCCCGACAGCTCAAGTCCTTCTACGGCCAGAGCTTCGTGATCACCACTCCGCGCGCTCCGTGGCGCCCGGCCGATAAGGCACACTGCAAGGCGATGCTGGAAGCGGGCGTCCTCGACATGGTCAGCCCGCAGTACTACGACGGCCCCGGCCTCGCTGCCGAAGAACGAGGTCGGCCCCCGCGTGATGATGGGTGCCCGCTGAGAACGGGTTCTGCACTTTCCTACGGACCGATCCTCCGCTACCGTAGAACCATAAGCATGCTGATCTTCTTGGGGGACAGCATGACCCAGCAGCTCGAGGAGAGAAGCCGTGCATCAGGTCCAGCTGGAACTGATGCTCACCGCGTTGTCGGGTGACGGCTTCTCCCTCGAGCAGGTCTGGTTGAACTACTGCGCAATGGGCGGCCGGCTGACCGAGGCCCAGGTGGGACGTTTCCTGCACGCTGACCCGAGCGCTCCCGCCCCTGCCTCCGCCGACGTCGGCGTGCCCGACGTCGACCGCGACATCCTCGCGCATGCGATCAACGAGATGCGCTGGGACCGCAACCTGCCCAGCTGCGTACCCTATGTCCTGGACGTTATGGGGTGCGTCCGGACCGACGACGGCCCGAGTATCAGTGCAGCGGCGGCGTGGTTGCTCACGGACGAGGACGCCGAGACCGAGCGCCTGCGATCACTCACGGCGAGCGGACTGCTGGAGTCGGGCCCGGCCCCGGAGCTCGAGGCCCTCGTGGCCGAGGCCCGCGATGCGTTCCACGTGAGCTCTGCGGGCGTCTCCCTGATCGGCGCGGACCACCAGTTCCTGAAAGCAAAGACAGGGCCGCTGTGCCAACTCCTGCCCAGGCGTGGAAGTTTCTGCAACGAGGTGATCCGCACGTCTGCCTCGCTCGTGCTGCCCGACACACTGAGCGACGAGCGCTTCCGTCACCACCCGCTGGTGGTCTCCGAGCCCTCCCTGAGGTTCTACGCCGCACACCCGCTGCGCGGCCCCGGGGGGTGGAACATCGGGGCTCTCTGCATCCTCGATCAGCGCCCCCACGGCTTCACCGCCGGCGACCGTCGCGCCCTTCACGGCTTGGCCAAGCGGGCTCAACGGCTCATCAGGCGGCACACGGCCGACGCCCACGGCGTGCCGGGGATCGACGTGGGTCACCTCTGACACAGGCGTCTGCCCGACGACGCCGGCGGCGCAAGGCCCGACCCAAGCGATCGGCTCGGCAACCGGCCCGGCGAGCGGTCGAGCGACCTGCTAGCCGGTGTCACCTGGTAGCCGGTGTCACCCGGCGGACCGGGTGCCCCGGCAGCCCCGTAGCCGGTGTCACCCCTCCAGAAGCGCCTGGGCCGCAGCCTCCGCGGCCTCCGCTTCCGCCTCTGCGTCCTCGAGCGAGCGCGCAGCGTTCTTCGCCTCGCGAGCCAGGGCGTTGCCCTCCTCGTCGAGGTCGGCCAGCTCCCGGCGCAGGGCACCGAGGCGTTCCTCGAGGTCCTCGATCGAAGCCGTCAGCCCGTCGCGCCGCACGCCGATCCGTGCCGATGCCTTGTCGGCTGCCGCCTGTCGGTCCCGCGCGTCGGCGAGGGCTTCGCGCGCCGTGGCCAGCTGCGCCTCGGCTTCCCTCCGTTGACGCGCCGAGACCTTCCGCGGGGTCGCGCCACGCTGCTTGCCGTCGTCCGCGCCCGACCCCGCCGCCGACCCGGAGGGCGAATCAGCGGTAATCGCCGGCGGCGTGAAGGGGCCGGCGACGGCTCCGTCGAGGTCCACCGGATCCCAGCCACTCGCTTCGAGGGGGCGCACGAGCCGCCCGGTCAGGACGGCGGAAGCCGCAGCGGGGTCGGCGAGGGCTGCGCGCAGAGTCTGTTCGACGCCGGGGAGCGCCGCGGGGCCGACGTCGTGCCCGACCTCTGCGGCAGCCTCCAGCGACTGACGGGTGACGGCGGCCAGGAGACGCTGTCGCCGCTGTCCCAGTGCGTGCAGCTGTGCCCGGTCGAGGCTCGCCTGCGCTTCCTTGAGGGACGCGCCGAGCTCCAGCACCTGCTCCACCTCGCCGCGACGGCGGTCGACGAGCACATTGACGAGCCATGCGGCCGACGACGGCTTCGGGAGTGAGCGAAGGGCTGCGGCGAGCTCCCTGTCGCCGTCCTGCGCCGCTTCCTTCGCCGCGGCATTGCGTGACGCCGTGAAGCGGTCGAGCGGCAGCACGTACAGGGCGGCGGTGCGCTCGGCCAGGTCCATGACCGCTGCCTCCTATCCCGGTGCTCCGTGCGGCGCACCCTCCGGTGCGAGCTCCTCCAACCGTCCCACGGGGAGGGCGATCCAGCCCTCCCGGCGCGCCTGCTCCCGGAACTCCCGGGGGACCGGATGGGTCCGACCGAGGGCGTGCGCCCGAGCGGCGAGGGCGGCGATCACGGCGTCGAACGCGTCGTCCGAGGAGATCAGGAGCTGCCGGGTGGTAGGCCTGAGGTCGAACCACGGGGCCCGTGCCAGGATCCGGCCCAGCAGGGCCTCCCGCATGCCGCCGTCGGTCTTGTAGCCGCGGGTGTCGAAGCCCCACCCCCGGAGCGTGGCCGCGGGATAGACCTCGACGGCGGTGCCGCCGCCGGAGCGGTCCACGGGTGTGCCGAGGGCATCACCGATCGCGTCGAGCAGTACGGCGCAGTGCATCGCCGTGAGACCGAGCCGGTCCGTGGCGACGCTCAGCGGCCAGCGGCCGGTGATGTCCCGGGTCACGCGGTCGGTGGCGCGGTAGGAGAGGCGGCGGCGCCACGCCATGCCCTCCTCCGCGCTCCCGTCCACGCGCAACCCCTCGGCGTGGCGCGTGATGAAGGAGACGAACTCGTCGGGCCACCCGAAGGCGCAGTCGATCCCGAGGCGGTCGACGTCGGGGGCCACTCCCGCGATGGCGGCGTCCGGGACCCCGAGGGTCACGTCCACGGTGGTCGTAGGGCGGGACCAGTCGATGACCGCAAGGGCGGTGCCCTTCGATTCCGCTGCGAGATCCACGCCGGCTGTGAGCACGCCCGATTATAGGCACCAGCGCCGGGAGGCTCCAGTGGTGTCGTGCTCCTGCCTCGGGAGGCGGCATACGGGTAGAGATGAGGGACCACGGCCCGCTGTAGGCAACGGCCACGCGAAGGAAGGGAGAACCTGATGGATGCACGATGCCCCAGCTGCGGTTCCACGCTCGTCGAACTCGATGAGGACCAATGGCCCGCCGAGGGGCCGGTTCCGCCCGGCACCCTCGCCGTCTTCACGTGCGAACAGGATCACAGGGTCACCGTGGGAACGACCCAGGTGCAGGCCTGACGGGTCCGGGTCACGCGCCTCCGGCCTCGTCGATGATGCGCGTCAGCTCGTCCCGCAGCGCCACGGCCTCGTCCAGGGTGAGCCCGAGCTGCTCGCCCTGCTCCACCCAGCCGACGCTGACCATCGGTCGGCCCTCGCCGTCCCTCGAGGAGGACAGACCGATCGCCAGGGCGCGGCCGCCCGTGTGCGTGACATCCCCGACGATCAGCTCGCCGCCGTCGTCCCCTGCAACCGCCATGGCTCCTCCGTCGTCGTCCGTTCCGCGTGCTCCCATGCTAGGCACGCGCGGATCGGGAGTGTCCACCATTTCCTCCCCGGAGGACCGGGTCGCGCGGGTGCCTGATCACTCCGTGTCGACCGGGCGGATGGCCAGATTGGGGTGCAGCAGGTCGAAGCCGTCGTCGGCGAGGGCGTTCCGGTCGATGTCGTCCGGCAGCAGCACCACCGTGGCCCTGCTGTCGCGCATCACCGCGCCGGCCGAGCCGGGTTCGAGCGGCGTACACTCCAGGCCCACCCCGATGCCCTCCTCCGCGAGCAGGCAGACGGTGTCCTCGCTGGCGCTGCCGGCGGTCGGCCGGGCCGCGAAGTACTCGACGCCGTCCTGCTCCGCGAGGAAGCGCGTGGTTGCGAGGTCGATGCCGTCGAGGTCCGTCTGGATGGTCAGGACGTCCTGCTCCGTCGGGTCCTGTTCCAGCACGTCGAGCACGGGCCCGCCCGCGCAGCCGGACAGGCCCAGGACCGCACCCACGCCGGCCGTCAGGACGCGGGCTCTCGTGGTCGGGCGCATGGATCTCCTCGGCACGGCGGGACGGTCGGTGGGGCCTCCAGCCTAGCGAAGCCTTTCCACCTACGCTGATCCCATGGACTCCTCCTCCGCCCTGGCAGGGCGCACCGTCGTGGTCACCGGCGTCAGCCGACGCCAGGGCATCGGCTACGCCATCGCCTCCCGCCTCGCCGCCATGGGAGCCAGCCTGTTCCTGCACCATTTCGCGCCGCACGACGACGAGCAGCCCTGGGGTGCCGACAGCATCGACGACGTCGTCGCCGGCATCCGCGGCAGGCTGCGGGACGGCGCGGAGCTCGCCCACGCGGGCATGGACCTCGCCGAGCCCGACGGCGGCGAACGGCTCATCACCGCGGCAACCGACGCGCTCGGCCACCTGGACGGTCTTGTCTGCAACCATGCCAGGAGCGGGGGCGACGGACGGCTCCGTGACATCTCCTGGCAGGACCTGGACGCGCACTGGCAGGTCAACACCCGGTCCACCCTGCTGGCGACCAGGTATTTCGCAGAACAGCACGACGGACGGGAGGGCGGCCGCGTGATCTGGATGACCTCGGGCCAGGTGGCCGGTCCTATGTCCGGGGAGATCGCCTACGCGGCGTCCAAGGCAGCGCTCGCCGGGCTGACGGCTTCCGTCGCCGACGACCTCGTGGACCGGCGCATCCTGCTCAACACGGTCAATCCGGGACCGGTGAACACCGGTTACCTGGACGAGGGCACCTCCGACCGTCCGTCGGAGGTGCTCCGGGACGTCCTGGCGCACTGCCCGTCCGGGCGCTTCGGGGAGCCGGACGACCCGGCACGGCTCATCGCGTGGCTGCTGAGCGACGAGGGCCGCTGGATGGTGGGCCAGCTGCTCAGCACGGAGGGCGGGTTCCGCCGCTGGTGACCCGCTGGTGACCCGCCGGTGACCGGCTATCGCTCGAAGACCACGCGCCCGCCCGCGATCGTGAGGTCCACCGCCACGGCGTGCAGCTCCGAGGTCTCGACCTCGAACGGGTCGACGGCCAGGACCGCGAGGTCTGCCGGCAGTCCCTCGCGGACCATGCCCGCCGTCGACCGGGTGACCCGGGCGGAGCCCGCCGTGTACGCGGACAGGGCCGCCCGGAGGGACAGCGCCTCGTCCGCCACCAGGGGCGGGATGCCCGGATGATCGGGGTGCATCCGGTTGACCGCCACGTGGATGGCCTGCCACGGATCGGCGTCGGACACGGACCAGTCGGAGCCCATCGCGAGCGGTGCACCCCCGGAGACCATCGACGCGAACGGGTACTGCCACTGCGCACGGCCCTCGCCGATCAGGGGCACCGTGAGGGAGCGCATCTGCTCGTCGCTGCACGCCCAGAGCGCCTGCGCGTTGACCGTCACGTCGAGCTCGCCGAAGCGCGGGACGTCGTCGGGATGTACCAGCTGCACGTGGGCCATGGTGTGCCGCGGGCGCCACGAACCGTCGCTCGGCGCGATGGTGCGGGCGCGCGCCACGGCGTCGAGGCCCGTCCGGACGGCGCGGTCGCCGATGGCGTGCAGGTGGAGGTCGAACCGTGCGGCCTGCAGGGCGGCGACGACGGCGTCGAGCACGTCCGGGGGCAGGTAGGTGGGGCCCCGGTCCGCATCGGCGGCCGCTACGCAGCCGCAGCCGACGCGCTCGTAGGGATCCAGGAGTGCGGCAGTCCGGTTCTCGGGCACGCCGTCGACCATGATCTTGGCGCTGGAGGTCGGGAAGCCCGCCTCCGCGTTCACGCGCCGGCGCTCGAGGAACTCAGCGATCAGGTCCGGGACGTCCTGAACGGTGAGACCCCGCGGAACCCAGAGCGCGCCGGTCGCCCGGCCCGTCAGCCGGCCCGAGGCGGCGAGCGAGCGGTAGGCGGGGGCGGCGTCGGGGTAACCGGCGTACTCGCCGATGATCGCCTCCTGCCAGCCAGTCACGCCGAGGGAGTGGAGATGGCGCTGGCCGTACAGGATTCCGGCTTCGACGGCGGCCTGGGTGATGGGCGGCAGCAGCCGGGCCACCAGGGACATCGCCCCCTCGTGCAGGATGCCGCTCGGCGACCCGTCGGCCCTGCGCGAGATCCGCCCGTCCCGCGGGTCCGGGGTACGCGCGTCGATCCCGGCCCGTTCGAGCGCCGCCGTGTTGACCCAGGCACTGTGATGGTCCCGGTTGATGAGGTAGACCGGTCGGTGCGGCGCGACGGCATCGAGCACGCGGCCGTCCGGGAAGCCGCCCTCGAAGTCACCCTTGTACCAGCCGGCCCCGGTGATCCAGTCCTGTCCCTCGCCCGGGCCCGCGGCATAGGCGGCGACCGCACGCTGCACCCCGACGGGCCCCCGGTGCACGTCGAGGTTGCACGAGAGGGCTTCGATGCCGCCCATGAAGGTGTGTGCGTGGGCGTCCGTGAAGCCGGGGGTGAGGAGCCGTCCGCGGAGGTCGACGACGTCGGTGCGCGGGTCGACGGCGGCGAGCACGTCCGCGTCGGTCCCGACGGCCGCGATGGTGCTGTCCGCGACCGCGACCGCCGTCGCGGTGGGGTGGAGCGACAGGCCGTCGAAGACGCGGCCGTTGGAGAAGACGAGATGGGTGGACATGCGCGTCAACCGCCGCAGGGAAGGGCGGCCATCAGAACCCGACGAGCGGGTGGGGCACGTAGTGCTCCTCGAGCGCGTGGACCTCGGCGTCGGTCAGGTCGAGGTCGAGGGAGGCCACGGCGTCCTCGAGGTGCCGGGTCTTCCCGACCCCGACGATCGGCGCGGACACCACAGGGTTGCGCGACACCCAGGCGAGGGCCACCTGGGCGCGGGACACGCCGCGGGCCTCGGCCACCGTCCCGACGGCGTCCGCGACCCGGCGGTCGGCGTCGAGGGTGCCGTAGAGCGTCCTGCCGAACTGGTCGGACTCCGAGCGCGTCGTCGTCTCGTCCCACGGGCGGGTGAGCTTCCCGCGCGCGAGCGGGCTCCACGGCAGGACACCGATGCCCTGGTCAGCGCACAGTCCGTACATCTCGCGCTCCTCCTCGCGGTTGATCAGGTTGTAGTGGTCCTGCATGGAGACGAACCGGGTCCAGCCGTTGATGCGCTGCAGGTAGAGGGCCTTCGAGAATTGCCAGGCATACATCGAGGACGCCCCGAGGTAGCGCACCTTGCCCGCCTTCACGACGTCGTGCAGGGCCTCGAGGGTCTCCTCGAGGGGCGTCGCGGGATCGAAACGGTGGATCTGGTAGAGGTCCACGTAGTCGGTCCCGAGGCGGCGAAGGCTGTTGTCCAGCTCCGCAAGGATCGCCTTGCGCGAGAGACCGGCGCCGTTGGGGCCCTCGTGCATGCGGCCGTGGACCTTCGTGGCGATGACGGTGTCCTCACGGCGCGTGAAGTCGGCCAGGGCGCGGCCCACGATCTCCTCGCTGGACCCGTCCGAGTACACGTTGGCGGTGTCGAAGAAGTTGATGCCCGCCTCCACGGCGGCACGGATCAGGGGGCGGCTCTGTTCCTCGGGGAGGGTCCACGCATGGTTGCCGCGGTCGGGGGAGCCGTAGCTCATGCAGCCGAGGGCCAGCGCGGAGATGTCGAGGCCGGTCGAACCGAGTTTCACGTAGCGCATGCGTCACCTTTGTTGCCGTCGGGGAGGTCAGGGTGCTTCCACGGAGACCCTGCAGTGCCAGCAGCAACACTAGCCCCGACTGAAAGCCGACGCCGTGAAGGTCAGGCGGGTCCCGGCGCGCATGACGGGGTGTAGGGCAGGATGGCTACGTGACACGCGAGAATCCCGAGAGCACCACCGGCCCGAACGGCACCGGCATCCCCACCGGTAGGGGCGTCCCCACCGGCCCCGACAACCCCACCGGAGCCGGCACGCCGGCCGACGACGGCACCCCCGCCGCCGAGCCGCACGGGTCCACGGTGGCCCGCCGTTTCAGGCCCCGCGCCCTCGCGGACGGGCTGCGCGTCAGCGCCGCCTGGACCGCCCGCGCGCTGATCGTCCTCGCCGGCCTGGTGGTCCTCTGGTACGTCATCGGGGCGCTGTGGTCGATCGTGCTGCCCACCCTCTTCGCGCTGCTCCTCGCCTCGGTGCTGTGGCCCGTCAACCGGTTCCTGCGCAGGGGCCTGCCGAAGGTCCTGGCCGCCCTGCTGACGCTGCTCGGCTTCATCGCGGTCGTCGTCGGCATCGGGGCGGCGACCATCCCCGCCATCGCGACCGGCGTCACCGAGCTCTCGACCCTGGCCCGCGACAACGTCGCCGATCTCGTGGACTTCGTCGCCGGCCCGCCGCTGAACCTCGAGGCGGCCAGTCTCGACGACGTCGTCGACACCGCCCTGACCGAGCTCCAGGCGAACGTCGGGAACGTCGTCTCCGGGATCACGGCGGGGCTGAGCGAACTGACCTCCCTGACCGTGGTCGTGCTGCTGGCGCTCGTCTTCACGTTCTTCTGCCTCAAGGACGGCGACCGCTTCATGCCGTGGGCGTCCCGCTGGACGAACTCCGCCGCCTTCGGCCACGCCTCGACGATCGCCAGCGGGACCTGGAAGACCCTGTCCTCCTACATCTTCGCCCAGGCCACCGTCGCGCTCGTGGACGCCGTCTTCATCGGACTCGGGCTCGTCCTGCTGGACATCCCGCTCGCCATCCCGCTGGCGGTGCTCGTGTTCTTCTCCGCCTTCATCCCCGTGGTCGGGGCGATCGTGTCCGGGCTCCTGGCGACCCTCGTCGCCTTCCTCGCGTACGGCTGGGTGAGCGCCCTGGTGGTGCTCGGCCTCGTGGTGCTGGTCCAGCAGCTCGAGAGCAACTTCATCCAGCCGCTGCTGGTGGGTCGCACGCTCGAGATCCACCCCGCCGTCGTCCTCGCCTCCGTCACGGTGGGCGGAACCCTTTTCGGGCTCGTCGGCGCGTTCCTCGCGGTCCCGACGACGGCGGTCGCCATCGTGGTGCTCCGCTACCTCCGCGACCTGTCCACCGAGTATCGGCCGGAGCGGGACGTCGGGGCCCAGGACGGGCCGCCGCAGGGTCCCGGGGCGACGACGACGGAAGCAGGGCCGCTGGCGCACAGCCCCGAGCAGTCCGGTGCGTGAGCGGCCCGTGGTGGCCGTGCTCGAGGGAGCGCGGCCCGTCAGGGGGCTCGAGCGCGTCGCCGGGCTCGCCGAGGTGCGGGTGGCGCAGGCCGAGGACCTCGACCGCGCGCTCGACGGCGCCGACGTGCTCTACCTGTGGGACTACTTCTCCGGGGCGCTGCCCGCTGCCTGGCATGCCGCCGGCTCCCTGCGCTGGCTGCACGTCGCCGCGGCCGGGGTGGACAAGCTGTTGTTCCCCGGCCTCGTGGACTCCGACGTCGTCGTCACGAACGCGCACGGCGTCTTCGACCAGCCGATGGCCGAGTACGTCCTCGGCGCCATGCTGCACGCCGCGAAGGGCTTCGGTCCGCTGCGCGACCAGCAGCGGGCCGGGCAATGGACGTGGCGCGAGGGCCGGAACATCGCCGGCACCCGCGCGCTCGTCGTGGGCACGGGCAGTATCGGCCGCCACACGGCGCGCCTCCTGCGCGCGGTCGGGGTGCGCGTCGAGGGGGCGGGCCGCACCGCCGCCCTGCACGACGACGACTTCGGCCGCATCCACTCCTCCGCGGACCTGGCGAGTGTCGTGGGTGACGTGGACTGGCTCGTCCTCGTGGCGCCCCTGACCCCGGCCACCGAGAATCTTGTGAGCGCGGAGGTCATTGCGGCGCTCCCACCCTCGACGGTCGTGATCAACGTGGGCCGCGGCCGGCTCGTGGACGAGGAGGCGCTCGTCCGCTCCCTCGCGTCCGGGAGGATCGCGGGGGCGGTGCTGGACACCTTCGCCGTCGAACCGCTTCCGCCGGAGCATCCTCTGTGGTTCCTGCCGACAGTCCTGGTCACCCCGCACATGGCGAGCAACGCCGATTCCTGGCTGGACGACCTCGCCGCCCAGTTCGAGCGGAACTTCCTGCTGTGGCGGGAGGGCCGCCCGCTGCCCGGCGTCGTCGACAAGGCCCTCGGGAACGTCCCCTCGGGGAGCTGACCTGATCAGGGGCCACCCTCCGGGCGCGCCTCCGCAGGCGCCTGGATGACCAGCAGCATGGTGCCCTCCGGGTCGCGGACGTAGGCCACCGTCTCACCCCACGGCATGGGCGACGGACGCAGCGGCACCTGCGCCTGCGCCGCGTACGCGGCATCGACGACGGCCGCGAGATCCTGCACATAGAGGCAGACGTCGACGGCGTGGCCGGTGGCCGGCAGGGGCGTGGCGCCGTACAGGGCCGGCGACGTGCCGACCCCGAGGGCGATCTGCCCGTCCCCGATGCGCAGCGCGACGTAGACCGCCTCGCCCACGTCGGGGAACCGGTAGGTCTGGCGGGCCGCGAACACGCGTTCGTAGAACGCGCACGTGGACGCCAGATCGCTGCAGTTGATGATCGGGAACACCTCGCGCCGTGTCATCGCCCAAGGGTATGCCCCGCGGCCCGGGGTGCCGTGGGAGATTGGCGCGGGCCACACGCCGGGTGAGACGATTGCCGCTGCCGCCATCCGCCGATCAGGAGCCATTCGTGCGCATCCGCCCGCCCCGCCCGGAGACCCGCAACAGCGCCCGCTCGGTCTGGCTGTTCTTCGCCCTCATCCACGCCGGGTTCCTCGCGCGGCTGCTGCCGTTCATCCTCGACGGGGGAGTGCTCAGTGACGTCCGCTTCTACCGGGAGTGGGCCTACCAGGCACTGGGCGACGGCGTGTGGCAGGGCATCGACACGGCGTGGGTGTACCCGGCCGGCGCCCTGGCTCCGATGCTCGTCGCCGCCGTCCTCGGACCCCACCTGTACCAGCTGGCCTGGTTCGTGCTCTTCGCGGGCCTCAACGCCGTCGGGGTCGCCGCCCTGATCCGGCGGGGCACGCCGTCGTCCTTCACCGCCGCCTACTGGTGGCTCGTCGCGACCGCGCTCCTCGGACCCGTGGCCGTGGGCAGGATCGACGGGCTGACCGCGCCGCTGGTCATCACCGCGCTGCTGATCGTCGCCGCGCGGCCGTTCGTCGCGTCCCTCCTGCTGAGCGCCGCCACCTGGATGAAGGTGTGGCCGGCCGCCGTGGTCCTCGCCGCGCTCGTCGTCGTCCGCGAGGGCCGGCTCCGGATCCTCGCCGCGGGTGCCGCGTTCACGGCCGGCGTCGCCGTCGTGGTCGCGGTATTCGGCGACGTCCGCAACCTCACCGGTTTCCTGGGAGCCCAGGGCGCCCGCGGCATGCAGCTCGAGGCGCCGCTCAGCACGCCGGGCGTGTGGCAGGCGATCACGGGGACCTCCGGCGCGTACTTCTTCGAGGACGAGGTCATCAACACCATGGAGGTCCGGGGTGCCCTGAGCGGGGTGGTGGGGGACCTCATGACGCCGCTGCTCGCGCTCACGGTGGTCCTCGTGGCCGTGTTCCTCGCGATCGCCCTGCACCGTGGAGCCGAGCCGGGGGCGCTGCTCGCCACCGGGTCGCTGGCCCTCGTCAGCACGCTCGTGGTGTTCAACAAGGTGGGCTCGCCGCAGTTCATGCTGTGGATCACGGCGACGATCGCCGCGGGCCTCGTGCTGGACCGGGCCTCGGAGTGGCGCTACCCGGCGATCACGATGCTCGTGACGGCGGCCCTGACCACCCTGGTCTATCCCGTGTTCTACGACGCCCTGCGCTACGACCTGAATCCCGCCGTCGCCGTCCTGCTGACGCTGCGGAACCTGCTCGTGGTGAGCATCTTCGTGTGGTCGCTCGTGCGGCTGGGGCGCCTCACGGCGCGGGCACGCGCTGCGGCGGCGATCGCCGCGCCTAGGGGTGCCTGACGCCCTGCCCGGCGAGCACCGCCCGGTAGCCTTCGCGGTAGGTCGGGTAGCGGAAGGTGAAGCCGGTCGCACGGAGCAGGCTGCTGTCCACGCGGCGGGCACCGCCCCGGCTCGACGTCGACTCGCCCCGCGGCGGTTCCGGCAGCTCCAACTCGGCGGCCAGGAAGCTCAGCACCTCACCGAGATCCACGGGCAGTTCGTCACTGCCGAGGTAGATCGGCGCGGGGGATGCGACCGCGGTGACGAGATGGACGATCGCGGCGGCGGCGTCGTCGCGGTGGATGCGGTTGGTCCACTGGGGTTCCGACGGCAGTACGGCTCTCCCGCTGCGCACCTGGTCGATCAATCGGGTGCGGCCGGGGCCGTAGATCCCCGAGAGCCGGAGGACGGTCCCCTCGGCCGAGCCCTCGAGGAGGACCTGCTCGGCCTCCCGCACCAGCCGGGCCGTGGGTGCCGTGCTCTCCGCCGGTGATTCCTCGGTGACGCGTGCACCGCCGAAGTCTCCGTACACCGCGGTGGAGGAGACGAAGAGGATCCGACGGGGTGCGACGCCGTCGCGCTCGAGTGCGGCCAGGACGGCGCGGGTCGCATCCACGTAGGCGCTGCGATACGCGGCCTCGGTGCGGTCCCCGGCGGCGGTGGCGATGACCACGACGTCGGTGTCCGACGGGATGGGCGGGAGGTGCTGCGTGAGGTCCACGGCCACACCCTCGATCGCCGCGGGGAGGCGTCCGGCGGACCGGCGCCAGCCGACCACGCGCTCGCCCCGGGCGGCCAGCCGCAGCCCCACCTCTGTCCCGAGATCCCCGCAGCCCGCTATCAATACCGTCATCAGACCACCCTAGTCCCGGATGCGTACCGCGGTTTCGCGCAGGTACAGGTCCACCCGCGTGTAGGCGTCCCGCGTCAGTGCCTTCCAGAGTTCGACCGCCAGCTTCGGGTCCTCCTTCTCGATGGCCTTGATGGCCTGTGCCGTGAGCACCTTCACGTGCACGTCCTCCAGGGCCTTCACGGTGGTTTCCTGACGGTCGTCGCTGCCGAGCGCCAGCTCGCCGAACGTCATGCCGGCACTCAGCGTGGTCAGTTTGAGGCGCTCGCCGGAGGGCCCGGGCACCGAAGTGACGATCTTGCCGGAGAGGATGAAGTAGACGCCGCCGAAGGTCTGTCCCACGCGACGCACCACATGGCCCTTCTCGTAGGTGCGGTCCTCCATGCGCAGCGTCAGGGCCTCGATGTCCTCGTCGGTGAGCGGGCTCAGCGCCGGGCACTGGGACACCTCGACCTTCGAGGGGAGCAGGAGGTCCCCGCCGTATTGCGTGATGAGTTCGTTCTCGCACCACTCGACGGCGGCGGTGCGTGTGTCGAAGGTGGGGACGGGCCGGTCCACATCCTTGAAGGTCTCCGCGAGGGTGCCCTCGCCGTCGATCAGCACGAGGTCGCATCCCATCGTGGTGAGGTTCTCCCGCACCTCGCCGAGCAGGCGCAGGGAGACATCGGCGACCTCGTCGACGCGGCGCAGGTCGAGGATCACGAAGTCGACGTCGTCGTCGAGTCCGCTCAGTTCGCGGACCATCGATTCCGTGCCCGCGAAGAGCAGGTCGCCGTTGAGTTCGATCACCTGGGCCCGATGCCCGTGGTCGCGGAGGACGTCCATCGCCTCATCCGTGCGCCGGATGCCCGACGGCGTGGCCAGGATGTCGTAGGTGGCACGGATGGCCGATTTCCCGGCGCGCGCGGCCCGGACGAAGTGCAGCTCCATGTCCCGGGACAGGCGCTGGCTCGTGGCCATGCCGCGCACGCTGCTGCCGTGCTCGTCGAGGGGCGGAGAGTAGATGGCCAGGCCCACCTGGCCGGGCAGGACGGCGATCGTCCCGCCCGCCACACCGCTCTTGGCGGGCATGCCCACCGTGCTGATCCAGGACCCGGCGTCGTCGTACATACCGCACGTGGTCATCACGGACAGGACGCGTTCGACGGCGAGCAGGTCCATCACCTCCACGCCGGTCAGCGGGTTACGCCCCGAGTTCGCGAGCGTCGCGGCCATGACCGAGAGGTCCATGCAGTTGACCATGACCGAGCACTGGCGGAAGTAGTCCTCGATGACCGGTGTGGGGTCGTCCTCGATGATCCCGAAGGACCGGAGCAGGTAGGCGAGGGCGCGGTTGCGGTGGCCGTGCTCCACCTCGGAGCGGAAGATCTCCTCGTCGACGCCCAGCTGGCGGCCCGCGAACTGCGAGTAGGTGCTGAGGATGCGCTTGAAGCGCGTGTTGCCACCGCGCGACCGGACGAGGGACGTGGCGGTGAGCGCGCCGGCGTTGATCATCGCGTTCGAGGGGCGACCGCTTCCGGGCGCGAGCGAGATCTCGTTGAACGTGTCCCCGGAGGGCTCGACGTCGACCTTCGCGTCCACGGCCTCCATGCCGAGGTCCGCCAGCGCGAGACCGTACGTGAAGGGCTTCGAGATGGACTGGATGGTGAATTCCTCGCGCGTGTCACCGACCTCGTACATGTAGCCGTCCACCGTCGTCAGGCAGATCCCGAAGTTGTCGGGATCGACGTTCGCCATGGCGGGGATGGTGCTGTAGGGCTTGCCGTCCTTCAGATCGGAGATCTCCCGGTGGATGGTCTTCAGGTAGCTCTCGATCGGTGATTCCATGCTCTCCACCCTACGGCGGCAACGCCCGGCGATTGACCGGCCTCGGTATGGTGGTCGGCCGGCGGCCGATCACCGGCCGATCACCGGCCGACCACCGGCCGACCACCGGCCGACCACCGGCCGACCACCGGCCGACCACCGGCCGATCACCGGCCGATCAGGGGCTGGTCAGCGGCTCGTGAGCGTGTGCCGGACCGAGAGCACGAAGAGCTGGACGACGGCGGTGGCCACGCCGAGCAGCAGCAGGATCGGGGAGGCCATGCTCGTATAGGTGAACCAGGGCGCGAAGTAGGGGCCCGTCTGGACCGCGGACATCGCCTCGGCGTACTCCTCCGCGTGGATCATCGGTGCCGCGAGGAGGTAGGCGCCGAGCGCCACGAGGACGCCGGCGACACCCCAGATCCAGCGGTCGTACGGGTTCCGCCGGGACGCGGCCCCGGTCGCGTGGCCACCCGGCTCAGGGGGCACCTCGCGGATCACGGAGGTCCCCGGGCCGGCCGGCCCGGCGGTGGGACTCGGTCCGGGAGCGCCGGAGGGCGAGCCTGCCGCCGTCGCCGCATCCGGGGCACCACCGCGCTGGTAGATGCCCTCGTAGCGTGGATCGTGCGTGGGCCGCGGGCCACTGCTCATCGGTTGTCCTCCCCCTGGATCGACGAATGACCCCAGTAAAGCACGGCGGGTGGGTCAGCGGACCCCGCTCCGGCGGTCGGCGAGTGTCTCGAGGAGCCGCTCCTCGGCGTCGTGCCCCGGGGCGATCCCGCGGGGGATGCGCAGCAGGAAGACGACGCCCAGGACCCACCACAGGCCGAACAGGATCCAGGGCGGGGGCGTCAGCGCGGCGGGCATCCCGGGCAGGTACAGGCTCAGCAGGGCGATGCAGAGGATGGCGGCGATCCACCCGATCGCCGTGCCGCCGTTGCCGGCCCCGCCGATGCGCAGCGGCCGCTCCATGGCCGGTTCGCGGCGGCGCAGGATCACGAAGACGACCGAGACCAGGATGTAGGCGAGGACGATGCTGGGAGCGCCGGAGTCGACGAGCCAGCCCAGCATCTGCGTGCCGAAGAATGGGGCCATGAAGGACAGGGCGCCGATGAACATCAGGGCGTTCACGGGAGTGCGGTAGCGCGGGTGCAGCACGCCGAACCAGCGGGGGAGCATGCCGGAGCGCGCCATGGAGTACATCAGGCGGGAGGCGCCCAGGAGCAGCGAGTTCCAGGAGGTGAGGATGCCCGCGATGCCGCCGGCGATCAGCACGTTGGCCATGAGGTCCGAGCCGAACATCGTGCCCATCGCGTCGGCGGTCGCGATGTCCGCGTCGGCGAGCTCGTCCGCGGGCATCGCGGACGAGGTGGTCAGGATGGTCATCACGTACCAGATGGTGGCGAGGACGACGGCGACGACGACGAGGCGGCCGATCTGCCGCGCGGGGATGTTGACCTCTTCGGCGGACTGCGGGATGACGTCGAAGCCGACGAACAGGAACGGCACCACGACCAGGACGGCGAAGAACCCGGCCGAGCCGCCCGTGAAGAAGGGCTCCATGTTGGCCGCCGATCCACCGGTGACACTGCCGAAGACCAGGATCAGCCCGATGACGAGGAGGAACACGACCACGAAGGTCTGCGCGGCCCCTGCGATCTTCACGCCGCGGATGTTGATGAGGGTGACCACCACGGCCGCGACCGCGCCGACGAGGGCCCACGTCAGGTGCACCTCGTCGCCGGCCACCGTCCAGAGGGGGATCCGGCTGAGCCCGGGGAAGATGTACTCGGCGGTCCGGGGGAGTGCCACGGCCTCGAAGGCGACGATGGTGACGTAGCCGCCGGTGATGGCCCAGGAGCCCACGAAGGACCAGCGGGGGCCCATGCCACGCAGGAGGAAGTTGTGCTCGCCACCCGCCTTCGGCATGGCGGCGGTCAGCTCCGCGTACGTGAGGCCGACGACGCCCATGATGACGCCGCCCGTCACCATCGCGAGGACCGCTCCGCCGGTTCCTGCCGACGCGATCCAGCCGCCGGTCAGGACCACCCAGCCGAAGCCGATCATCGCCCCGAACCCGAGGGCGAGGGCGTCCCAGTTCCCCAGGACCTTCAGGAGCGAGGCATGTTCCGCGCCTGTTCCGTGTGTGCTGTCGGGCTTCGGCATGTCGGCTCCTTCAACGATCGGGTGCTCCACTGTACGAGTTCGGCTGTTCCGGGTGAATTGTTTCGTCGATGATGGGATGAAAACCGTCCGTCGCACCGGTCGGCCCGGAGTGATACGACGACGAACGGATCCAGCGATGCCACCGCGCAGCACGACGAACCCGCCACGCCTGTCCCTGCAGCGGCCGGGGGACCTCACGCACATCGAGGCGCCGGGCCTGCTCGACGGTGACCATCGGGAGGGCGAGCACTACGGGAGGCTGGTGCTCGACGGCGAGGACCTGGCCGGGACCACCCTGCAGGAGTGCGTGCTCGAGGCCGTGTCCCTGGACGACACCGACCTGCGGGGTGCACGCTTCATCGGCTGCGCCTTCGAGGACCTCTTCGCGCCGGTGCTCCGGGCGCCGCGCAGTGCCTGGCGCGAGACCTCGCTGCTGAGTACCCGCTGGGGTTCGGCGGAGCTGTACGACAGCAGGTTCGACGGCGTCCGGATCGACGGCGGGAAGCTCGACTACGTGAACCTGCGGAGCGCCCAGCTGACGGACGTCCTCGTGAGCGGATGCATCATCGGCGAACTGGACCTCACCGGCGCCCGGGCCACCCGCCTGGCGCTGCGCGACTGCACCATCGGCACCCTCACGCTCGACGGCGCCCGGTTGAAGGACGTGGACCTGCGCACCAGCAGCTTCCGCGGGATCAACGGCCTCGACGGACTGCGGGGCGCCACGATCGACGAACACCAGTTGCTGGTGCTGGCCCCGTTCCTCGCCGAGGGCATGGGCCTACGGATCGAGGCCTGAGGCCGGGAGGACCCCCGGCGGTCGGTCGTCAGAGGTCAGTCCTCGATCATCTGTCGCGGGGGGAGGGGTGGGCCCGGCACCCCGTTCGCCGGTTCCGGCGCCGGCCACAGGGTGACGGTCCGCGTCCGGGCGACGCCCCGGCGGTCCGCCAGGCGGACGATGATCACGGCCGTGAGGGCCATGGTCGCGACGGACAGGACGAGCCCGCTCAGTGACCCCTCGGTGGAGTTCACATCCACGAGCCCGAACGCCCCGAGGACGAAGATGGTCATGTTGTTGACGGCGTGCACAGCGATCGCGGCTTCCAGCCCGCCCGTCCGCCACGTGATCCAGCCCGCGAAGATCGCGAAGATCGCCACGTCGGCCTGCCCGAGCGGATCGTAGCCGTGGCCGAGGACGAAGAGCGGGACGGGGAGCAGGATCGCGAAGGCGGGATGGCGGAGCCAGCTGCCGATGGCCTGCATCAGGAAGCCCCGGAACACGTACTCCTCCGCGGCGGCCTGGAACGGGACGGCGAGGACGGACAGGGCGAGCAGGATGAGCAGGGTGGTCGTCTCCGGCGGCACGGGCAACGGTTCGGCCTCCACCGGGAAGAGCACGCCGACCCCGAAGGAGACCACGAGGTTCACGAGGAACACGGCCACGGAGACGCCTGCGCAGACCGCGAGCCACCGCCACCGGATATGGCCGGCGACGGACGAGAGCAGGCCGATCGGCCGGGGGCCCACGATCAGGGCCGCCAGGGCGAGGGCGGGAATCATCAGGATCAGCGAGACGAGGGTGAACGCGAACATCACCGGGTTGCTGAGATCCAGCACGGACAGGGCATCGAAGTAGGGTCCGACCCCCGCAGGTGTCAGGCTCGCGAGGGCGAGCCCCGTGACAAGGACCATGAGCACGAAGACGACGTAGAACACCCCACCGAGCAGGACGGTGAGGAGCGGCTTCCACCAGCGGTGCTGCGGCCAGGATCGTGCCAGGCGGTGGAATGCGAACTGCTCTTCGACCGTATGCATGCGTCTACCGTAGTGCGGCTTCCCCGACATTTCCTGTGACGGCGTCCTTCACGTCCCGTCGATGCCGGAGGTGCCCGAGCAGGGTGACGACGGCGGAGAGGACCGCCGACACCGCGATGCCAACCCAGAGGTCGGCCTTCAGGGCCAGGGCGCCGACGACGGCACCGGCCATGATCAGTGCGATCGCCGAGGCCCGGCGGGCCCAGAAGGGACTCTTCCCCCCGGCGAGGCGGGAGTCCGAGGCGAGGCCCGTGATGGTGGACGTGACGACGACGGTGGTGATCTCGGCGACCTTGAGGCGCTTGGCGGTCGCCGCCTGCACGCCCATCACGGTGGCGAGCACCGACGTCGTGATGCTGCCGAGGATCTCCTCGGCGGTGACGTCGACCAGCGCGACGTAGACGGCGAGAGCGGTCAGGCCGACCGTCACCGCGAGGAGCATGCCGGAGGTGCGGCCGGACCACCCCTCGGGTCCGTTCCGCAGGGCCCGGCCGGCGAGCGCGGCGCCCACCATGAAGAAGACGAGGGCCAGGGCCGGCCGGAGGATGGGCAGGTCGGCCCCGCCGGCGAAGGCCATGCCGAGGAGCACCACGTTGCCGGTCATGTTGCCCGTGAAGACGCGATCCAGCCCCAGGTAGCCGACGGCGTCGATCACCCCGGTGGAGAAGGTCAGGATGAGCATGAGCCACAGGTGGAGGCGGTCCGTTGCCACCCGGTTCTTCGTCACGATGATGTCCTTCAGTACAATGTGGGCGAATGTATACGAAGCTTATCCTCGGACTGCCGATTGTATTCAATGCTCACAGTCCCGCGACCGCGGTCGCGCACCGCCGATCCCCCGTCGAAAGGGACAACGATGACGTACACGCCCCCGCCCTCCTTCACCACCCGCCCCACGCTCCAGGGCACGTTCGGCATGAGCGCCTCGACGCACTGGCTGGCCACCGCCTCTGCGCAGGCGGTCCTGGAACGTGGCGGTAACGCCTTCGACGCCGCGGTGGCCGGGGCGTTCGTCCTCCACGTCGTCGAGCCCCACCTCAACGGTCCCGGTGGGGACATGACCGGCGTCTTCGCCACGGCGGAGGACCCGGGCCGGCCGGTCGTCCTCATGGGGCAGGGGCCCGCGCCGGCCGCGGCCACCCGCGAGCACTACCTCGCCGAGGGACTGGAACTCGTCCCCGGCGCGGGCGCGCTCGCTGCCGCGGTACCCGCCGCCGTCGACGCCTGGCTGATCCTCCTCCGCGACCACGGCACGTGGGAACTCGGGGACGTCCTCGAGTTCGCTTGTCGGTACGCGCGGGACGGGCACCCCGTCCTCGGCCGCGTGGGCGCGACGATCGCCGCCGTGGCGGACCTCTTCACCGAGCACTGGCCCACCTCCGCAGCCCTGTGGATGCCCGAGGGCAGGCCGCCGCGGGAGGGCGAGATGATCCGCAACGAGGCGTACGCCCGCGTGCTCGGATCCCTCGTCGACGCCGGGGCCGACGCCGCGACACGGGCAGAGCGCATCGACGCCGCGCGCCTCGAGTGGCGGACCGGGCGCGTGGCGCAGGCCGCCGTCGAGTTCTGCCGGACCCCGCACCGGCACTCCTCCGGGCTCGACCACGCCGGTGTCCTGGCCCTCGAGGACTTCGCGGGCTTCGAGGCGGGGTACGAGGAGGCCGCGACCCTGGAGTTCCGCGGCTACACCATCGCGAAGACCGGGCCGTGGGGCCAGGGCCCGGCCCTGCTGCAGACCCTCGCGATCCTCGACGGGTTCGACGACGAGCGGCTCGACCCGTCCACCGCCCTCGGGGCGCACACCATCCTCGAGGCGCAGAAGCTCGCCATCGCCGACCGCGAGGCCTACTACGGGGACGCCGACGTTCCCATGGAGTACCTGCTCTCGGCCGAGTACGCCGCCGGGCGGCGCGCGCTCATCGGTGACGACGCCTCCCTCGACTTCCGGCCCGGCACCGTCCCGGGACGCACCCCCTTCACCCCGCCGCTGCGCACCGACTACACGCCACCCGCCCTGGTGGGCGGTGGCGGGTTCGCCGGGGTGGGCGAGCCCACGGTGTCCCGCAGCGGCGAGACCCGCGGCGACACGTGTCACATCGACGTCGTCGACGCCGCCGGGAACATGGTCTCCGCGACGCCGAGCGGCGGCTGGCTGCAGTCCTCGCCGACCATCCCCGAGCTCGGCTTCTGCCTCGGGTCACGGCTCCAGATGACCTGGCTCGAGGACGGGGCGCCGTCCACGCTGGAACCCGGCAAGCGGCCGCGCACCACGCTCACCCCGACGCTCATCCTGAAGGACGGCAGGCCCGTCGTCGCCCTCGGGTCGCCCGGCGGCGACCAGCAGGACCAGTGGCAGCTGCTCTACATCCTGCGCACCATCGTGGGCGGATACACCCCGCAGCAGGCCATCGACGCCCCGTCCCTCCACACGACGTCGATCCCCGGATCCTTCTGGCCGCGCACCTGGGAGCCCGGCGGCGCCGTGGTCGAGGACCGGCTGGGGGAGGAGGTGATCGCGGACCTGGAACGCCGCGGCCACGTCGTCACGCGTGCGGGGGACTGGTCGCTCGGCCGGCTCTCGGCCGTCACCCGGGACCACGGGACCGGCGTGCTGTCGGCCGCCGCCAACCCGCGGGGAGCGCAGGGGTATGCGGCGGGACGCTGAGCCCGTGCCCGACGCGCCCGCCGTCGCGGGACCGGACGCGGCAGATGCGGCCTGAGACGGACGCCGGGGCGCCGCAGCGCGTCCTCGACGCCCTCCGCCACGACATCATCTTCGGGGTCCTGGCGCCCGGCACGCGGGTCACCGAGGCGGCGCTCGCGACGAAGTACGGCGTCTCCCGCGTCCCTGTGCGGGAGGCGCTGCGCGCGCTCGAGGCGGAGGGGTTCGTCGAGTCCCGTCCCTACGCCGGCTCCACCGTGGCGGCGATCCCGCTCGACGACGCGGAGGACCTGTTCGCCGTCCGCGGCGTCATCGAGGCGACGATCGCGCGGCGCGCAGCCCGCCGGGCCGCCGCCCAGTTCGGTGCCGCCGCGCCGGACAGCGGGTGGTGGGCCGCACGCCGGGCGCTCACGGACATCCTCGACGACGGCGACCGCGCCGTGGCCGCCGACGCCCTCGCGACGCTGCCCGAGCTGAACATCCGCTTCCACCTCGGTGTCGCGGAGCTCAGCGGCAGCGCGTCGCTGACGGCCCTGCTCCGACAGATCTCCGGCAAGATCGAGTGGCTGTACGCCTCCGACGTCGACCACCGCGGGAAGCAGTCCTGGGGCGAGCACCGCCTCGTCCTGGCGGCGATCGACGCCGGCAGCGAGGCCGAGGCAGGGCGCCTCATGGCCGGGCACGTGGACTCGTCGCAGCGTGGCTACCTGCAGCGCTTCGCGGCGCCCGGGCAGGCACCCGGAGGGCCGTCCGGGGTCACAGGAACGGACGCAGCGGAGCGAGGATGATCTCGCTGGCGCGGGCCACCAGGTGGCGGCTCTCCCACTCCTCGCGGGTCAGTTCGCGGCTGTTGGAGGAGTCCACCGCGAAGATCTTCTCCATCGTCGCCGCCAGGTCCCGGTCGAAGATCTCGAGGTTGATCTCGTAGTTGCCCGTGAGGCTGAGCCGGTCGATGTTCGCCGTGCCGACCGTGCTCCACTCGCCGTCGACCGTGGCCGTCTTCGCATGAATCATGGAGTTCTGGTAGAGCAGGATCCGCACGCCGGCATTGATGAGGGAGGAGTAGAACCCCCGGGACAGCCAGTCGGAGACCACGTGGTTGGAGTCCTCGGGGAGGATCACCCGGACGTCCACTCCCCGGCGGCTGGCCCGCAGGAGCGCGTCGAGGATCTGCCGGTCGGGGATGAAGTACGCGGTGGTGATGAAGACGTGCTTGTGCGCGCGGTTGATCGCATCCAGGTAGACGCCCCGGATGGGGTAGACCAGCACGGCCGGGACGTTGTTGACCGCGCGGATGCGGGGCTCCCAGTAGTTGGCGCTGAGGTCGGGCAGTTCGGGCCGTCTGGGGATGGCCCGGAGATTCCAGAAGCTCGCGAACGCCTCGCGGAGCTCCCAGACGGACGGTCCGCGGATCTCCAGGTGCGTATCGCGCCACTTCGTCGCGTACAGCGTCCCCAGGTTGTAACCGCCCACGAACCCCACCTCGCCGTCCACCACGAGGACCTTGCGGTGGTCCAGGCCCGTGCCGCGGATGTTCGTGAAGACGATCGAGGGGCGGATGACCGGGAAGCGGTAGACGTTGACGGCGGGGTGGAAATCGTAGAAGAACGGGTTCACCACCAGGTTCGCGAAGCCGTCGTAGATGACGAAGACGTCCACGCCGCGGTCCGCCGCACGGTTCACGGCGTCGCGGAAGCGTGTACCGACCTCGTCGCCCTTCCAGATGTAGGTCTCCAGGAGCACCTGCTCCTTCGCGCCGTCGATCGCGGCGATCATCGCCTCGAAGAGGTCCTCGCCGTAGGTGTAGACGGTGGTTTCGGTGTCCGCGATGGTGGTGTGGAACGTGCCCGGCTGCGGGAAGGCCGGGCGCTTGGTGCGCCGGCTCCTCTGGTACACGTCCACGGCGATGACGCCGGCGATGACCACCGCCTGCGCCGTGACCATGGTGAGCATCCCGCGCTTCACCGTGCCGCGGGCGAAGCCCACCATCGTCTGACGCCTCAACCAGCCCATGTCGCCAGCGTATCGTGTCGTCCCCGCCGGGCAGGCCCGGCCCGGCCCGGCCCGGTCCGGGCCTAGTGGCCGCCGACCTCGATCGCCTGTGCGACCGCGGATTCCGCGCCGGCGAACCAGGGGAAGCCGTGGCCCGGCAGGACTGTCCCCGCGGCCGTGGAGCGCAGCGCCTCGAGGGAGCGCAGCGCGGTGCCCATGTCGGCGGTCGCGGCGCGGGCCACCACCTGCGGGCCGGGACGGCCTGTATAGGGGTCCAGGGTGACGAGCGCGTCCCCGCTGATGACGGCGTCGCGGTCCGGGAAGTGCAGCGCGCAGTGGCCCCGCGTGTGCCCGGGCGTCGGGACCAGCCGGGGTGAGCCGGGCAGGGCCGCGGCCGCCTCGGGGGTCAGCGGCAGGGTGTCGGGCACTCCCTTGACCGCGACGGCCCCGGCCGCGGTCATGCGCAGCAGCCCCGGCACGGCCCGCGGGTAGCGCAGCGGATAGAGGAACGGGCTCCGTTCCCGGTCGTAGCTGTAGGGGTGTGCGGCGAGGTGGGCGTCGTCGGGGTGGCAGTACACCGGGATGCCGTACCGCGAGCGCAGGTGCTCGGCGGTGCCCACGTGGTCGAAGTGCCCGTGGGTGAGAACGATGCCCCGGATGTCCTGCACCGTCCGCCCGATCCGGGTCAGTGCCGCCAGGAGGAGTCCCTTCGAGCGCGGCAGCCCGGTGTCGACCAGGAGGAGCCCGTCGTCGTCCTCCACGAGGTACACGTTGGTCCTGGCGTGCTCGAGGTAGTGGATGCCCGGGGCGAGGTCCGTCCTGATCATGCGTGCGTTCCGATCGTCGTCATGCTGCGACCCTAGGCGCCCTGCGGTGTCCCGGGGAGGGGTTCGATGAGGTCGGGGCCGTTGTTGCGCACCGACCCGACCCGTGTGCCGACGATCCGCGGCAGCAGGTGGGGGTCCGGGATGGCGTCCAGCAGGTCCTGCACCACGGGCCGCGAATCGTTGCGCGGATCGAGCCAGGCGCCGCGGAGGTCCGGAGGCAGGATCACCGGCGTGCGGTCGTGGATCTCGCCCAGGGCGTCGCTCGCCGGCCGGGTGATGATGGTGCAGCTGACCACCCAGGCACCCTGCGGGTGCTCCGGGTCCGCGGTCGCGGGGTCCCGCCAGAACTCGTAGAGCCCGGCGAAGCCCAGCAGCGAGCCGTCCGGGCCGTGCAGGTAGATCGGGGTCTTCGAGCCGTCGTCGTTCTTCCGCCACTCGTAGTACCCGTCCGCGGGGACGATGGCACGGCGCTTGAGTGCGGCGGCCCGGAAGGAGGGCTTCTCCAGCAGGGTCTCGCTCCGGGCATTGATCATCCGCGCTCCGACGGCGGCGGACTTGGCCCAGGAGGGGATGAGACCCCAGCGCGCCGGTTCCAGCCGGCGCGTCAGCTCACCCGTGTGCGGGTCCAACCGCTCGACGACGAGCCGCACGGTGTCGGTCGGCGCCACGTTCCAGGACGGCGGCACCTCGTCCTCGGCCGCCTCGTCCACCTCGAAGGCGTCGATGAGGTCCGCCCTGTTGCCCGCGATGACGAAGCGTCCGCACATGCCGGGGTCTCCTGTTCTCGTGCCGTTCCTGCAGGGCCCCGCGGGACCCGATGATCAACACCTCGCGGCGACACCCTACTCGACGGAGCCCGATGGCACATGTTTCCTCAGAGTTTCGCGCCGTGCCGTGGGGAGTTCACCGACAGGGACGCGAGCTTCTGCTTTGATGGCAGACAAGCCAGCGTGCCCACCAGCTATCGGAGAAGGTTCCATGGTCCCCCGGACAGCAGAACACCCCCGGCCCCAGCACTTCGTCCTGCACATGAGTGACACCCACCTCCTCGGAGGGGACGCCCCGCTGTACGGGGCCGTGGACAGCGAGCAGCGGCTGCGGGAGGTGTTCGAGGACCTCGAGGCGTCCGGGGCGCGGCCGGACGCCATCGTCTTCACCGGGGACCTCGCGGACAAGGGGGAACCGGGCGCGTACGCGAAGCTCCGCGCCATCGTGGACCCCGCCGCGGAACGGCTCGGGGCGACGGTCGTCTGGGCGATGGGCAACCACGACGACCGCGCGGCCTTCCGGGAGGGCCTCCTCGACGAGGCACCCGCCGGACGCGGGGACGACCCGGTGGACGCCGTGCACTTCCTCGACGGCCTGCGCATCATCACCCTCGACTCCACGGTGCCGGGGCGCCACCACGGTGAGCTCTCCGACGGGCAGCTGCGCTGGCTCGCCGCCGAGCTGGAGGTGCCCGCGCCGCACGGGACCATCCTCGCCCTGCACCACCCGCCCGTCCCCAGCGTCCAGGACCTCGCGGTGCTCGTGGAGCTGCGCGACCAGCGCTCGCTGGCCGACGTCGTCCGCGGCTCGGACGTCCGCACGATCCTCGCCGGGCACCTGCACTACTCGACGACGGCGATGTTCGCCGGCGTCCCCGTCTCGGTGGCGAGCGCCACGTGCTACACCCAGGACCTGATGTTCGACGGCGGGGGCACGCGTGGCCGGGACGGTGCTCAGTCCTACAACCTCGTCCACGTCTATGAGGGGACGATCGTCCACTCGGTGGTCCCCGCGGGACGGCACAGCTCGGTGGGAGAGGTTGTGCCTCGCGAGGAGACGCGGCGCCGGCTCGAGGCCCACGGGGTGGTCATCCCCGAGGTCGGCCGGACCCGGCACCTCACCTCGGCCTGACCCACCGGCCTGATCACTCGGGCCTGATCACTCGGGCCTGATCACACGGGCCTGATCACTCGGTCAGGGCGTCCGGTCTGCCGACGCTGAAGAGGGTGCGTGGATCCTGCAGCAGGGCCGGCGGATCGACGTCGGAGCGCCGGAGCCAGCCGTCCAGCCGGGCCGTCCGGACCAGCCCGTCCTCGTGCATGAACACCGGCCCCACGCGCCCGGTCCGAAAGCGCAGGCCGTCGGTATCGGGGAGGGCCACGGCGTCGCCCTCCTGCACGGACTCCTCGAACGCGTGCAGCTGCCGCTGCCACTTGGGGGCGGCGTGCCCCCCGGGCGGGGCGGGCGGCAGAAGCAGCACGGCGTCGGCGGCGCCCGGGTCGGCAGGGACCGGACCGCCACGCCAGATCCACAGGCGCCGGCCCGCGGGCTCGACCGGTATACGCTCGCGTTCCGGTGCCGGCCAGACGTAGGGAAGGTCCTCCGGGACGCCGGCGAACCGGTCCCGGTAGATCTCCGGTGCCTTCTGGACCAGGTTGGACCGGTGGCTCAGGTGCAGCGCGGGGTCGCCGAACCAGGGCGGCATCGGCACGTCCGGCTCCTCCAGCACGCGCGGGGCGAACTCGAGTATCTGCCGGTGCGTCGAGTCGGCATGGCCGCGCGAGACCCATTCGGCCACCATGGCCAGCCCGTAGACGGTCAGCGCCGGGACGTATCCCATCCACATACGGATGGCCGGGTGCTGCCGCCACCCGTAGTCGGGGATGACGAGGGCGCGCAGCGCCTGCAGCGTCTCGACACGCTGCTTGCCGAGCCTCGCCTGGTCCAGCACGCGGGCGCTGGCCGCGAAGTCGGGGTACGGCAGGAACGTCTGCATCGCGTCAGTCTGGCACGCGCCCCCGACACCCCGCGGCGGGACCTAGACCTCCCAGGGAGCCTTGACCGGGAAGTACTTCTCGAGGAAGTCCGTCACGAGGTGGGCCCGCTCCTCGGCCGGGACCTCCGGGAAGCTGCCGTCGTTGAGGCAGAAGAAGTCCTGGTTGCGCTTGTCCAGCATCTTGTTCAGGCTCTTGAGCCCGGACCTCATCGTGGTGTCCACGTACTTCACCTTCGCCATCTCCTGGGTGACGGCGCGGCCGGTCAGCAGGGCGTAGTAGTGGTACAGCGAGTTGGTGACCGAGATGTTGTCCTTGGCACGGAACCGCGAGGCGGCCGTCGCCTGGAACTCCGCGGCGAACTCCGCCTCCATCTCCAGCAGCACGCTCTTCCGGAGGGGGGCGGCGGTGTGCTCGAGGTGCCGCGTGGTGATGCGGCCGAAGCGCTCGTGCAGGAGGCGGCGGTTCACGCGGGCGGCGTTCTCGAAGCCGCTGCGCTCGGCGTCGTTGTCACCCAGGCCGATGCGCGTGTCCGCCTCGATGAACTTCGTGACCCCGCCGGGGGAGAAGAACATGTCCGGGGCCACGGGGCGGCCGAAGAACATGTCGTCGTTGGAGTACAGGAAGTGCTCGGACAGGCCCGGGATGTGCTGGAGCTGCGCCTCGACGGCCTGCGAGTTGTGCGTCGGGAGGACGGAGGGGTCCTTGAAGTGGTCCTCGGAGCGCACGAGCGTGACCGAGGGGTGGTCGGCGAGCCACGCCGGGCGGTCGGAATCGGTCGCGATGAAGATCCGGCGGACCCAGGGCGCGAACATGTAGACGGACCGCAGGGCGTACTTGAGCTCGTCGATCTGCCGGAAGCGGGCCTCGTGGTCGTCGCCCTCGCCGACCACGACACCCTCCATGCGGGCCGCGCGCGCCGCCCGGTACTCGGGGCTGCTGCCGTCCACCCAGGAGAAGACGAGGTCGATGTCGAAGTCGATGTCCGTGGCGTGATCGGCGAACATGTTGTCGATCGTCGGCCAGGGCAGGCCGTGGCGTTCCACCTCGCCGCGCACCACCTCGGCGGCGGGGAGGGTGCGGCGCGTGAGGGAGTTCTCCACCGGCAGCTCGATGGCGCTCTCCCCGAGGGCCCACAGTTCGATCTGCACGCCGGCGGACGGCCCGTACGCGAGTCCGCCGAGGGGTTCGATGCGAGGCCGGAACAGGCGGAAGATGCGGGCCTTGCCGCTGCTCGAGAGCTGGCCGTCGCCCACCAGCAGGGTGGTGCGGCGCTTGGTGTCCACGGTGCGGGAGTAGAACGGCTCGTCCCGGCACGCCTCCACGAGCGCGGTGCGCAGTCGCTCTCGGTCATCGAGGTCGACGGCGATCACGGGCCGCTCGTCGTTGCCGCGGACCAGCAGGAACTCGATGCCGGCGTCGTCGAGTGCACGGCGGATGAACAGCAGGTCCTCGACCATCGCCTGGTGCGGCGTACGGTCCTGGTTGATGAGCGTGAAGCGCCGCTTGACGGTCGTGATGTCCGCACGGCCTTCGAGCCGGGCCACTGCCGCGCGGGACGCCGACTCAAGGATCTCCGCTTCGTTCTCCGGCTCGGGAGCGCCGAAGTAGATGTCGTGTTGAGCGGCCGTGTCTGTAATCGGAGCCTCCGGAGAGTGGGTGGGTGTGGTCCTATGATAGGGCCGGATCGGGCCGCCGCCGTGCCCGCTGACCGCCCGGTCCGGGCTACTCCGGTCCGCTCCGTTCCCGGTGGGCGCCATGGGCGAGCTGGCGTGTCAGGGTGTCGATCTGGAGGCTGACGCTCGCGAGCTGGTCGTGGACCCGCGTGTCCTCCGCCCCGGGCTCTGCGCGACCGGTGGAGGACCCACTGGCCGTCGCCACGTTCTCCACGAGCCAGGAGGCGAATGCCGCCGTGACCGCGCTGAGTACCCCGATCCCGCCGATCATCAGGCCCGCCGCGACGAGTCGCCCGGCGCCCGTGACGGGGTAGTAGTCGCCGTACCCCACGGACGTCACGGTCGTCAGGGCCCACCACAGCGCGTCGGGGAGCGTCACGATCGTCGCGCCCGGGACGTCCTGTTCGACGTCGAGCACCGCGAGCGCCCCCGCATACCCGAGCACCGTCATGGCGGTGACGACGTAGAGGACGATGTGTCCGCGCAGGGCATCGCCGCCGGAGCGGTTGAGGACGCGCAGCAGGGGGACGAGTCGGAGGAGGCGCAGCGGGCGCAGCATGGGCAGCAGGAGGATCACGAGTTCGTGCAGGTGGCGGAGGAACCACCGGCTCCGCGCGGGCGCCAGCCAGAGGCTCACGAGGTAGTCGGCGAGGAAGAGGCCCCACACGCCCCAGATGACGGTCTCGAGGAGCCGGGCCTCGATCGGGTCCGGGTCTCCGACGACCTGGGCCGAGTACGCCACGAGGTAGAGGACCGCGGCGAGGATCATGGGGATCTCGGAACGGCGGCGCCACCGCGCCTGCATCGTCAACGGGTCCTCGCTCATCGTCCCGTGCCGTAGTCCCGGTACAGCTCGCCCACCGGGACGTCGTCGGCGAGCCGGTTGTCCGGGCCCGGCAGCGGGCAGGCCCACGCCTCGTCATAGGCGCAGGACGGGTTGTAGGCGAAGTTCAGGTCCACCACGAGGCGCCCGGGCTGGCGCCCCTCGCCCAGGTGGGCACCCTTGACGGTGTCCAGGACGTAGCGTCCGCCGCCGTACGTGCCCGCGGGCCTGCCCGACGTGCCGTCGCGCAGCGGGAGGAACAATCCGCCGCCGTAGGAGCCGAGCCTCCAGAGGGCGAGCTTCCCGAGGCCGGGCAGCAGCACGCTGCCGAGGCGGCTGAACGGCACGACGCCGTCGGTGCCGGTCGCGACGTTCATCGCCTGCCCCGCGCCCTCGTCGTCCACTTCCGCCTCGAACCGGAAGGCCGGATCGTAGGGCGCCACCGCCAGCCCGGCGAAGGACTCCCTCGCGGCGTCCGGCAGGGCCGACGCCGGGTGCGTGCGGAACAGCGCGTCACGGCCGTCCCGCCACGTGGCGTGTGCGGCTTCGGGCGACGCCGAGGCGGCGTGCTCGCGGACGTCGTCGTACAGGCGGAAGACGCGCCGGCGCCAGTCCGCCGTGGCCAGTGCGCTGGTGAGGGCCGTCATGGGCCCAGCGTACCGCCGTCATGTGGGGCGGCAGGGGAGAGCCTGATGGTTGCCTGGGCGTACTGTGGCGGGGTGACTCTCGGCATCTTCTGCATCGTGCTGGCCTCGATCCTCATGGGGGCCATCGCGCAGCGTATCGCCGGCCTGGGGTTCGCGTTGCTCATCGCCCCGTTCCTCGTGATCATCCTCGGACCGCACGAGGGGGTTCTCCTCGTGAACCTCTGCGGCGTGGTGTCCTCGGCGATCATCGTGGGCCGGGTCTGGAAGGACATCGACTGGAGCATGTTCCGCTGGCTCGTCGTCCCCTCGCTGTTCGGCTCCATCCCGGGGTCGTTCCTCGCCGTGGCCCTCCCGTCCGCGCCGCTGTCGGTCACGGTCGGCGCCGTCGTCCTCGTGGCGCTGACCGTCTCCCTGGTGCTCCAGCGCTCCGACGTCGTGGTGCGCGGCAACACGCCGAAGGCGGTCGCGGGCTTCGCCGCCGGCGTCACCAACTCGATGGCAGGGGTCGGGGGCCCGGCCGTCAGCGCGTACGCCCTCCTCGCACGCTGGCCACAGCGCCCCTTCGCCGCGACGCTCCAGCCCTTTTTCGTCTGCATCGGATCGGTGACCATCGTGACGAAACTGCTGCTCGACCCGGCCCAGGCACCCGTCCTCGCGCCGTGGATGTGGATCGCGATCGGCCTGGTCATCGTGGCCGGCATCTTCGCCGGCGAGAAGCTCGGCCGCTTCGTCCGTGACCACCAGGCGCGGCTGTTCGTCATCGTGATCGCGTTCATCGGCGCGGGCCTCGCGGTCGTCAAGGGCCTCGTCGACATTCTCGGGTGACCGGCGCCACACCCTCGTCGGGCGCCGTCCAGCCCGCGTCGGTGGGCCGCGCGTGTCCGCGGCGGTGGCACCATGGGAGGGATGAAAATCCCCACCAAGCCCCGTGCCCTTCCCATGCCCCTGTGGCTCCAGGGGGTGCTCGAACTCGGACAGGCCGCCGTGATCTCGGCCCTGCTCGTGGTGCTCCCGGTCGCCGCGGTGTGGCTCACCGGTGGCTTCGCGGACCGGACCGCGGAGTCCGCCGCCCGGCTCGCGGGCCAGGGCTGGCTCCTCATGCACGGGGTGCCCCTCGTGCTGCTTTTCCCCCCGGGCGTTGCCGGCACGGAGGCGGCGTCCGGACTGCTGCACGTGGTTCCCCTCGGCCTGATCCTCGTACCGCTCCTCCTCGCCTGGCGTGCGGGGCGCCGCCTGGCCCGGGCGTCCTACACCGACCAGCTCTGGCAGGCGCTGCTCGGCGCCCTGGTCACCTATGCAGCGATCGGCGCGGGGATCGCGTACGTGTCGGGCACCCCGGACGCCTCCGTGCCGCTCCTGGCCGGCGCCCTGATCCCTCCCGTGTCCGCCGGGATCGGGCTGATCACCGGCGCCTACCGTGAGGCGGGTGCCTGGAGTCGCCTGGTGGGCGTGGATTTCGCGGCCTGGGTGGGCCGCGCCAGCCAGCACTCTCGCTGGGCGGGGTCCTATGCGTGGTCGATCGTCCGGTCGGGCTTCATCGCCGTGCTCGTCGCCGCGTGCCTGTCGGCGGCGCTGCTCGCGGTCGCGATCGGGCTGAACTGGGCGGGCATCGCCGCGATCTACGAACGCATCGACGGCGGGATCGCCGGTGCGACCGTGATCACCCTGCTCCAGCTCGGGCTCCTGCCCAACGTCGCCCTGTGGACGCTGTCCTGGTCCACGGGTGCGGGGTTCGCGCTCGGCACGGGCAGTTCCCTCACCCCGCTCGCGAGCACCGTCGGCCCCCTGCCGGCGGTGCCCGTCCTCGGTGCGCTCCCGGCGGGCACGCTCGAGTACGGGTATGCGGCCCTGGCCATCCCGGTCCTCGGCGGTCTCCTCGCGGGCTGGTGGTTCTTCCGCGAGGGCGAGAACCATTTCGACGAGTGGCTCGTGCTGCAGAGCAGCAGACGGTGGCTCACCGCGACGGCGTCGACCCTCGCACTCTCCGCCCTCATCGGCATCGCCGCCGGGCTGATGGGCGCCGGCGTCGCGCTGCTCTCGCGCGCCTCACTCGGCCTGGGCCGCTTCACCGACCTCGGGCCGGACCCGCTGTCGGTCGGCCTGTGGCTCGCGCTGGAGGTGGCCATCGGCGCCCTGTTCGGGCACGCCCTCGGTCCCCTGCTGGAGCGGGAGCCGCGGAGGCGCTGAGCCCCGAGGGGACCCTTCGGTCCTACGTGCCGCCGAACCCGTCGAGGCTCCTCAGGCCGTCCTCGCAGTCGCGCTGGGCCTGGAGGGTGAGGGCGCGGGACATGCAGTCCTCGTAGGTCTGCGTGATCGGCCAGAGGAGTACCGATGCGGCGGTACCCGCGGTGAGGAACAGCGCGGCGGCCAGACCCAGGGATGTCACAAGGACGACGAACCGGGGCAGCTTCGCGCCGATGGCCTTGACGAGGCCGACGACGCCGGCGGCGAGGGCGAACAGGGCCAGGACCAGCGCGACCACTTTCCACGGCAGCACCAGGCTGCTGGTCAGCGCCGCCCCGAGGAGTGCCACGACGAACAGGCGTAGCCACAGCCGGGCGGACGCCGCGCGCGCTGTCGCGGCGTCGTCGGGTGCCGTCGGGCCGGCGCCGGGACCTCGCGGTCCGGCCGCGTCGGTGTCCTGCTGCCTCGTGGTTCCTCGCCTCGCCATGGTTCAACCCTAGGCGAGGCGAGACCCTAGAGTTGAGTCATGCGCATCGTAGTCCTCGTCTCCGGCTCCGGATCGAACCTCCAGGCCGTGATCGACGCCGTCGGCGAGGGCCGTCTCCCCGTGACCATCGCCGCCGTCGGGGCCGACCGCCCGGGCACGGGCGGCGTCCGGCGTGCGGCCGCTGCGGGGATCCCGACGTTCGAGGTTGACTTCCGGCAGTACGGTGAGCGGGCGGACTGGAACCGCGCCCTCACCGAGGCCGTCTCCGCCCACCGGCCGGACTACGTCGTGTCCTCGGGGTTCATGCGGATCGTCGACCAGACCTTCCTCGACGCGTTCCCCGACCGGTACCTCAACACCCATCCGGCACTCCTACCGAGCTTCCCGGGCGCCCACGGGGTGCGTGATGCCCTCGCCTACGGCGTCAAGGTGACGGGCTGCACCGTGATGATCGCGGACGCGGGGGTGGACACGGGCCCCATCCTCGCCCAGGCAGCCGTCGCCGTCCTGCCCGACGACACCGAGGAGACGCTCCACGAGCGGATCAAGGTCGAGGAGCGCCGGCTCCTGATCGAGACCCTCGCCGGCCTGGCGGGCGATCCCGCGGGCCCCACCGCGGACGGCGCCTGATATGCCGCTCGTCGCGAACGCCGTCTATGTCGGCGGGAAGAAGCGCATCGAACCCGAGACACTGGACCAGACGTTCGAGCTCATGCGGGACAGCGGCGGCATGGGCTGGATCGGCCTCTACCGCCCCGAACGGGACGAGATCCAGGCGGTCGAGACCGAGTTCGGGCTGCACAACCTCGCCGTCGAGGACGCCACCAACGGACACCAGCGTGCGAAGCTCGAGCACTACGGGGACACCCTGTTCGTGGTGCTGCGGCCCGCCCGCTACCTCGACGCAGAGGAGAAGGTGGAGTTCGGCGAGCTGCACATCTTCATCGGCCAGGACTTCGTGGTGACCATCCGGCATGCGGAGTCACCGGACCTCGGGATCGTACGGCGGAGGCTGGAGGCGGACCCGGAGCTGCTCGGGGCGGGCCCGCAGGCCGTCCTCTACGCGATGCTCGACCAGGTGGTGGACGAGTACGGGCCCGTCGTCCTGGGGCTGGAGAACGACGTCGACGAGATCGAGAACGAACTGTTCGGGGGAGCGCCGGACGTCTCGCGGAGGATCTACGAACTGCACCGCGAAGTCATCGAGTTCCAGCGCGCCACGCAGCCCCTGGAGGCGATGATGGACACCCTGCTCCGGGGATCCGACAAGTACCGGATCGACGACGAACTCGCACGCAACCTCCGGGACGTCCAGGACCACGTGATCCGCGTCGTCGAGCGGGTCAACACGTTCCGCGCGCTGCTGCAGAACGCCCTGACGGTCCACTCCACCCTCGTGGCCCAGCGGCAGAACGAGGAGACGACCCGCCTGACCGAGACGTCGCTGCGGCAGGGCGAGGAGGTCAAGCGCATCTCCTCGTGGGCGGCGATCCTCTTCGCGCCGACCCTGATCGCCTCGATCTACGGGATGAACTTCGATGTCATCCCCGAGCTGCACTGGGGGTTCGGCTACCCGTTCGCGCTGCTGCTCATGGTCGCGATGGGCGGCGGCCTCTACTGGGCCTTCAAGCGGAACGACTGGCTCTAGGCTCCTCGTCGCCTCCCGCACATGACGACGGCCGGGACCCCGCGGTCCCGGCCGTCGTCGTGTCAGTGCCGATGCGTCAGCGCGTGGTGATCACGTGCGTGCGGTGGTCGTACACGAAGGTCACCGGACCGCCCGCGTGCTGAAGCACGATGTTGCTGCCGTCGCGGCCGCCGCCGGCGCCGTAGTTCTCGGTCCAGCTGCGGTTGAGGGCCGCCTTGTACTCGTAGGTGCCGGCCGGCAGGTCGGCGACCTCGAGGAGCCACGTCTGCGAGGCGTCGTCGAACGTCATCTGCGCCTGGTCGCACGCCGGGTCCCAGTCCCCGCCGCAGCCCAGCTCGGAATCGAGGCTGCCGGCGACGGCCACGGTGCCGGGCTGCTCGATGACCGAGCCGACCGTCACGGTCCGGACGTCACTCACCGACGTCCCGAGCACGGCGCGGTACCGGACCTGGGTGCCTTCGGGGAGGTCGAGGGCCGCGAGGTCGTCGACGGCGGTGTAGGTCGGCGACGAGTCGTCCGTGCCGATGGGCGTCCACGCCCCTCCGGCGATGCTCCGCTCGAGGGTCACGGCGTACTCGGAGTTCTCCGGGCTCGCGGAGGCGGTCACCTCGACGTCACCCGAGACCTGCGTGCCCTCGGCGGGAGAGCCCATCACCAGGCGTGGCTGCGGCACGGAGGCCGCCGCCGTGGCCGAGGTCCGCGTGTGGCGGCCGTTGTCGAGGACCACGGCGCGGTACTCGACGGCTGCACCGGCCGGCAGGGCGCTGGTGTCGTGGTAGACGCTGTACGGCGCGTTGTCGTCCGTGCCGATGCCCGTCCACCCGGAGCCGGGGGTGCGGGCCTCGAACGTCACCTCGTAGAACGAGGACCCGGCGACGTCGGCGGCCACCCTCATGCGTCCGTTGTCCTCGGCGGTGGGCGCCGGCTGCTGCAGGCTGATCGCCGGCGCGGCCTTGGAGTGCGGGACCTTCCCCGCCAGCTGGTAAACCACCGTCGACAGGGCGGGGACGGTGACGGTGAGTGCGCCGTCGGCCGCGGACTTCGCGTGCTTCGGGGCGTCGCCGTAGACGAGCCCGAACGTGCGCTTGCCGGCGTAGGTGGGGATCGCTGCGGTCTTCGGCTCGGTGCTGTTGTTCAGCGCCACGACGTACTCGCGCTGGTCCTTCGCGTCGATCCGGGAGAACGCGTAGATGCCCGGTCCCTCCGAGGCGTACCGGTGCTGGTGGGCGCCGTTGCGCAGGGCCGGGTGCTCCGCGGTGACCTCGGCGAGCGTCCTGATGCCCTGGTACAGGGGGTGGGTCACGTCGAAGGTGTCCGTGGCGTGCGTCGCGTCGGTGCCCAGCAGGTCGTCGTCGAGGTATTCGGGGACCTGGCTCGCGAACAGCGTCTGCCGCGCATCCTGGTCACCGCCGGGGCCCGTGAACCCCTGCTCGTCGCCGTAGTAGATCACCGGGTTGCCCCGCGAGAAGTACATGAGTTCGTGGGCGAGGGTGTCGCGTGACACCAGCTCGTCGTCGGCCGCGCCCGGGTTGTCGCTCGCGATGAAGCCCCCGATCCGGCCCATGTCGTGGTTCCCGAGGAACGTCGGGAGGCTGTAGGCGTTGGAATCGGCGTCGGTGTACCAGTCGTCACCGGCGAAGAAGCGCTCGAGGTCGGTCGCGGGTGCGCCCTGCGAGGCGTAGCCGCGGGCGGCCGCCTGGAACGGGAAGTCGAGGACCGACTGCATGCGGTTGCGCGTGGTGAACTGCGAGGTGAAGGACTTCGTGGTGTCGAAGACCTCGCCGAACATGAAGAACTCGTCCTTGCCCTGCTCCTGCGCGTAGGAGAGCACCTCGGGGCCGAACTCCTGCCAGAACTCGTCGTTGACGTGCTTCATGGTGTCGATCCGGAAGCCGTCCACGCCGAAGTCGGCGATCCACGTCTTGTAGATGTCGATCATGCCCTCCACCACCACGGGGTGCTCGGTGGAGAGGTCGTCGAGGCCGAAGAAGTCGCCGTAGTAGGCGTCCTCGCCGGCGAAGGTCGTGTCACCGCGGTTGTGGTAGAGCGTGGGGTCGTTCAGCCACTCGGGCACCTTGAGGTTCCTGTCGGCCTCCGGGACCACGGGGATGTACGGGAAGGAGGTCTCGGCGTCGAGCGCGGGGAAGGTGCCGGTGCCCGCGTAGTCGCGGTCGTCGAACGCGGTGCCGTCGGCGTCGCGGTACGGCTCCTCGTCCTTGGAGATGTAGGGAGCGCGCTCACCGGCGTCGTAGCCGATGACGTCCGCGGTGTGGTTCGTGATGATGTCGAAGTAGACCTTCATCCCGCGCGCGTGGGCGGCGTCGATGAGCGTCCTGAGGTCCTCGTTGGTGCCGAGGTGCGGATCGATCTGCGTGAAGTCGGTGATCCAGTAGCCGTGGTAGCCGGCCGAGTTGTCCTCGGGCTGCACGGCGCGGTTCTTGAAGCTCGGTGTGAGCCAGATGGAGGTGGTGCCCATGCCCTGGATGTAGTCGAGCTCCTGGAGCAGGCCCTTGAGGTCGCCGCCGTTGTAGTAGCCCTTCCGGGTGGGGTCGAAGCCTGATACCGACGGGTCGGAGCCGAGTCCTCCGTCGTCGTTGGCGGTGCTGCCGTTCTGGAAGCGGTCGGCCATGACGAAGTAGAAGTTCTCGTCCGTGACCGCGGAGCGCAGCGAATGCTGGGCCGACGCGGAGGAGGAGGAGTCTGCGGGGTTCTTCGGGGCGGCGAAAGCGGGCGGTACAGCGACGGAACCGGCCACAAGGGCGGTCAGCACGACGACGGTGGCGTGGCGTGGTTTCACGGGGTCTCCTTCGGGGGTCAGGCACCAGCGTGTCTGACGTCACACGGCGAGTCAATCCTCCGCGCGCAATTTACGCGAAAACTATTCCCGCGCGCCGCTAAGGTTGTAGTGGCCTCAGGCCACTACTGATTCGTCGAGCACCGTTGGGACCACCATGACCTTCCCCCGCCTTGCGGCAACCGCCCTCACCCTGCTGGCCCTCACGGCTTGCGGGGGCACTTCCTCGACCGCGCCGGCCACCCCGGCCGACGCGTCGCCGTCGCCCGCCAGTTCATCCGGCCCCGCGGCCAACATCCCGAAGCCCGCGACCAACGAGCTGGTCGGGGACCCGGGCGCCGACGGCGCGCGGGCGTTCCTCTACTACTACTTCGATATGAAGGCCTACGTCCTCCAGACCGGGGACGACGCCGCGCTGCTCGAGCACGTGGACGGTGCCGAGGCGGAGCAGGCCGAGGCCGAGCGGCTGCACTCCGTGTACGAGGACGGCGGATGGGTGCTGGGCGGGCAGCCCAAGGCGGAGAACGTCTACCTCACCACGCCGGAGGAGGACGTGGTGGAAGGCGCCGACGTCACGGCACTGATCCCCGTCAACCCCGACGCGTACACCGAGTTCGCGGAGGACGGCTCGATCGTCACGCAGCGCCCGTTCTCTCCCGAGGGCACCGTCTACACGGCGACCGTCCGGTTCACCGACGGCGCCTGGAAGGTCCTCTCCCTCGAGGAGACACCGGACGCGGAACTGCCCGAGTCCTGACCCGGTGCGCCCGGGCCCGGTGTATCCGGGCCCGGGTCACCGCAGCCGCGCGGCCTTCGTCTCGGGGGCGTTGAACGCCATGAACACGACGGCGAGGACCACGAGGCCGCCGATGAGCGCGAACGTGGCGGGCAGGCCGAGCACGGGCCACAGCAGGGTGCCGAAGATCAATGGCACGAGGCCCGCGCCGATGCGCGAGATGGTCGACGCCCAGCCGAATCCGCTGCCCCGCAGCTCGGTGGGGTACAGCTCGGACACGTAGGTGTACAGCACGGGGATCGCCACCTGCACCACGAAGCCGAACGCCAGCAGCCAGGCCGTGGCGACGGCCGGCAGGTCCAGGGTCAGCGCGAACACCACGAGCAGCGCGGCCGATCCCGGGCCGGTGATCGCCAGCAGCCACTTGCGGCCCACGCGTTCCACCAGCAGGGCCGCGGCGACCACGCCGAGGAAGCCGACCCCTGTCATGTACGTGGTGGTGATGAAGGCGACCGACTGCTCGTAGCCGGACTGGATGAGGATGCGCGGCATCCAGGTCAGCGCCCCGTAGTAGACCAGCAGGATGGTGAGGAACAGGCTCCAGGCCGTCAGGGTGATGCGCCAGTTGAAGCGCCACAGGCCCGTGAGCTGGCCGGAGATGTTGCCGATCGAGAGCTTCGGGGTCTCCTCGGGTTCCGGCAGGCGCCACGTCCGCTTCTCGGCGCCCGTCCGCTCCACCAGGTCGTCGATGACGGCCCGGGCCTCGTCGCGCCGGCCGCGCTGCACCAGGTACAGCGGCGATTCCGGGACGCCGCGACGTACCCAGAACACGAGGAGGGCGGGCAGCACCAGCACGAGCATCGCGTGTCGCCAGTCACCCCCGTTCGCGACCACCGCCGTCGTCACCACACCGCAGAGGAATGCACCGATGGGCCACCACGCGTCCATCGCCGTGAGGACGCGGCCGCGCTGCCGGCGTGGGGTGAACTCTCCCACCAGGGCGTAGTCCACGGGGATGCACCCGCCCAGCCCGAAGCCGGCGAGGAAGCGGAACACGCAGAACCAGACGATGTCCGGCGAGAACGCCCCGAGCACGGTGAAGACCGAGAAGACGAGCAGGGTGAGGACGAAAGCCTTCTTGCGGCCGATCAGGTCCGCGACGGATCCCCACGCGAACGCGCCCACGGCCATGCCGATCAGGTTCGACGTCGCGATCCACGCCGCCTGGCCCGGGGCGATCCCCCAGTCGCCGATCAGCAGCGGGATGAGGTAGGCGTTCAGGGTCACGTCCCAGGCGTCGAACATGAAGCCGAGGCCGCCGATGAGGAAGATCTTCCCCTGGACCTTCCAGCGCCAGGGGAGGTCCTGCACCACCTGGTCGCCGGTGGGGAGTTGCGTGTCGGTGCTCATGCTGCCTTCGGGGAGGGGGGTGGTGTACTGCGAGAACTGTACGCATCTCCTGCCGTCCGAAGCACGCGGCGTCATCCGGGGAAGCGGCCGGGGCGCGCCTATAGACTGGAGGGCGACCCCAGCGAAGCGACCTACGGAGATCTGCGTGAGCCTGCCCCACCTCGACCGTGTCCCCATCCGCCGAGCACTGATCTCGGTGTTCGACAAGACCGGCCTGGAGGAGCTGGCGCAGGGCCTCCACCGCGCGGGAGTGTCCATCGTCTCCACGGGCTCCACCGCGCAGCGGATCGCCGCCGCGGGTGTCCCCGTCACCGAGGTCTCCGAGGTGACGGGTTTCTCCGAGACCCTCGACGGCCGCGTGAAGACGCTCCACCCCAAGGTCCACGCCGGCATCCTCGCCGACCGCCGCCGCCAGGAGCACATCGACCAGCTCGCCGAACTCGACATCGAGGCGTTCGACCTCGTGGTCGTGAACCTGTACCCCTTCGTGGAGACCGTGCGCTCGGGGGCGCAGCCCGACGACGTCGTCGAGCAGATCGACATCGGCGGACCGGCGATGGTGCGGTCCGCGGCGAAGAACCACCCGTCCGTCGCCGTCGTCGTCGATCCCGCTCGGTACGGGGACGTGGTCACCGCAGCCGCGGAAGGCGGCTTCGACCTCACGGCACGACGCCGGCTTGCTGCGCTCGCCTTCGCGCACACCGCCGCCTACGACACCGCCGTCGCGTCCTGGACCGCGGCGCAGTTCGAGGTCGAGGACGGATTCACCTGGCCCGGCTACGCGGGACTCGCCCTCGAGCGGTCCGAGGTGCTGCGCTACGGCGAGAACCCTCACCAGCAGGCCGCGCTGTACGTCGAGAAGGGTGCGACGCCGGGCATCGCGCAGGCGGACCAGCTGCACGGCAAGGCCATGAGCTACAACAACTTCGTCGACGCCGACGCCGCCCTGCGCGCAGCGTTCGACTTCGACGAGCCCGCCGTCGCGATCATCAAGCACGCCAATCCGTGCGGCGTCGCCGTCGGGTCGGCCGGGGCCGAGGACCCGATCGCCGACGCGCATGCCAAGGCCCACGCCTGCGACCCGGTCTCGGCGTTCGGTGGCGTCATCGCCGCGAACCGTGAGGTCACCGCAGGCATGGCCCGGACCGTGAAGGACATCTTCACGGAGGTCGTGATCGCCCCGGCGTTCTCCGCCGAGGCCGTCGAGATCCTCTCCCAGAAGAAGAACATCCGGCTCCTGACCCTGCCGGAGGGTTACGCGCGCAACCCGGTCGAGTTCCGTCAGGTCTCCGGCGGCGTGCTCATGCAGGTCGCCGACGCCCTCGACGCGGACGGCGACGACCCGTCGGGCTGGACCTTGGCTGCAGGTGAGGCCGCCGACGACGCGACGCTCGCGGACCTGGCCTTCGCCTGGACGGCGTGCCGCGCCGCCAAGTCCAACGCCATCCTGCTCGCCCACGACGGAGCCTCCGTCGGCGTCGGCATGGGCCAGGTCAACCGGGTCGACTCGTGCAGGCTCGCCGTCGAGCGCGCCAACACCCTCGGCGGCGCCGAGCGCGCCCGCGGGTCCGTGGCGGCGTCGGATGCCTTCTTCCCCTTCGCCGACGGCCTCCAGATCCTGCTCGACGCCGGCGTCCGCGCGGTCGTGCAGCCCGGCGGATCGGTGCGCGACCAGGAAGTGATCGACGCCGCGAACGCCGCCGGCGTCACGCTCTACCTGACCGGCGCGCGCCACTTCTTCCACTGACACCGACCCGCCGGCCGCCGCCGCGCCGTCCTTCGACGTCCGCCCCGCGCCGTCCTTCGACGTCCGCCCGACGGAGTCCGACGGAAGCGCGGTAGGTTAGAGCCGAAGGGCAACCCCCAACCACCGACACAACGCCAGAGCACCCCAGGGAGACGCCAACCCATGGCCAAAATCATCTACACCCACACCGACGAAGCGCCGATGCTGGCCACCTACTCGTTCCTGCCGATCATCGAGGCGTTCGCGTCCACGGCGGGCGTCGAGGTGGAGACCCGGGACATCTCGCTGTCCGGGCGCATCATCGCCCTCTTCGGTGACCACCTCACCGAGGACCAGCGACAGGCGGACGCACTCGCCGAGCTCGGGGCACTGGCGAAGACGCCGGAAGCGAACATCATCAAGCTGCCGAACATCAGCGCGTCCGTCCCGCAGCTCAAGACGGTCATCGCCGAGCTCCAGGGGCAGGGCTACGCGCTGCCGGACTACCCGGATCACCCGTCCACGGACGAGGAGAAGGACGTCCGCGCGCGGTACGACAAGGTCAAGGGCAGCGCCGTGAACCCCGTGCTCCGCGAGGGCAACTCGGACCGCCGGGCTCCTGCGTCCGTCAAGAACTACGCCCGCCAGAACCCACACAGCATGGGTGCCTGGACGCCGGAGTCGAAGACCAACGTCGCACACATGACGAGCGACGACTTCCGGTCCAACGAGCAGTCCGTTGTCATCCCCGCGGACGGCACCATCTCGATCCAGCACGTCTCCGCCGACGGCACCGTCGGTGTCCTCAAGGGCTCGATCCCCGTGCTCGCCGGCGAGGTGGTGGACGGCACCGTGATGCGCGCTGCCGCCCTCAACGACTTCCTGAAGGCCCAGGTCACCCGGGCGAAGCAGGAGGGCGTGCTCTTCTCGGCGCACCTGAAGGCCACCATGATGAAGGTCTCCGACCCCATCATCTTCGGCCATGTGGTCCGCGCCTTCCTGCCCGAGCTGTTCGAGAAGTACGGCACCGAGCTCGCCGCCGCCGGCCTCAGCCCGAACAACGGCCTGGCCTCGATCCTCGGCGGCCTCGACAAGCTTCCCGAGGACGTCCGCGAGGGTGTCCAGCAGGCGATCGCCCGGGGCATGGAGGACGGGCCCGCTATCGCGATGGTGGACTCGGACAAGGGCATCACCAACCTCCACGTGCCGAGCGACGTGATCGTGGATGCGTCCATGCCCGCCATGATCCGCAGTTCCGGCCACATGTGGGGACCGGACGGCAAGGAGGCGGACACGCTCGCCGTCATCCCGGACAGCAGCTATGCCGGCATCTACCAAGTGGTCCTCGACGACTGCCGGGCCAACGGCGCCTTCGACCCGACCACCATGGGCACCGTCCCGAACGTGGGCCTCATGGCCCAGGCCGCGGAGGAGTACGGCAGCCACGACAAGACCTTCGAGATCCAGGCCGCAGGCACGGTGCAGCTGGTCGACGCCGAGGGCACCGTCCTGATCGAGCACGACGTCGAGGCCGGCGACATCTGGCGTGCGTGCCAGACCAAGGACGCCGCCATCCTCGACTGGGTGAAGCTCGCGGTCACCCGCGCGCGCGCCTCGGCGACGCCCGCCGTGTTCTGGCTCGACGAGGACCGCGCCCACGACGCGAAGCTCATCACGAAGGTCAGGGAGTACCTGGCCGAGCACGGGACCGACGACGTCACGCTCGAGATCATGACCCCCGTCGACGCCACGGCCTTCACCCTCAAGCGCATCCGTCGGGGCGAGGACACCATCTCCGTCACCGGCAACGTGCTGCGCGACTACCTGACCGACCTGTTCCCGATCCTCGAGCTGGGCACCAGCGCCAAGATGCTCTCCGTGGTCCCCCTCATGAACGGCGGCGGACTTTTCGAGACCGGCGCCGGTGGGTCCGCTCCGAAACACGTGCAGCAGCTCGTGAAGGAGAACCACCTCCGCTGGGACAGCCTCGGTGAGTTCCTCGCCCTGGCCGTCAGCTTCGAACACCTGGCGACGACGACGGGGAACAAGCGCGCGCAGATCCTCGCCGATACGCTCGACCGGGCGACGGGCACCTTCCTGCTCGAGAACAAGTCGCCCAGCCGCCGCGTCGGCGAGATCGACAACCGGGGGAGCCACTACTTCCTCGCCCGCTACTGGGCCGAGGAACTGGCCCGGCAGGAGCAGGACGCCGAGCTCGCGGAGAGCTTCGCCCGGGTGGCCGAGGCACTGACCGGCAACGAGGACACCATCGTGTCCGAACTGCTCGCCGTTCAGGGATCACCCGTCGACATCGGCGGGTACTACCACCCCGACGTCACGAAGGTGACCGAGGTGATGCGTCCTTCGGCGAAGCTGTCCGAGGTCCTGGCAATCCTCGCCACGTAGGCACCACCCGCACCACGAAGCCGCTGGACCGCTCACGCGGTACAGCGGCTTCGTCGTGCGGGAACTGTTTACAGGAGATGCTCAGGAGGTTTAGGGTTTTGGAAAGGTCTCAGCCTGGGGGGGTGTAGTGCGATGAACGGTCACGAGCGTCGGTCTCTCTCCTCCAGCATGCGTGCTCTGCTTCTCGCAGCCACCGGGACCATGGGATTGATGGCCCTCGGTGCGTCCACGGCCGCCGCGGCCGAAGCACCTGCCGGTCCTGGCCTGCTCGGTTCGGTCACCGCGACCGTCGGTCCGACGGGAGTACCCGCCGCACTGTCCCCGCTCACCGACCCTCTGCAGCACGTCGCCGCTGTGCCGGCGTCGGACGCGACGTCCATCCTTCAGACCGTCCCCGTGCTGCCCGACCTCGTCATGAATGTCCCCGATGTCGCGAGCACACCGGCCGGCACGGTCCTCGAACCCGTGACAACCCTGGTCGACGGCGTCGTCGCCGAGGTGCCGATCGTCCGGGCGGTTGTCCCCGCAGGCGCGGTCACCGGGGTGACGGCTCCCATCACCGGCGTCGTCGACAACGCGGTGGGCGGCGTCACTGCGCCGGTGCTCGAGGTGGCCGCGCCCGTGGTGCAGATCATCGACCCGGTCGTCGACGTCGTCGTCCCGCTGCCCGGACTGGGCCTGCCCGATCCCGTCGTGTCCTTGCCGGTAGTGCCTGCTCCCGTAGTGGAAGTGCCGGAAGTGCCGGTAGTGCCCGCTCCCGCCCCGGCTCCGGTTCTGCCCTCGAGCGCGGAGGATATTCTTCCCGACGCCGATCGGGTGGCGGTCGAACCCCGGACGATTCCGTCCGCCGACGACCTCATCGCCCCTGCCTCGGAGGCTTCTGCGGTCGGCGACGATGTTCCTGCCCGCACCGCGGGTACGGCCGGAGCTACGAGCGGGGAGGCCTCGCCGACGGGGTTTGCCGCTGCAGGGATCTCCCCCGACGCTTCGACCGCAGCGCTCGTCCCGACGGTTTCCGCGGCGGCCTCCGCGCACGCGGCTCCGGCCGTCATTGAGACCCCCGCCCTGCCCGGGGTTCCGTCACTGTCCGGGAGTGTCCCGTCGTCCATGACGGGCGGGGGCGCGGCAGCACCACTCGCCGCATTGAGTGGTTCGGCCTTTGCGGCCCTGCCGGTCCTGGGCGGGATCACGCGCGGTTCCACGTCGTCGGGCCTGCCCGCAGGCCCGAGTTACGAGCCCGGTTCATCTCCTGACTAGTGGTGGCCTCGCCACGCCCTCGTTGCGCGGCTGACGGCCCTCGGCGCCATGGGCGCCGCTACACCACTTCGATTCACAGGAGAACATCATGCGTACATGTATTCAGCGCGGGCTCTACGGAGTCCTCCTGGCCGGGGGCGTCGTCGTCCTCGGAGCAGGGACCGCCACGGCGGCAGACCTGTCAGCGACAGAAAGCCCGACGGTCGACGCCGGGCTGGGAGCCGTCATCACGGTTCCCCTGCCCTCCGGCACGACGAGCGGCTCGATCATCGAGGAGACCGCCGCTCTGGTCGAGGGGTCCCTCGCAGCCGGACCCACCCTCGGCCGCGTGGACAGCGGGCTGCTCGACGGCGGGGTCCTGGACGGGAACGTGGTTGCCCCGGAGGTCGTGGTCCCGGTGGATGTGTCCGGTAATTCGGTCGCGGTGCTCGGCGATTCGGCGGCGACCGGGACCGCCGGTTCGACCGGGTCGACCGCCGGGGGAGCCTCCGGTGGCAGCATCGGCGACTCGACGGGCTCGACCGGTGGTCTGCTCGACGGCGGGGTCCTGGACGGCAATGTGGTTGCCCCGGAGGTCGTGGTGCCGGTGGATGTGTCCGGTAACTCGGTCGCGGTGCTCGGCGATTCGGCGGCGACCGGGACCGGCGGTTCGACCGGGTCGACCGCCGGGGGAGCTTCCGGTGGCAGCATCGGCGGGGCTGAGGGTTCGACCGGTGGTCTGCTGACCGGCGGGGTCCTGGACGGGAACGTGGTTGCCCCGGAGGTTGTGGTGCCGGTGGATGTGTCCGGTAATTCGGTCGCGGTGCTCGGCGATTCGGCGGCGACCGGGACCGCTGGTTCGACCGGGTCGACCGCCGGGGGAGCTTCCGGTGGCAGCATCGGCGACTCGACGGGCTCGACCGGTGGTCTGCTCGACGGCGGGATTCTCGGCGGCAACGTGGTCGCCCCGGAGGTTGTGGTGCCGGTGGATGTGTCCGGTAACTCGGTCGCGGTGCTCGGCGATTCGGCGGCGACCGGGACCGCTGGTTCGACCGGGTCGACCGCCGGGGGAGCCTCCGGTGGCAGCACCGGCGGGGCTGAGGGTTCGACCGGTTCGACCGGTTCGGCCGGTTCGGCCGGTTCGGCCGGTGGTCTGCTCACGGGCGGGATCCTGGACGGCAACGTGGTTGCCCCGGAGGTCGTGGTGCCGGTGAATGTCGGCTGCAACACCGTGGCCGTGCTCGGTGACAGTGCCTCGGATTGCACGACGGGCTCAAATGGTGAGACCGCCGGGGGAGCCTCCGGTGGCAGCACCGGCGGCTCGACGGGCTCGACAGACGGTTTGATCGGTGGTCTGCTGACCGGCGGGATCCTGAACGGGAACGTGGTTGCACCGGAGGTCGTGGTGCCGGTGAATGTCGGCTGCAACACCGTGGCCGTGCTCGGTGACAGTGCCTCAAACTGCACGACGGGCTCGAATGGTGAGACCGCCGGGGGAGCCTCCGGTGGCAGCACCGGCGACTCGACGGGCTCGACAGACGGTTCGGCCGGTGGTCTGCTCACGGGCGGGATCCTGGACGGCAACGTGGTTGCACCGGAGGTCGTGGTGCCGGTGAATGTCGGCTGCAACACCGTGGCCGTGCTCGGTGACAGCAGCACCGAATGCGGTGCGACATCAGAAACACCGGTGTCTCCAGAGACTCCTGCAACACCGGATGTGCCGGGCAGCCCGACGACACCCTCGGCTCCGAGCATCCCGAGCATCCCGAGCATCCCGAGCACGCCCGTGACCCCGGGTACCCCGTCGACCCCGTCGACCCCGTCGACCCCGTCGACCCCGTCGACCCCGTCGACCCCGAATACGCCCGCGACGCCGATGGCCCCGAACGGGCCCACCACCCCGGTGACGCCGGGAAGCCCTGGAGTCCCAGTTGCTCCGGTCCCCGGAAGTCCGGTGACCGAAGAAGCCGGCGACAATGGCGCCGGTGGCACGGACGCCACGTCCGGCACTCCCTCCGGTATCTCTACGGCCGGGACCATCACGGCGGGCACCGCGGTCACGCCCGGCACGCTGATGGCCGCGTCCGCCGGGACCACCGTCACGGCACCCGCAGCGATGCCTGCCTCCGATGCGGCGAACACCTCCAAGGGTCTCGCCTCCACCGGTTTCGGGAACCAGCAGGCCCTGCTGCTCGGGGCGCTGCTCCTGCTCGGCGGTGCCGGCGGGGTCCTGATGTCGCGGGGATCGAAGGCCGCCGCCCAGTACATGTAGGCGCGCAGCCATCCGGAAATGGGCAGGGCCCGCAGCATGTGCTGCGGGCCCGGCCCTTCGTCGGCGGAGACTAGGAGATCTGCAGGCCCCCGTTGATGTCGTAGGTGGCGGCGGTGATGTACCCGGCGTCGGGGCCCACCAGGAAGCAGATCAGGGCGGCAATGTCGTCCACGGTACCCACCCGGCCCATGAGGATGTCCTTGGACATGTCCTGCTTGCGTTCCTCGGTGAGGGTGCCGCCCATGATGTCGGTATCCACCGGACCGGGAGCGACGGCGTTCACGGTGATGCCGTGCTCGCCCATCTCGCGTGCCAGGGCTCGGGTGAAGCCGATGATGCCGGCCTTGGACGCGCTGTAGGCCACCTTGGAGTACGTGCCGCCGCCGCGCTGCGCGGAGATGGAGGAGATGCTGACCACGCGGCCGAGCTTGCGGTCGATCATCCCGTGCAGGGTGCGCTGCGTGACCAGGAACGTGCCGGTCATGTTGACGGCGAACACCCGGTCCCACGCTGCCTTCGTCTCCTGCATGAACTCGGTGGGGGAGCTGATCCCGGCGAGGTTCACCAGCGCGACGATCGGCGGCACCGAGGATTCGACGGCGGTCAGCGCCGCGTCGACCGACGCCTCGTCGGAGACGTCGGCCGCGACGCCGATTGTCTGCACACCGTGGCGCTGCGCGATGTCCGCTGCGGCCTCTTCGGCTGCGGCGCCGTCGATGTCCAGGATCGCGATGGACCAGCCGTCGCGGGCCAGCCGGTCGGCCGTGGCGCGGCCGATGCCGCGGGCCGACGCTGCACCCGTGAGGACTGCCGTACGTTCTGCCGGAAAGTTCATGTGATCTCCTGGTGGTGTTGTTCTCGGTGGATGAAGTGCTCGTAGTCGTCGTACGTCTGGTTGATGTGGGCCTGCATCGCCTTGCCCGCCACCTCCGGGTCCCGCGTACGAATCGCCTCCAGGATGAGCGTGTGATGCGCGATGGCATGCTGCTGCACCTCGCGGAACGACGACGTCTCCCGCCGCATCGCGTACAACAGCTGGCTGAGCGGCCCGAGGATCACCGGCAGGAACGGGTTGGCCGAGGCCCTGAAGATTGCGTCATGGAATGCCATGTCCGCAGCAGTGACAGCGTCGAGGTCGTCTGCGGCGTGGGCCACCTGCAGATCGGTATTGGCCGCCTCCATCCGCTCCAGGTCGTCGTCAGTGGCATGCAGAGCCGCGAGTTCGGTGGCGCCGGTCTCCACCATCCGCCGGATCTCCAGCAGGCGCAGCGAGATGTCGGGGGAATCGGCAGTGGTCGACGCGTACCGGAGGATGGCCTGCAGGTCGGTCCACTGTGCGGCCGGATTGACGTATGTCCCGAGGCCTCGCCTGATCTCCACCACGTGCTGCGCCTGAAGCTGCTTGAGCGCCTCGCGCACCGTCAGCCGGCTGACGTCCAGCGAGACCGCCAGATCGTTCTCCGGGGGAAGCGCCGCCCCGGGCGGGTACGTGCCATCGATGATCTGTTCGAGGATGTCGTCGAACACCGATTCAGCGAGGGGTTTGCGTGCCATCGGTGTCCCCCTCGACCATGCGTCGTTCGGGGGCGATCACCCTGATCACGGACGAGTCGTCGGCGAGGCTCAGGCCCTGCGTCCGGCCCAGGAGGAACAGCTGCTCGGCTGCCGCAGCGACCGGCGCGGCGAGTCCTGCCGTCCGGGCCGCCTTCCCGACGATGCCGAGGTCCTTGACGAAGATGTCCAGCCGGCTCAGCACGTCGGCGTCGCCGTCGTACCCCTGCACCATGCGCGGCCCGCGATTGGAGAGCATGAACGACGCCGCCGCCCCCGTCTCCAGCGCTGCGAGCGTCAGCTGCTGGTCCAGCCCGAGCGCATCGGCGAGGGCGAGGGCCTCCGCCGCCGCGGCGATGTGCACGCCGCACAGCAGCTGGTTCACCGTCTTCATGGCCTGGCCGTCGCCGGCCCTGCTGCCCACGACGGTCAGTGTAGAGGCGAGCCGCTCGAGCACGGGGCGGGCGAGGTCCAGGGCCGCCGGGTGGGCTCCCACGACGATCAGCAGGTCACCGTCTCCGGCCCGCACCGGGCCGCCGGACAGCGGTGCGTCGACCAGCGCCACGCCCAGAGCATCGAGTCGCTCAACCCAGGAGGCGACGGCGTCCATCCCCACGGTGCTGGTCATCAGGACGACGGCGCCCGGCGCGAGGGTAGGGGCAATTCCGTCCTCGCCGAACAGGACACCCTCCACCTGGGCTGCGTCGCGGACGGCGAGCAGCACGATCCTCGTAGCGACGACGGCGTCGGCGGCCGTCGCGCTACAGATGATTCCGGCCTGCGCGGCCTTCTCCCGGGAGGCCGGTGTCGGGTCGTACCCGGTCACCGTGAACGCGCCGCTCAACCGGGTCGCCATCGGCAGGCCCATGGCGCCGAGACCCAGGACGGCGACGGTGCTCTGCTCAGGGTCGGATGTCATGGGATGCTCCTGTCGGTGTGCTGGAACCCGGGGCGGGGGAGCGGAGCAGGTCCACGACGTCGGCCAGGGATTCATCGGTGCCCACGTTGCCGGCGAAGACCACGAACGGGACGGAACGCGCCGGCCCGTCAGCCGGCTGCCAGAGGGAGACGATGCCCGGGAGCATCGGGCCACGCACCACGGCGTGGCGGATGGAGAGCCCGTGGGCGGCGACATCGGACGAGGTGATGCCGCCCTTGGCGATGACGAAGCGGACGGGTGCCGTGGCGATGGTCGAGCGGACGACATCGACCACTGCCTGGGAGATGGTGCGGGCGAACTCGAGGCTCTGCTCCGGATCGTCGGACCGGATCAGGCGGCGGCTGGTGTGCAGGACGACCTCGCCGGCGGGAAGGCCGAGGACGACGTCCCGCACGGCGTCGGCCACCCCGGTGCCCCGCCGTTCGGGGTCGAGGACGGCTTCGACGTCGAGCTCGACGAGCCGCGCCTCGGGTCGCCGCGCCACGAGGGCATCCAGTTGGCGGGTGGTCAGTCCCACGTGGGAGCCCACGACGATCAGTCCACCCGAGCTGGGTGCGTCGAGGTCTGCGAAGACCTCGTCGGCCGTGAGCGGCGCACGCTCGCTCTGGCCGATGCGGGCCCGGACGAACGGTGGGCCGACCCGGTAGAGCAGCTTCTTGCCGCGACGTTCGGATTCCTCGAGGCCCAGTGCCAGAGCCCGGAGGTCGTCCTCGGTGACGGCGTCGACCACGATCGGGACGGCATCGGCCGCCGGCGCCAGTGCGTCGGCGATGCCCTGTGCACCGGAGCGGATGATCGAGAGGTCGACACGGATGACGGCGTCGGACGAACCGCCGGTCTTCTCGGCCACGTAGTCGCCCAGGTCCGACGACGTGAATCCGAAGGTGGCGTCCCGGGCGAATTCCGTGTCGGCGACCGGGGTGACGGCGCCGCCGTCGGCACGCAGGTAGTGGGTGCCGCCGATGGTGATGCGGCCGGCGTCGGGAAAGGCCGGAACCATGACGACGCCGTCGATCGCGACGCCCGCGAGCGACAGCACGGTCGCGCCTATGACGTCCGTCTCGAGCGGGAAGTGGCCCCGGAGGGTCGAGTCGCTGCGGCTGACGAACCCGATGGTGGTTCCCGCAGCCGTCGCGGCCTCGAGGGAGTTGGTGACGATCTCCCGGTTGCGCGACGCCGCGGTCTCCGGGTCGAGGCTGCGGGTGTTGGTGAGGACATAGACCGCCGGTGCCGGCGCACCGTCGATGCGCTGGGCGAAGGCCCACGCGAAGTCGCTCGGCTGCCAGGACGTGAGGACCGGCAGGTCGGCGACGGACTGGGTGCCGGTCGGGTCGTCGTCGAGGACGACCAGGATCCGGCCGGAGGCCGCGACGGCTGCGGCGATCACCGCCGGGTCATTGGCCCGGACGGCCGGGTAGGCCCTGAGCAACTCCTCTTCGAGTATCACTGGTCCGCGCTTTCATCACTGGGTGTCCATCACAAAACACTTGTCAGATGTCATATGTCAAGTGCTAGTGTGACATGCAGCACAGTGCCCGTCAAAGGACCGACCAGCCCAGTGCGACCACCTGAGATGGCAACGAGGCCTGCTCAGTGACCGAGGAGCAGTACGTGGACATACAACTTCTTTTGGCGCTCGTCCTGGGTATCGCCACCATCATCGTGCTGGTGCTGAGGACCCGACTCGATGCGTTCGTAGCACTCCTGATCGCCGCCCTGGTGACCGGCATCGTTGCCGGCCAGGCGCCGCTCGACATCGTCACGGCGATCACGACCGGCTTCGGCAACACCCTGGCATCGATCGGCATCGTAATCGGCCTGGGTGTCGGCATCGGCAAGATCCTGGAGGTTTCCGGGGCCGCGAATTCGCTGGCGATTGCTTTCCTCAAGCTCTTCGGCAAGGGCCGTGAGCCCTGGGCAATGGGTAGTGTGGGCGCACTGGTATCCATCCCGGTGTTCTGCGATTCCGGGTACGTCATCATGAATCCTCTGGCCCGTTCGATCGCCCGGGTCAAGCGCGCCGGGTACATCACCCTCGCGCTGGCGCTCGGTTGCGGCATGACGCTGACCCACCACCTGGTGCCACCGACGCCCGGCCCGCTGGCCGTCGCCGGCATCCTCGGCGCCGACCTCGGCGCGTTGATCCTCGCCGGTCTCATCTTCACCGTCCTGTTGCTGCCCGTCGTGGTCTTCTATGCCAAGTGGATGGGGCCGAAGCTGGAGCCCTCCATGAACACCACCGTGCGTGAGGCCGTCTACGGTACGGCTCACACGACAGCCGGACGTCGCGGCGGAACAGCCGTTGCGGATCACGACGGCGCCGTCGGCGCTGATGACGCTGCTCCGTCGATGGACGTCGACAACACCACCCTGGGCACACCGCCTGCGGGCGCCAAGCCGCACCGGGTCGGCGCCTTCGCTGCGTCGCTGCCGCTGCTGGTCCCGCTGCTCCTGATCATCCTCAACACGGTCAGTGGAGCGATCGACCAGAACAACCAGGGTGTCGTCGGCACCGGGGAATACACCCCGTCGTCCTGGGCCGTACCGTTGGCGTTCATCGGCAACCCCGTTGTCGCACTGATCATCGGCGTCATCCTCGCCGTCTACATCCTGCTGCCGCGCTGGACGCCGCGAACGACGGTGCAGGGCTGGTTCGCCGAGGCTGCGGCGTCCGCCGGCCTGATCCTCCTCATCACCGGTGCGGGCGGAGCGCTCGGTCAGGTGCTGCGTAGCTCGGGGGTGGGCGATGCCCTCGCCGAGGCCATCGCCGGTACACCATTGCCGGCGTTCCTGGTGCCGTTCCTCATCGCCACCCTGGTCCGCATCGCCCAGGGCTCCGGCACTGTCGCGATGATCACCGCCGCATCGGTGACGGCGCCGCTGGTGGGTTCGCTCGGCATCGATCCGATCGTCGCGGCACTGGCCTGCACGGCCGGTTCCATGGTGTTCAGCTACTTCAACGACTCCTACTTCTGGGTCGTGACCCGCTTCGCCGGTCTCGACGGGGTCGCAGCCCTCAAGGGCTGGTCGGGCATCACGACCGCGGTATGGGCGGGTTCGATCCCGCTGCTGTTCATCGCCAACGCCGTTCTCGGCTGATTCAGCGGGAGGCAGGCACGAAGAAGCCGGTGTGCCGCGTGAGCGGAACACCGGCTTCTTCGTGCGTGGACCGGCCGCAGGAGATCCTCACGAGGTCGAGGATTTCCGCAAGGTCCGAACCTCAGGTGGAGGCCTGGGCGGCGTCGTTCGCGTAACGGAGACCGATCTGGGCGCGGACGCCGTCGAGCAGGCGCATCGTCCTGATGGTGTCGCCGATCGGCATCGTGGGGCTCTCCGTGAGTCCCTCCTGGATGCAGCGGGTCACCTCCCGCAGTTCGTACGTATAGCCGCCGCCCACCTGCTCGAAGTGCTCCACACGGGCCTCCGCCTGCCCGACCCTGATTTCCAGTTCCTGCGGATTGTGGAGGTTCCCGCCACCGGTCCTCAGCCAGCCCTTCGACCCGCATACTGTCGCCCGGCCGGGGCAGGAGGCGATGAACGACGACGACAACTGGGCGTACGCACCGTTCCCGTAACCCAAGGTCACGGCGTTCTGCAGGTCGACGCCGTCGCTGTTCAGCGTGCCGACAGCGGAGACGGAATCTGGGAAGCCGAGGGACCCCAGCGCCCAGGTGAGGGGATAGACCGTGAGGTCCAGCAGAGCGCCTCCGCCGGCCGCCGGGTCCCAGAGCCTGCTCGTCGGGTCCTCAGGGGCGGTAAAGCCGAGATCCGCCTGCACCCATCGGATCTCGCCCAGTTCGCCGGAATGGATGATCTCCCAGGCCCGGTTCACGCTGGGCAGGAAGCGTGTCCAGACCGCTTCCATGAGGAACAGCCCACGCTCGGCGGCGATCGCGGCGAGGTCCTCCGCCTCCGCGGCGTTGATGGTGAAGGGCTTCTCGCACAGAGCGTGCTTGCCCGCCGTGAGGGCGGCGCGGGCGACGTCGTAGTGCTGGCCGTGCGGGGTGGTGATGTAGACGACGTCGACCTCGGGATCGTCCACGAGCCGCTGATAGCCGGCCACGCCGCCGTCGTTGCCGTAACTGGTGGCGAATCCGAAGCGATCCGCGAAGGCGGCTGCACTGTCCACGCTCCGTGAGCTGACCGCGTGGAGCACGGCGTCCTCGAGCAGGGCGATGTCCTGCGTGACCTTGGACGCGATCCCGCCGGTGGCGATCACGCCCCACTTGAGGGCTCTGCCGGTGGCGACGACCGGGCTGGGGGCGCCTGCTTCCGCGCAGGGGGGGACATCGATGCGGTGCTGTGGGTTCATGGACCCATCCTTGCCGCTGGCCGGAGCCGCGTCCATCCCCGCGCCCGAACGACGAAGCGCCCCGGCCGGAGCCGGGGCGCTTCGTCGGAACTCGCAGGGACCGGCAGGCGGTCTTACGGGTTGGTGATCGCGGACAGCGTGGGATCGTCGGCATAGGCCTCGGCCGCGTTCTCCTCGGTGACGATCTGCGGCTCGAGGAGGTAGGCAGGAACGACCTTCACGCCGTTGTCGTAGGACTCCGCGTCGTTGACCTCGATCTCTTCGCAAGCGCCCAGGCCCTCGACCATGGTGATGGTGTGCTCCACCAGGTCGCGGGTGTCCTTGTTGATGGTCGAGTACTGCTCGCCGGCCACGATCGACTTGACGGACTCCACCTCGGAGTCCTGCCCCGTGACGACGGGGGCATCCTTGCCGGCGGCCGAGACCGAGGTGAGGATCGCACGGGCGAGCGTGTCGTTGGGGGACAGCACGCCATCGAGGTCCTCCGAGGCGTAGTTGCCGCTGAGGAGCGTATCCATGCGCTTCTGGGCGTTCTCGGCCTTCCACCCCTGGGTGACGGCCTGGTCGAAGGTCGTCTGGCCCGAGACGACGTTCAGGGTGCCGTCGTCGATCTTGGGCTGCAGCACGCTCATGGCTCCGTCGAAGAAGACCTGGGCGTTCGCATCGTCGGGCGAGCCGGCGAACAGCTCGATGTTGTACGGTGCCTCACCCTTGCGCTCGGCGAGTCCGTCGAGGAGGGCCTGGCCCTGGAGTTCGCCGACCTGGAAGTTGTCGTACGCCACGTAGTAGTCCACGTTCTCCGTGTTGGTCAGGAGGCGGTCGTAGGCGAGGACGGTGATGCCGGCATCCTTTGCCTGCTGCAGCTGGTTACCCAGCTGGGCACCGTCGATGGCGCCCACGACGAGGACCTCGACACCGTTGGTGATCATGGCGTTGATCTGCGCCTGCTGCTCCGACACGCCGCCGTTCGCGAACTGCACGGAGGGCTCGTAGCCGGCGTCCGTGAGTCCTTCGTTGAACAGCTGCTCGGCCAGGACCCAGTTCTCCGAGGTCTTCTGGGGGAGGGCGACACCGATGGCAGCGCCGTCCTCGAAGCCTTCGCAGGTGCTGCCGGACGCGGTACCGGCGTCGGTGCCGGTATCCGTGCCGGCTTCCTCACGGCCGCAGGACGTCAGCGCCAGTGCTGAGATTGCAGTCAGGGCTGCAAGGGACTTCGCGAAATTACGCATTGCATTCTCTTTCGTCGGGTGTATCTGGTGGGACGGGCGGATCAGACGTCGTGTGAGATCTTTTCCTTAGTACCGACAGGCTGCTCGGTCTGGCTCGAACCGTACTGGTTCGGGTCAGGCTTCGAGCGGCTGCCGAAGTTGCGGGTCAGGAGACCGGTGATGGATGGCTTGCCCTGGCTCTTGTTGTAGACATCGAACGCCACGGCGATCAGCAGCACGAGGCCCTTGATGATCTGGGTCATGTCCGCGCCGATGCCCATGAGCTGGAGACCGTTGTTCAGCACGGCCATCACCAGGCCGCCGATGACGGAGCCGATAACGGTACCGACTCCGCCGGTCACGGCGGCGCCTCCGATGAAGACCGCGGCGATGGCGTCCAGTTCCCAGCCGACGCCGTCGAACGGGCCCGATGCCGTGGAGCGGCCGACGAAGATCATGCCGGCGAGCGAGGCGAGGATGGACATGTTCATCATCACCATGAAGTTGACCCGCTTGCTCTGCACACCGGACAGTTCAGCCGCGTGCCGGTTGCCACCGACCGCGTAGACGTGACGGCCGAGGATGGTCTTGTTCGAGATGAACGCGAAGGCGATGACGAGTGCGGCGAGGATCAGCCCCGGGATCGGGAACGACGTCCCCGGGCGGCCGGTGGCGAACAGCGACGTCACATAGAGGATCGCGGCCGAGAGGAGGACGAGTTTGGCCACGGAGACCCACAGCGGCGGCTGCTGGGAGCCGATCTGCGCCGCCTTCCGGCGACTCGTGAACTCCTGATAGATGAAGAAGGCCACCGCGAGCAGCCCCAGGAGCACGGTGAGGTTGTTGTACCCGGTCACGGGGCCCACCTCGGGGAGGTAGCCCGCTCCGATGAACTGGAACTCCTTGGGAACGGGGATGGTGTTCGACTCACCCACGTACTGGTTCGCCCCACGGAACAGGAGCATGCCGGCGAGGGTCACGATGAAGGCCGGGATCCCGACGTAGGCCACCCAGAAACCCTGCCACGCACCGATCAGCGCTCCGAGCAGCAGTCCGACGACGATGCCGAGGTACCAGGGGATGCCCCAGTCGCGAATAACGATGGCGACGACGACGCCTGAGAAGGCGGCGACGGAACCGACCGAGAGGTCGATGTGTCCGGCGATGATGACGAGCACCATCCCGATGGCGAGGATCAGGATGTACGCGTTGCCGTTGAACAGGTTGATGACGTTGGTCGGGGTGAGGGTATTGCCGCCGGTCTGCCACTGGAAGAAGAGGATCAGGGCGATGAGGGCGAAGATCATCCCGAACTGCCGGGTGTTGCCGCCGAACATTTGCTTGAGGGAATTCATGGTGCGTCCTAGGGGCTTCGGTCAGGCAGATTTTCTGCTGGCGGTCATGAGTTTCATCAGGGATTCCTGGCTTGCGTCCTCGCGGGCAACTTCTCCGGTGATGGCGCCCTCGAAGATGGTGTAGATGCGGTCCGAGAGACCCAGTAGCTCGGGAAGCTCCGAGGAAATGACGATGACGCCCTTTCCCTGGTCGGCGAGCTTCTGGATGATGCCGTAGATCTCGTACTTGGCACCTACGTCGATGCCGCGCGTGGGCTCGTCGAGGATCAGCAGTTCGGGGTCCGTGAACATCCACTTCGCGAGGACGACCTTCTGCTGGTTGCCGCCCGAGAGCTTCGCGACACCCTCGTTCACGCTCGGGGTCTTGGTGCGCAGTGACTTCCGGTATTCCTCCGCGATGCGGTATTCCTCGTCGTCATCGACCACGAGACCGCGGGTGATCTTCCTGAGGTTCGCCGAGACGGTGGTGCTCTTGATGTCGTCGAGGAGGTTCAGGCCGAGGGATTTGCGGTCCTCGGTCACATAGGCGAGGCCGGCCCTGATCGCCTGCGGTACCGAGCGCAGCGTGATCTCCTTGCCGTCCATGATGATCTGGCCCGATTTGAAGGTGCCGTAGGAGCGGCCGAAGACCGAGCGTGCCAGTTCCGTACGCCCGGCACCCATGAGGCCGGCGAAACCGACGATCTCGCCACGCCGCACCTTGAAGCTCGAGTTCTTGCACACCAGCCGGTCGGCCACCATGGGGTGTCCGACGGTCCAGTTGCGGACCTCGAAGAACGTCTCGCCGATCGTCGGGGTGTGGTCGGGGAAGCGTGATTCGAGCGAGCGGCCCACCATCCCGCGGATGATGCGGTCCTCGTCCACGCCGTCCTCCTTGACGTGCAGGGTCTCGATGGACTTCCCGTCACGGATGATGGTGATCGAATCGGCGATCTGCTCGATCTCGTTGAGCTTGTGGGAGATCATGATGCAACTGATGCCCTTGGCCCGCAGGCCGGCCATCAGGTCCAGGAGGTGCTGCGAATCGGACTCGTTCAGGGCGGCGGTGGGCTCGTCGAGGATGAGCAGCTTGACGGACTTGCTGAGCGCCTTGGCGATCTCGACGAGCTGCTGCTTGCCGACGCCGATGTCCTTGATCTTGGTGGTGGGATCCTCACTGAGACCGACGCGGGCCATGAGTTCCAAGGTGGACCGGTTGATGTGCTCCCAGTCGATGACGCCGAACCGTGTGGGCTCGTTGCCCAGGAAGATGTTCTCGGCGATGGAGAGTTCCGGGATCAGGGCGAGTTCCTGGTGGATGATGACGATCCCCGCGGCCTCGCTGGACCGGATGTCCTTGAACCGGACTTCCTCGCCCTGGAAGATGATGTCGCCCGAGTAGTCGCCGTACGGGTAGAGGCCCGAGAGGACCTTCATGAGGGTCGATTTCCCGGCGCCGTTCTCACCGCAGATGGCGTGGATCTCGCCGGCGCGGACCTCGATCGAGACGTCCGCGAGAGCCTTGACGCCCGGGAACTCCTTCGTGATGGAGCGCATCTCGAGGATGATGTGGTTCTTCATTGATTCTCCCGCAGTGACGGCGTTGTCGTGATGCAGGTCCGATCACGACCCGAAAATTATTGAACATGGCCGAACGCTTGCCGTCAACTGTTGAACACAAAGGTCCCGGAAAACAGGCGAAATATCTACGTCATGTTCACCCAGGAGGGCGAGAGTCCCGACTGGGCGAGGACGACGGCGGCCCCTCCGAGTGCCTCCGCGCGGTCGCCGAGCGAGGACATGCAGACGGTCGTCGTCTCTCCGATGACGGGCACGGCATGACGGGCCAGTCCGCGCCGGATGGGCCCGAGGAGGATGTCCCCGAGGTCGGTGAGCGGACCGCCGACCACGATGGTCTCGGGGTTGATCAGGTTCGCCATGTGGGCGAGCGCCCGGCCGATGGCGACGCCGGCGTCGTCGATCACGCGGAGGGTCGCGGTGTCACCGGTGAGGGCGCGGTCGATGATGCGCCGCGTGTCCACCGGTCCGCTGCCCCCACGACCGAGCAGTTCGATCATGGTGGAGGTCGAGGCGACGGTCTCGAGGCAGCCCCGATTGCCGCACCGGCAGATGAGGCCGTGTTCGTTGATGGTGGTGTGCCCCAGCTCTCCGGTGATCCCCACGTGGCCGTAATACAGCGCTCCGTTCAGGACGAGCCCCGAGCCGATGCCGGAGCCCACCTTGATGAACAGCAGATGGTCAACCGCACTGTGCGGGCCCCAGGTCACCTGCGCGAGGGCGCCCAGATTGGCGTCGTTGTCGATGAAGACGGGAACACCCAGACGTTCGCTGAACGTCTCATGGATGGTGATGCCCACCCATTCGGGAAGGATGGCTCCCTGCACCACCGTCCCGCTGCGCCGGTCGATCGGGCCCGGGATGCCGACGCCGGCGCCGAGGAGTGCGCTCCGGGAGATGCCCCCGTTCTCGAGCAGGGTGTCCAGGAGGTCCGACGCGGCGGTCAGCCCGTCATGGGCGCTGTGGCCGAGCGGGAGGGGGACGGCGGCCTCCTGCAGGACGCGGTAGTTGGGGCTGGCGAGGACCACGCGGAGGTGCCGGCGGCCGATATCGATGCCCGCCGCGACCCGTCCGGTGTCGTTGAGGACGACGGACAGGGCCCGTCGGCCCGAACTGGTGGTGGGGACCGTGCTCACGATCCCGGTCGTGGCCATGGACTTCACGATGTTGGAGACCGTCGCCGTCGAGAGGCCGGTCTGCCGGGCGAGTTCCGCCTGGGTCCGGGGCCCGCCGCTCATGAGCGCCGCAACGATGCGCTGCTGGTTCCGCTCGCGCAGGGCGGACTGCGATCCCGGTTTCGGAGGCGGGCCGCTCGGGCTCGTCCTCGTCTGCGAGAGGGATTCTGCGGGCATGGTTCCAAGGGTGCCGCACCCGCTCCTTGTCGTCAAGAAGTGAACGCTTGGCGATGCTCCTGTGCGAGAGTCTTGTAGTGGCGGGCGTTGGCCCGCACGGCCTCGACCTCGTCGTCGTCCAGCGTCCGGCGCACCTTGGCCGGGACGCCGGCGACGAGCGATCGCGGCGGGACGACGGTGCCCTCGAGCACGACGGCGCCGGCGGCGACGAGGGATCCGGTGCCGATCACGGCGCCGTTCATGACCGTGGCGCTCATCCCGATCAGGCAGTCGTCCTCGATGGTGCATCCGTGCACCACGGCTCCGTGCCCGACGCTGACCCGCTCGCCGATCGTGGCCGGGTACCCCGGGTCGGCATGGACCACCACGTTGTCCTGCAGGTTGGTCCCCGCGCCGATCGAGATCGCGGCCGTGTCCGCACGGACGCTGGCCCCGTAGAAGACGCCGGCGAACGCGCCGAGCGTCACTTCTCCGATGAGGGAAGCGGTCGGCGCGATGAAGGCCGAATCGCCGATGACGGGGGTCCTGCCGCGGAAGGGGATGAGATGGGCCATGGCGTCAGCCTAGGCGACGTACCCCTGCAGGCGCGGGGAGCGGCGTCAGTTGAAGACGATCGTGCGGCGACCGTCGAGCAGGACGCGCCGCTCCGCGTGCCACTGGACCGCCTGCACCAGCGCGCGTCCTTCCAGCTCCCGGCCGATCGACGTCAGCTGCTCGGCGGTGCGTGCATGATCCACGCGGATGACCTCCTGCTCGATGATCGGTCCCTCGTCGAGGGCCCCGGTGACGTAGTGGGCGGTCGCGCCGATCAGCTTCACGCCTCGCGCGTGGGCCTGGTGGTACGGGCGGGCACCCTTGAAGGAGGGCAGGAACGAGTGGTGGATGTTGATGGCGCGGCCGAGCAGGTCCGCGCAGAGCCGGTCGCTGAGGATCTGCATGTAACGCGCGAGGACCACGAGCTCGATCCCGCGCTCCTCCATCAGCGCGCGCAGCCTGTCCTCGGCATCGTCCTTCGTCTCGGGTGTGACGGGGATGTGGTGGAACTCGATGCCGTAGAACGCGGCGAGTTCCTCGAGGTCGCGATGGTTGGACACGATCACCGGGATGTCGATGGCGAGCGTGCCGGAGCGGTGCTGGAACAGGAGGTCGTTGAGGCAGTGCGCGGCCTTGGACACCATGATGAGCGTCCGCGTGCGGCGCACGGACGGTGTCAGCGACCAGTCCATGCCGAATTGCCCGGCCACGGGCTCGAGGGCGGAACGGAGGTCCTCCTCCGACGCGGCGGTGTCGAGCGCCACGCGCATGAAGAAGGTGCCCGTGTCGGGGCTGCCGTACTGCTGCGATTCGGTGATGTTGGCGCCCACGCCGACCAGGGCGCCCGACACGCCGTGGACGATCCCGGGCCGGTCGGGGCAGGACAGCGTCAGGGAGAAGGAGCGCGAGGCGTCGGGGGAGGTCACCTACGCCAGATTACCGGCGGGTCCGGATTGTGACGCGATCCCGCGGAGCCGGGCGGTTGCTGCCGTCGCGGCCGCCCGCCCCGCCCGCGAGGCGCCCAGCGTCGACGCCGAGGCGCCGTAGCCCACGAGCAGGAGCCGTGGCTCCTTCACCACGTGCACCCCGTCCGTGATGATGCCGCCGCCGCGCTCGCGCAGGCGCAGCGGCGCGAGGTGGTCCAGGGCCGCCCGGAAGCCGGTCGCCCAGAGCACGGCGTCGACGTGCTCCTCGGTGCCGTCCGCGAACACCGCGGACCGTTCACGCAGCTCGGCCAGCGGCCCGCGCGACACGAGGATCCCGGCGTCGATGCCGGCCCGGTAGTCGGCCGTGAGCGGCAGGCCGGTCGCCGACACCACACTGGCCGGCGGCAGGCCCGCGCTCGTCCGGGCGTCGACGGCGGCCTCGACCTCCCGGCCCCATTCGGCGTCGAACGGGCGGCGGGTGAACGACGGCGGCCGGCGGGTGGACCAGACGGGGGTGGCGCCGGCCGCGTGGAGCTGGAGGACGAACTGCACCGCCGAGGTCCCGCCGCCCACCACGAGGACGCGCCAGCCCACGAACTCGTCGGCAGAACGGTAGTCGTGCGTATGCAGCTGACGCCCCCCGAACACGTCGCGGCCACGGTAGGCGGGCCAGTAGGGGCGGTCCCAGGTGCCGGTGGCACTGATGACGACGTCGGCGACCCAGGTGCCGTCCGGGGTGGCGACACGCAGGGGGCCGTCGTCGTCGGACGCCTCCACGCCGACCACCCGGACCGGCCGGAGCACGGGCAGGGCGAAGGCCCGCTCGTAGTCGCCGTAGTACCGGTTGACCACTTGGGAGGCGGGCTCCTCCGGGTCCGGCGTCCCGAGCCGCAGGCCCGGGAGGTCGTGGAGGGCGTGGGCGGCGTCGAAGGTGAGGGCTGGCCAGCGGTGGAGCCAGGCGCCGCCGGGTGCGGGGTTGGCGTCCAGGACCACGAAGTCCCGGTGCGGCCGGAGGCCCCGGCGCGCCAGATGATAGGCGCTGCTCAGTCCCGCCTGGCCTGCGCCGATCACGACGACGCGCACGCGTCGTTCCGTTCCGTCCGCTTCCCGTGCCGGACCGTGCATGGTGACGACCTTCCCGCTGCGGGGCCGCGCGTCGGCCACCGCTCCACTGATGCGGAACCTGCCCCGTCGTCGTCGTATTCCGGCTAGCATGGGAGCGTCGCGACTGGCGTAGGGTGGGCAACCACCAGGAAGCGGCGGGAGGCCGGGATCCCTCGAGAGGGCGCCCGCGCTTCCGGTGCAGACCACGGATCGCACGCCTGGGCCGCGGGTCACGTTCTACGAGCGGCCGGGGCACGGACTGCGGTTCCGACCCCCGCCCGCGACTCACGCTGACCCCTTGCGAGACCCAGAGAAGGATCGACCGATGACCACTTCGCCCATGGCTCCCTCCCACGCCGACTCCGTCACCAACGCACCCCTGTCCGAGGTGGACCCGGAGATCGCCGCCGTCCTCAGGGACGAGCTCGCGCGGCAGCGGGACACCCTCGAGATGATCGCCTCGGAGAACTTCGCGCCGCGCGCCGTCCTCGAGGCCCAGGGCAGCGTGCTCACCAACAAGTACGCCGAGGGCTACCCGGGGCGCCGGTACTACGGCGGCTGCGAGCACGTCGACGTCGCCGAGAACCTCGCGATCGAGCGGGTCAAGGCGCTCTTCGGCGCCGAGTTCGCGAACGTCCAGCCGCACTCCGGCGCGCAGGCCAACGCGGCGGCGCTCTCGGCCATGATCAAGCCCGACGACAAGATCATGGGGCTCTCCCTCGCGCACGGCGGCCACCTCACGCACGGCATGAAACTCAACTTCTCGGGCAAGCTCTACGAGGTCGCGGCGTACGGCGTCGAGGAGGACACCCACCGCCTCGACATGGAGCGCGTCCGCGAGCAGGCGCTCGCCGCCCGGCCGCAGGTCATCATCGCCGGCTGGTCGGCCTACCCCCGCCAGCTCGACTTCGCCGCGTTCCGCGCCATCGCGGACGAGGTCGGCGCCCTGCTCTGGACCGACATGGCGCACTTCGCCGGCCTCGTCGCCGCGGGAGTCCACCCCAGCCCGGTCCCGCACTCCGACGTCGTCACCTCGACGGTCCACAAGACCCTCGCGGGCCCGCGCTCCGGCGTGATCCTCGCCAAGCAGGAATGGGCCAAGAAGCTCAACTCGAACGTCTTCCCCGGCCAGCAGGGCGGCCCGCTCATGCACGTCATCGCGGGCAAGGCCACGGCCTTCAAGATCGCCGGTTCCGCCGAGTTCCGGGAGCGGCAGGAACGCGTCCTCGAGGGCGCACGCCTCATCGCCGAGCGCCTCACGGCGTCGGACGTCGCCGAGCACGGCGTGTCCGTCCTCACGGGCGGCACCGACGTGCACCTCGTCCTCGTGGACCTGCGGAACTCGTCGCTCGACGGCCAGCAGGCCGAGGACGTGCTGCACTCGGTCGGGATCACCGTCAACCGCAACGCCGTGCCGTTCGATCCCCGTCCGCCCATGGTCACCTCCGGCCTCCGGATCGGCACGCCCGCGCTCGCGACCCGCGGATTCGGCGCCACTGAGTTCACCGAGGTGGGCGAGATCATCGCCGCGGCACTCAAGCCCTCGCCCGACGTCGCGGCCCTGCGTGCCCGCGTGTCCGCGCTCGCCGCCGACTTCCCGCTGTACCCGGGCCAGGAGGAGTGGTAGACGCGCTCCCGGCCGGCGCCCTCACCTCCGAGGCCGCGGCGTCGACGTTCTACGACATCCCCACCCAGGAATGCTGCTTCACCGGGTGCTGCGACCGGGGCAAGGCGTTCCTGCTCGAGCAACTCGACCGACCTCCCGAGAAGGACGATCCGCATGACGACGACATCCAGCATTCTTGACGGCAAGGCGACCGCCGCCCGGATCAGGGAGGAACTCGCCGAGCGGGTGGCCGCCCTCCGGGAGCGCGGTGTGACCCCGGGCCTCGGCACGGTCCTCGTCGGGGACGACCCCGGCAGTCACTCCTACGTGGCGGGCAAGCACCGCGACTGCGCGCAGGTGGGCATCACCTCGGTGCGCCGCGACCTCCCGGCCACGGTCACCCAGGCGGAGCTGGAGGCGGTCCTCGACGAGCTCAATGACGACGACGCCACCACCGGCTACATCGTGCAGCTCCCGTTGCCCGCGCACATCGACACCAACGCGATCCTCGAGCGCATCGACCCGGCGAAGGACGCGGACGGCCTGCACCCGATGAACCTCGGCCGGCTCGTCCTCAACGTGAACGCCGAGATGGATTCGCCCCTGCCGTGCACCCCGGCGGGGATCGTCGAACTCCTCCTCCGGCACGACGTCGCCCTCAGGGGCCTGGACGTGCTGGTCGTGGGACGCGGTGTCACCGTGGGCAGGCCGCTCGGGCTGCTCCTGACGCGCAAGCAGATCAATGCGACGGTCACCCTGGCCCACACCGGCACCGTGGACCTCGCCGACCACCTCGGTCGCGCGGACGTCGTCGTGGCGGCCGCCGGCATCCCGCACATGATCACGGCGGACCAGCTCAAGCCCGGGGCGATCATCCTCGACGTCGGCGTGAGCCGCGTCGAGGACCCGGAGACCGGCACGACGAGGCTCACCGGCGACGTCCACCCCGCAGCGGCGTCCGTGGCCGGCTGGCTCTCGCCGAACCCCGGGGGAGTGGGGCCGATGACCCGGGCGATGCTGCTGACGAACGTCGTCGAGGCCGCCGAGCGCCGGGCCGCGCAGGAGTAGACACGCGGGCCCCCGCCGCCTTCCGAGGTGGGGGTTCTCGCTTAGGCTGGGCGGGTGCTCACCCACCCCGCCGGACCACCGGTCATCTCCGCGCAGCAGCTCAGCAAGCACTACGGCGAGTTCCGGGCGGTCGACGGCATCTCCTTCGACGTCCCGGCCGGGGAGTCCTTCGGACTGCTCGGCCCGAACGGTGCGGGGAAGTCGACCACCATGCGCATGATCGGCGGTGTCTCGCAGCGGACCTCGGGGCGGCTCACGATCATGGGGCTCGATCCCGAGGACCACGGGCCGGAGGTGCGCGCCCACCTTGGGGTCGTGCCGCAGCAGGACAACCTCGACGAGGAACTCAAGGTCCGCGACAACCTCATCGTCTACGGCCGCTACTTCGGGCTCCCGCTGAGCTACCTCAGGCCGAAGGCCGACGAACTGCTGGAGTTCGCCCAGCTCACCGACAAGGCCGGGGCGAAGGTCGATGCGCTGTCGGGCGGCATGAAGCGGCGCCTGACCATCGCGCGCTCGCTCATCAACGAGCCGAAGATCCTCCTGCTGGACGAACCCACCACGGGCCTCGACCCGCAGGCGCGGCACATCCTCTGGGACAGGCTGTTCCGGCTCAAGGAATCCGGCGTGACCCTGATCCTCACCACGCACTACATGGACGAGGCGGAGCAGCTCTGCGACAGGCTCGTGGTCGTGGACAAGGGCCGGATCATGGCCGAGGGCTCGCCCGCGCAGCTCATCCGGGAACACTCCACCCGCGAGGTGCTCGAACTGCGCTTCGGGTCGGAGCGCAACACCACGGTGGCGAGCGAACTGCAGGGCATCGGGGAACGCCTCGAGCCGCTGCCGGACCGTGTGCTCATCTATGCGCAGGACGGCGAGGCCGCCCTGGAGGAGGTCAGCTCCCGGGGGCTGAGGCCCATCACGTCCCTCGTGCGGCGCTCCTCGCTCGAGGACGTGTTCCTGCGCCTGACCGGGAGGAGCCTCGTTGAGTGAGCGGGAGCCCGCCGTCCGGGACGCCCCCACGGGCCCGCCGTACCGCCTCCACGCCCACGCGCCGGAAGTCTCGGCGCGCCGCGCACGGTCGTTCGGATCCTGGTACTACGCCGAGCATGTGCTGCGCTCCATGCAGGGCTACCGCTGGACGCTGCTCGCATCCAGCGTCGGCACCCCGGTCATGTACCTCTTCGCGATGGGCGTGGGCCTGGCCACGCTCGTGGACCGGAACTCCGCCGACGCCTTCGGCGGCGTCGGCTACCTCGCCTTCCTCGCGCCGGCCCTGCTGGCGTCCGCGACCATCATGACGGCCGCCACGGAGTTCACCTACCCCGTCATGGACGGCTTCAAGTGGCGGCGGGTGTACTACGGCCCGCACGCCTCGCCGCTCGGCACCGATCAGATCGTTCACGGGCACGTCCTCGCGATCACGGCCCGCCTGACCGCGACCACCATCATCTACTTCCTCATCGTCGCCGCCTTCGGCGCGTCGCCGTCCGCCACGGGAGCGGCCGTCATACCGGTCGCCGTCCTGAGCGGCCTGGCGTTCGGCCTCCCCCTGATGGCCTACTCGGCCAGCGTCGAGGAGGACAAGGGCCAGTTCGCGCTCGTCATGCGCTTTCTCGTGACCCCGCTGTTCCTCTTCTCCGGAACGTTCTTCCCGCTCGACACCCTGCCGGTCTTCCTGCAGTGGATCGGGTGGATCTCGCCGCTGTGGCACGGGACCGAACTGGGCCGGAGCCTCACCTACGGGTACGAGATCCCGCTCTGGCTCACCGCGGTCCACGTGCTGTACCTGGTGGTCCTCGCCGTCGTGGGCCTGCGCCTGGCGCGCGCCGTCTACGCGAGGAGGCTCGGCCGATGAGCGCCCAGCTCACCGCGCAGGACTACGCGCTGAAGGGCTCGACGCGACCCCTGGCCGCGTTGTACTCGCGGAACGCGAAGGCCGTCATCGCCCGCGGGCTGCTGGCGACCCGCAGCAGCAACTGGCTCATCATGGTGTCCGGTTTCTTCGAGCCGGTGCTCTACCTGGTCTCCATGGGGGTGGGCCTCGGCGCCCTGGTGGGGACGGTCGAAGGCCCCGACGGTCGACCGATCAGTTACGCGGCCTACATCGCGCCGGCCCTGCTGGCGGTCTCGGCCATGAACGGGGCCGTCTACGACAGCACGTGGAACGTCTTCTTCAAGATGAACTTCGCCAAGCTGTACCAGGGGATGCTCTACACCTCGCTCGGGCCGCTGGACGTCGCGATCGGCGAGATCTTCCTCGCCCTCCTGCGCGGGGCGCTGTACGCGACCGGCTTCACGGCCGTGATGGCGCTCATGGGGCTCGTCTCATCGCCGGTGGCGCTGCTCATGATCCCGGCGTCGGTGGTGATCGCGTTCGGGTTCGCGTCCTTCGGGATGGGGATCACGAGCTTCATGAAGACCTTCCAGCAGATGGAGTGGATCAACTTCGTGATGCTGCCGATGTTCCTGTTCTCGGCGACCTTCTACCCGCTCAGCGTCTACCCGCAGGGCATCCAGTGGTTCATCCAGGCGTTGCCCCTGTGGCACGGGGTGGAGTTGCTGCGGCAGATCAGCGTCGCCTCCTTCACCCCGGCGACGGTCCTCCACCTCAGCTATTTCCTCGTCATGATCGTGGTGGGCCTGCTGCTGACGACCCTGCGCCTGCGGAAGCTCTTCCTGCGCTAGGGATGCCGTCCGGGCGGCAGCGCTAGAGGACGAGCGTGGCGTAGACGACGTAGTTGTCGTCGAACTCGCCCGTCTCCGCGTTGTAGCCGTCGCAGGTGATGAGGCGGAGCTCCGATCCGGGAGTGTTCCCGTACACCTCGAGGGTGGGGAACTCGTCCTTCTCGTAGGCCTCGCCGCGCTGGAACTCGAAGACCGCCGTCGTGCCGTCCTCCCGGGTGACGCTCATGCGGTCGCCGGCGCCGAGGGACCGCAGGTCGGCGAAGACGCCCTTGCCGCCGTCGGTGGCGTTCACGTGGCCGAGCAGGACGGCCGGGCCGCGGTCGCCGGGCGTGGGCGACTCGTCGTACCAGCTTGCTGGCGCTCCCGGTCCGTCGGGCGGGACCTCGAGGCTCCGGTTCTCGCGCAGGCCGAGCCGCAGCAGGTCGGTCCGGACCCCGACCGACGCGATCTCCAGGCTGACGGGCGCGGACGCCGGGAGCACCGCCGGGAGGGAAGGCGTCGCCGTCGGGGCGGGCGGGGGTGCAGAGGATGTGGGCGAGGGCGTCGTCGACGGTGTCGCGGAGCCCGACTCGGAGCCCGACGAGGTACTCGGGGAGGCGGACGTCGGCGGGGCCGCGGAGGTGTCCGCGGGTCCACACCCGGTGAGGAGGAGAAGAGCGGCCACCGCCGGGGCGGTGACGCCCCAGCGGTGGCCGGTCACTCTATCGATCATAGTGAATGATCGGGATTATGCGTTGTCGGCCGCGTTGCGACGCACCATGTAGGTTCCGCCGGCTGCTGCTGCCAGGACCAGGCCGCCACCGAGGGCGAGGGCGCCGACGTTGGAGCCGGTTTCCTGGGCGACACCGGTGTCAGCGCCACCGTTGGGCATGGCGCCCATCTGGCCCTTCACCAGGGTGCCGCACAGGGCGGGCGACGTGGCGCCGAGGGGGAGCTCGGGGTCGAGGTCGCTCGGGGAAGCGAAGACGTCCTCGGAGACACCGGCGGTCGCGGGATCGAGACCGTGCACGACGACGACGGCGGTGCCGGCTTCGAGGGCGGCCTTGGTGTCGGCGTCGAGGGTGATCTCACGCTGGACGTTGTAGGTGCCGCCCTGGCCGCCGAGCGCCAGGTTCAGGCCCTCTGCGGGCGTGGTGGCGCCGGAGGTGGTGAGCGTGGTCAGGATGCCGCCGTAGAGGCCTGCGCCCTCGGTGACGCTGACGATCCCGTCGCCGTTGGCATCCTGGGCCGTCGTGGGGCAGGTGCCCTGGGCGCCGCCGTGGATGTGCTGGACGTGCGGGTACGGTCCGTCCATGAAGGTCTCGGCGAGTCCCGAGACCTGCAGGTTGACCATGGCGGTGTCGCCGGTGACATCGACGGTGATGCTGCCGGAACCGGTGGTGCCGTTGAGCTGGCCCAGGGTCGAGGAGTAGCTGGCATCGGCGGCCATGGCCGGGGCTCCTGCCATGGCGACGGTGCCGAGTGCGAGGGCAGGTACTGCCAGGAGACGCATCTTCTTGTTCATGGGTGTTCCTCCATAAGACGAGTGAAGCGAGCCGGAGAGGCTCACGTGGGTGTACTTCGGGGTGACTGCCGTCACGGATGGGAGAACTGGAAGGAAACTTATCGATTCCTGACAGTTCGCCCGCGGTGGAAGCACCGGGGGTGCGGTCGCCGATGCGGGAGAATGATCAGATGCAGTCACTAGGGAGCAATGGAAAACCTGCGGGCCGGGGTCCGAGCATGCGCATGGGAACCGCCGGGATGGCCGTCATGCTGGTCGTGTTCCTCGTCGCCGTGGTCTTCGCGGCCAACCAGAACGACGTCGTGGGCTGGCTGGTGGTGATCGTCTCCCTCGGATGGCTCCTCGTCTTCAGCTACGTGGTCTTCAGCCTCCGCGGAGCGGCGCGGAAGGCGACGGCCCGGCTGGAGGCCCAGGGAGTCTTCGGGCCCGGCGGCCAGGGTGCGTCGCGGCAGGGGACGGTCCAGCCCGCCGCGGACAGGGCCCGCGACCTCAAGCTCGACCACAGCTTCAAGATCGTCCAGGTGCAGGTCGGCGTGGTCAGGGAGTATCTCGGCACCGACGGGGGCATGGTCGAACGCGCCCTCGAGACGATCGAGATCACCTCGCACAACGCCCGGTCCATGATGAAGGGGTCGACCGAAGGGCCCGTCGAGGGCACCATTGTCGACTGAGGTGCCCGCAGCATGAATCCGGATACCCCGCCGGGTACAGTGGATCGAGTGAGTCCGGCTTCGAATCCCCTCCAGAAACCCCTGCGTATCGCCTCGGTCAACGTCAACGGGATCCGTGCCGCGTACAAGCGTGGGATGCAGGACTGGCTCGACGGACGCGACGTCGGCATCCTCTGCCTGCAGGAGGTCCGTGCGCCCGACGCCGTCGTCCACACCCTGCTGGGCGAGGACTGGCACATCGTGCACACCGAGGCCGAGGCCAAGGGCCGCGCCGGGGTGGCGATCGCTTCCCGTCAGGCACCGACGGCGACGCGCACGACGATCGGCGACTCCTACTTCGACACGTCCGGCCGCTGGGTGGAAGCCGATTTCGCCGTGGACGGCGGGACCCTCAGTGTCGTGAGCGCGTACGTGCACTCCGGCGACGTCGGCACGCCGAAGCAGGATGACAAGTACCGCTTCCTCGACGCCATGACCGCCCGACTGCCCCGGTTGCGCGACGGCGCCGAGCACGCCGTTGTTATGGGGGACCTCAATGTGGGCCATACCCGGCTCGACATCAGGAACTGGAAGGGCAATGTCAGGAACGCGGGCTTCCTGCCCGAGGAGCGCGCGTACTTCGACCGGTTCTTCTCGGACGAATGCGGCTTCGTGGACGTGGCACGTGCCCTCGCAGGCGAGGTCGACGGCCCCTATACGTGGTGGTCCTGGCGCGGCAAGGCGTTCGACAACGACACGGGCTGGCGGATCGACTACCAGCTGGCCACGACGGCCCTCGCCGGGAGCGCCGTGAGCTCCGACGTCGACCGGGCGCCGAGCTGGGACACGCGTTTCTCCGACCACGCGCCGCTCGTCGTCGACTACCAGATCTAGAACCAGGACATCCTCCATGACACACCCCACGCCCGCTGCGCACCCGGAACGGCGGCAGCGCATCCTCTCGGGCATGCAGCCCTCGGCGGGGTCGCTGCACCTCGGCAACTACCTCGGTGCCCTCGTGCACTGGGTGCGCCTGCAGGAGACCTTCGACGCGGTCTTCTTCATCCCCGACCTGCACGCCATCACGGTGCCGCAGGACCCGCAGGAACTGGCGCACCGCACCCGGGTGACGGCCGCGCAGTACATCGCCGGCGGCGTGGACCCGGACCGTGCCACGCTCTTCGTGCAGTCGCACGTCCCGGAACACGCTCAGCTCGCCTGGGTGCTCAACTGCATCACCGGGTTCGGGGAGGCCTCGCGCATGACCCAGTTCAAGGACAAGGCGTCGAAGCAGGGGACGGATACCGCGAGCGTGGGCCTGTTCACCTACCCGATCCTCCAGGCCGCGGACATCCTCCTCTACCAGCCCGACGGCGTCCCGGTGGGGGAGGACCAGCGCCAGCACGTGGAGCTCAGCCGCGACCTCGCGCAGCGGTTCAACACCCGTTTCGGCGAGACCTTCGTGGTGCCCGAACCCTTCATCCAGAAGGCGTCGGCGAAGATCTACGACCTGCAGAACCCGACGGCGAAGATGTCCAAATCCGCCTCGTCCCCGGCCGGCCTGATCAACCTCCTCGACGACCCGAAGGTGACCGCCAAGCGCATCCGGTCCGCCGTCACCGACGCCGGGACGGAGATCCGCTTCGACCCGACCGACAAGCCCGGAATCTCCAACCTCCTTGCGATCTACGCCGGGCTGTCCGGGCGGACCGTCGCACAGCTCGAAGCCGAGTACGAGGGGCGCATGTACGGCCATCTGAAGGTGGACCTCGCGGAGGTGGTGGTGGAGGCACTCACCCCGGTCCGCCACCGGGCCGAAGAACTCCTGGCCGACCCCGCCGAACTCGATCGGTTCCTCGCCCAGGGCGCCGCGAAGGCGCGCCGCCTGGCCGCTCCGACTCTCGCGGCGGTCTACGAGCGCGTCGGGTTCCTCCCCGCCGCGGGATCCCTCTGACCGATGTGCGCCTCGACCATCCGTCCCCGCGGAGCTGCGGACGCCACGTCCGCCTCCTGCCTGACCGGTAGCTCCGTGGGGGTCACCCTGCCGATCCCGGAGCCGCTCGCCGGCACCCTCGAGCTGTGGAGGGCCTCCTTCGGTGACCCGATGGCGGCGGTCGTTCCGCCGCACATCACCCTCATCACGACGACGCCGGCCACGGACTGGGACCGGACCATCGACCACGTGCGGGCAGTGGCCCGCGAGCAGGCTCCGTTCACGGTGCGGCTCCGCGGCACGGGATCCTTCCGGCCGGTCTCCCCGGTGGTGTTCCTCAGCCTCGTGGAGGGCTTCGACCACTGCGTCGATCTCCACGCGAGGCTGCAGGTCGGGCCGCTCGAGCGCGAGCTCGACTTCCCCTTCCATCCGCACGTCACCGTGGCGCACGACGTCTCGGACGCCGGCATGGACGCCGCCCTCGAGGAGCTGGGGACGTTCGAGGCCTCGTTCGACGTCCGATCCATGGGACTGTATGAGCACGTGCCATCGGGGCTCTGGAAGCTGAGGGAGGAGCTGCACTTTGGTCAAGGCGCTGACACCTCCCAGGCCGCATCAGGGTGAGCTGCCGTCCCCGGCCGATCTGCCGGGACTGCACCGCAGGGTCGCCGAGGCGGCCATCCACCTGGGCCGGCTGACACGCTCCGGCGTCGGCGGCGTGGAACTCCTCGCCGCGCGGGTGGATCTCGCCCTGTCCCGCATGAACACGGTCCGCGTGGTGCGGGTCTTCCAGCTGTATCTCCGCAGGCGCGGCCCGCTCATGGCCGCTGGTCTCGCGTACCGCCTCTTCTTCGCGATCGCGGCGCTGCTGGTGGTCGCGTTCGCCGCCCTGGGTATCGTCATCGCCGGGAACGAGACCCTGCAGGACACCGCCGTGGACCTGCTCGACCGGGCTGTGCCGGGCCTCATCGACAAGGGGGAGGGGTCCTCGGGCCTCGTCACGCCCGATGCCCTGTTCGAGGCGACGAGTGGTCTCGGCTGGACCATCGTCATCTCCGCGGGTGTGATGGTGGTGACCGCGCTGGGCTGGATCGGGGGGATGCGCCAGGCCATGCGGGGCATCTTCGGCCTGCCCCCCGCCCTCACGCACCCGGTCGTGCTCCGGGCCAAGGACCTCGTGACCCTCGCCGTGCTCGGCGTGGTGATGCTCGTGACGACCGCGCTCGGCGTGATCGCCACGAACACCCTCGGGGCGCTGCTCTCCTTCTTCGAGCTGGGCGAGGCGACACATGGGCTGACCCAGGCCGGGGGCTTCGCGATCATGATCCTCCTGGACACCTTCGTCGTCGTCATCCTGCTCCGCTCGTCCTCGGCCATCACGATGCCGAAGCGGATCCTCCTGCAGGGGGCGCTCATCGCAGGCATGGGCACGTCGGTGCTCCGGTTCTTCTCGACGCAGATCGTCGGGCTCTTCGGCAACAGTGTCGTGCTGCTGTCGGTCGCCGTCGTCGTCGCCCTGTTCGTCTGGTTCTACCTGCTCAGCCAGGTGTACCTGGTCGCGACGGCCTGGTGCGCCGTAGGGGCGGCGGACGCGGCCGCCGAGTCCGCACGCCTGCACCATGCCAAGGCCGGATCGCTACGACAGCGCAGCAGGCGCGGGCACCGCACCTAGGCGTAGGGACGACGGCGTGCTCCCGGGGGCCAGGGCCGGCCCGGACGTGCGGAAGGGCGGTCCGTGGCAACGGACCGCCCTTCCCGGATGCTGCTGTGCCGGAGGATCTCCGGCCGGGGATCAGATCTTGCGGGTCAGGATCGCCTGCTTGACCTCGGAGATGGCTTTCGTGACCTGGATGCCGCGGGGGCATGCCTCGGAACAGTTGAAGGTGGTCCGGCAGCGCCAGACTCCCTCCTTGTCGTTGAGGATCTCCAGGCGCATGTCCCCGGCGTCGTCCCGCGAGTCGAAGATGAACCGGTGCGCGTTGACGATCGCGGCCGGGCCGAAGTACTGGCCGTCCGTCCAGAACACGGGGCACGACGACGTGCACGCGGCGCACAGGATGCACTTGGTGGTGTCGTCGTAGCGCTCGCGTTCCTCGGCGGACTGCAGTCGCTCCTTGCTCGGCTCGTGGCCCTTGCTGACCAGGAACGGCATGATCTCCCGGTAGGACTGGAAGAAGGGTTCCATGTCCACGATCAGGTCCTTCTCCACGGGGAGGCCCTTGATGGGCTCCACGAGGATGGGCTTGGACGTGTCCAGGTCCTTCAGCAGCGTCTTGCAGGCGAGCCGGTTGCGGCCGTTGATGCGCATGGCGTCCGAGCCGCACACGCCATGGGCGCAGGAACGGCGGAAGGACACGGAGCCGTCGTGCTCCCACTTGACCTTGTGCAGGGCGTCCAGCACCCGGTCGGTGCCGTACATGGTGAGCTGCCATTCGTCCCAGTGCGCCTCGTCGGACACCTCGGGATTGTAGCGGCGAACCTTCAGGGTGACGTCGAACGTGGGGATCTCTCCTCCGCCGCCGACACCGGGCGCGAGCTCGACCTTGGAGGCCGGCTCCTTCTCCATCGTTTCGGTGCTCATCAGTACTTACGCTCCATGGGCTGGTATCGGGTGAAGATCACCGGTTTGGTCTCGAGGCGGACCCCACTGGTCCGAACGGCACTGGGATCCTTGTAGGCCATGGAATGGGTCATGAAGTTCTCGTCGTCCCGCTCGGGGAAGTCTTCGCGGAAGTGGCCCCCGCGGGACTCCCTGCGGTGCAGGGCCGCGGCGGTCATGACCTTTGCCATGTCGAGGAGGAAGCCGAGCTCCACGGCCTCCAGCAGGTCCAGGTTGAATCGCTTGCCCTTGTCCTGAACGGTGATGCGCGTGTAGCGCTCCTCCAGCGTATCGATCACGCGGAGGGCCTCGAGGAGGGTCTCCTCGGTACGGAACACCTGGACATTGGCGTCCATGATGTCCTGCAGTTCCTTGCGGATCAGCGCGACGCGCTCCCCGCCCTCCGAGCTGCGCGCCCGGTTCAGGAGCTCCTCGGTCTCGACCGTGGGGTTCTCCGGGATGTCGACGAAGTCGGCGGTCAGCGCGTACTCGGCGGCAGCGAGCCCGGCCCGCTTGCCGAACACGTTGATGTCCAGCAGCGAGTTGGTGCCGAGGCGGTTCGAGCCGTGGACGGAGACGCAGGCGACCTCGCCCGCGGCGTACAGGCCGGGGACCACGGTGTCGTTGTCCGCGAGGACCTCGGCCTTGACGTTGGTCGGGATGCCGCCCATGGCGTAGTGGGCCGTCGGGAAGACGGGCACCGGCTCCGTGTAGGGCTCCACGCCGAGGTAGGTGCGCGCGAACTCCGTGATGTCGGGCAGCTTCGCGTCGATGTGCGCGGGCTCCAGGTGCGTCAGGTCGAGGAGGACGTAGTCCTTGTTCGGCCCGGCGCCGCGGCCCTCACGGACCTCGTTCGCCATCGACCGCGCCACGATGTCACGAGGCGCGAGGTCCTTGATGGTCGGCGCATAGCGTTCCATGAAGCGCTCGCCCTCCGAGTTGCGGAGGATGGCGCCTTCGCCGCGTGCGGCCTCCGAGAGGAGGATGCCCAGCCCTGCGAGGCCGGTCGGGTGGAACTGGAAGAACTCCATGTCCTCGAGGGGGATGCCGCGGCGGAACGCGATGCCCATGCCGTCGCCGGTCAGGGTGTGGGCGTTCGAGGTGGTCTTGTAGACCTTGCCGACACCGCCGGAGGCGAAGACGATCGACTTCGCCTGGAAGATGTGCAGCTCTCCCGACGCGAGATCGTAGGAGACGACGCCGGCGACGCGCTTCTCGATGCGCGTCACGCCGTCCTCCGTGACCTCCTGGTCGACCATGAGGAGGTCCAGGACGTAGTACTCGTTGTAGAACTCGACGTTGTGCTTGACGCAGTTCTGGTAGAGCGTCTGGAGGATCATGTGTCCGGTGCGGTCCGCCGCGTAGCAGGACCGTCGGACCGGCGCCTTGCCATGGTCACGCGTGTGGCCGCCGAAGCGCCGCTGGTCGATACGGCCCTCGGGCGTGCGGTTGAAGGGCAGACCCATCTTCTCGAGGTCGAGGACCGCCTCGATGGCTTCCTTCGCCATGACCTCGGCGGCGTCCTGGTCGACGAGGTAGTCGCCGCCCTTGACGGTGTCGAACGTGTGCCACTCCCAGTTGTCCTCCTCGACATTGGCGAGTGCGGCGCACATGCCGCCCTGCGCGGCCCCGGTGTGCGAGCGGGTGGGGTACAGCTTGGTCAGGACGGCGGTGCGGACACGCTGGCCGGATTCGATGGCCGCGCGCATTCCTGCGCCGCCCGCACCGACGATGACGACGTCGTACTTGTGGACCTGCATGCTGGTCGCTCTTTCTGTTGAAACCGTTGTGGTGCATGAGTGCGCCCGGGGGCCCGTCATGCGGGACGTGCCGGCCTGCGGCTGGTGTTACGGGGCGGGGCAGTAGTCCGCGACGTGGGGTACGCCGTTGATCACGGGGCAGGGATCGAAGGTGAAGATCACGAGCGTGCCGAGGACCACGATGACCACGGTGGACGTGTACAGGACACCCTTCAGCCACATGCGCGTGCTGTTCTTCTCCGCGTAGTCGTTGATGATCACCCGGATGCCGTTGGTGCCGTGGAGCATGGCCAGCCACAGCATCGTCAAATCCCAGATCTGCCAGATGGGACTCGCCCACTTGCCGGCGACGAAGCCGAAGTCGATGCCGCTGATGCCGTCACCCGCGACGAGGTTCACGTAGAGGTGCACGAAGATCAGGACCACCAGGATGGCCCCCGAGATGCGCATGAAGAGCCAGGCGATCATCTCGAAGTTGCCGCGCGAGCCGGGGGTGCGGGAGTAGCCCGGGGACACCCGGCCGGAGCGGGGGCTTTCAATGGTTGGCGTAGCCATGGGGTACTAACCTCCGAAGACGTGCGAGAGATGGCGGATCGAGAACGCGATCATGACGACCGCCCAGAGGCCGACGACGCTCCAGAGCATCTGGCGGTGGTACTTGGGGCCCTTCTTCCAGAAGTCCACGAGGATCACGCGGATGCCGTTGAAGGCGTGGAAGACGATCGCGGCGACGAGGCCGAGCTCTCCCAGACCCATGATCGGGTTCTTGTAGGAGGCGATGACGGCGTCGTACGCCTCGGGGGAGACCCGCACGAGCGAGGTGTCCAGGACGTGGACGAGGAGGAAGAAGAAAATCACGACCCCGGTGATGCGGTGGGCCACCCAGGACCATTGGCCTTCCCGGCCACGGTAGAGGGTGCCCGTTGGTGACAGTGTCTTCGGCATTGAATTGACCTCCCTGCATCGCGAGGGCGTTAGCGCGATATACGCAGGGATTACGCCGGTGCGACAGCACTCTTCAGATAGGAATAATCTAGGCCGGTGACATTTCCGGTTCAATGTAGGGCTCCCTCACCTGTGACGTTGTTAACACCGCCACTGCCACCGCCACTGCCCCCGGCGCCGACGCGGGCGCCGACCCCGCCCCGACGGGTGGAAGCCCGGTCCTGCAGGCGTCGGCTACCGTGGAATGGATGAGTACCGAGAGGGCGGCTGCCCACATCCCTGACACCGAGCCCGCGGACGATCCGCTCGCGCGCTTCCACGGCGTGATCCCCGCGGGAGGCACCGGCACGCGCCTGTGGCCGCTCTCGCGCGCGGCCGCTCCCAAGTTCCTGCACGACCTCACCGGTTCCGGCAGTACCCTGATCCGTGCCACGTACGACCGCCTCCGTCCGCTCTGCGACGGGCGGATCATGGTCGTCACCGGTGTCGTCCATCGGCGCGCGGTGCTCGCGCAGCTGCCCGAGATCGAGGACCTGAACCTCGTCCTCGAGTCGGAGCCCAAGGATTCCGGGGCCGCGATCGGGCTGGCCGCCGCGATCCTGCACCGGCGGGACCCGCGGATCATCATGGGGTCGTTCGCGGCCGACCAGGTGATCGCGCCCGCTGACATCTTCCAGGCCGCCGTCCGGGAGGCCATCCACACGGCGGCCCGCGGCTACATCGTCACCATCGGCATCAAGCCGACCCATGCCTCGACCGGCTTCGGGTACATCCGCGCCGGCGAGTCCCTGGCCGTGGACGGGGCGCCGAGCGCGCACGCCGTCATCGAATTCGTGGAGAAGCCCTCGCAGGACGTTGCCCACGGCTACATCGAGAGCGGCAACTACTCCTGGAACGCCGGCATGTTCGTCGCGCCGGTCGACCTCATGCTCAAGCACCTCTCGGCCAACGAGCCGGAGCTCTATGCCGGCCTGACCGAGATCGCCGAGGCCTGGGACACCCCCCGGCGCGTCGAGGTGGCGCGCCGCGTCTGGCCGACGCTGCCCAAGATCGCCATCGACTACGCCGTCGCGGAGCCCGCCGCCGCCGCGGGTGACGTCGCCATGATCCCCGGCGAGTTCAGCTGGGACGACGTCGGCGACTTCGCGGCCATCGGCCGGCTGAACCCGGCCGAGGAGAACAGTGAGCTCACGGTGATGGGGGAGGGCGCGCGCGTCTTCTCCGAGAACGCCTCGGGCATCGTCGTCTCGGACACCAAGCGGGTGATCGCGCTCATCGGGATCGACGACGTTGTCATCGTGGACACCCCCGACGCGCTGCTCGTCACCACCAAGGAACACGCCCAGGAGGTCAAGACCGCGGTCGAGAGACTGCGCGCCAGCGGTGACACGGACGTGCTCTGAGAGTGCAAGCGACCGGCCGGTAACGGCGCTCCGGCAATCGGATGCCGCTCGCCCCGCACCGGTGGGTAGGCTGAGGAGGTGGAAACGTTCAGCACCCAGAGCACTCCTGCCTCACGGGCAGGCGCATCCCTCGATGTCCTGCTCGACGAGCTGACCGGCATCCGGCGTGACATCCACCGCCACCCCGAGCTCTCCTTCAAGGAACACCGCACCACGGACCTGCTCGTCGCGCGGCTCCGGCAGGCGGGCCTCGTTCCGCAACGGCTGACGGGTACCGGCGTCGTCGTCGACATCGGTCGCGGGCCGCTCCGCCTCGGACTCCGGGCGGACATCGACGCCCTGCCGATCATCGAGGAGACGGGCCTGCCGTACGCGTCGGCGTCCAGGGGCGTCACGCATGCCTGCGGCCACGACATCCACACGACGGTGATGCTCGGCGTCGCCCTCGTCCTCGCCGACCTCGACCGCGATCAGCCCCTGCCCGGCACGGTGCGGATCATCTTCCAGCCCGCCGAGGAGATGATGCCGGGCGGTGCGCTCGACGTGATCGCCCAGGGGGTCCTCACCGGCCTGCCCCGGATCCTCGCGCTGCACTGCGATCCACGGATCGACGTCGGCCTGGTGGGGACGCGCATCGGCGCCATCACGTCGGCGTCGGACACCATCCGCGTGGAGCTCAGCGGGCGGGGCGGCCACACCTCGCGCCCCCACCTCACCGAGGACCTCGTGTTCGCGCTGGCGTCCATCGCCGTCAACGTGCCGGCCGTGCTCTCCCGGCGCATCGACGTGCGCAGCGCCGTCTCCCTGGTGTGGGGACAGATCCACGCCGGGTCCGCCCCCAACGCGATCCCGGCGCACGGCTACATGTCGGGCACGCTGCGCTGCCTCGACGCCGACGCCTGGAAGTCCGCGGGCGAGCTGCTCGACAGTGCCGTCCGCGAGGTGGCGGCTCCGTTCGGTGTGACCGTGAAGCTCGAGCACACCCGCGGCGTGCCTCCCGTGGTCAACCAGGAGGCGGAGACCGGCCTGCTCGAGGCCGCGGCCCGCGCCGAGCTCGGCCCGAGCGCCGTCGTGCTGACGCCGCAGTCCATGGGGGGCGAGGACTTCGCCTGGATGACCCAGGAGGTGCCCGGCGCCATGATGCGGCTGGGCACACGCACCCCCGGCGGGGAGATCTACGACCTGCATCGGGGCGACTACCGGCCGGACGAGCGGGCCATCGGCTACGGGATCCGCGTCATGACCGCGGCGGCCCTGCGGACCGTGTTCGACGCCGAAGCGTAGACGCCGACGCGCAGGAAACAGGGCAGGCATGACATTCGCAGGTGCGCAGGTCCCTGTGCATAACGAAATCCGAACGATCGGGACCTGCGGTGGGCCTGTGTCGTGTTCCCCGTCACTTGGCCCTTAGGATGGGCGCATACGTGCTGCACCGACGGTGTCGCGGCGCCACGGTCTTCCAGTGACAACAGAGCCTCGGATCAATCGTGACCGGGATGGACACTCGCTGGTATTCCTTCCCGTGGCGCATTTCTCTCCTGGAGGCATTTTGAAGAACTCACTGCGCAAAATCACGCGCGGCACCGGCCTGTCCGCGGCCGTTCTCGGCGTATCCGCCCTCGTCCTCTCCGGTTGCGGAGCGCCCCCCGCCGAGGAATCGTCGGGCGGCGGTTCGAGCGCCGAGGCGAATTCCGACTACCTCGGCTGCATCGTCTCCGACGAAGGCGGGTTCGACGACCGCTCGTTCAACCAGTCCAGCTACGAGGGCCTGAAGAAGGCCGAGGCGGACCTCGGCATCAGCATCAACCAGGCCGAGTCGCAGGCGCCGACCGACTTCGGCCCCAACGTCGACCAGATGGTCCAGGCCGGCTGCGACCTCACCGTGACCGTGGGCTTCCTGCTCGCCGACACCACGAAGGCCGCCGCCGAGGCGAACACCGAGGCGAACTTCGCGATCGTCGACGACAACTCGATCGACCTGCCGAACGTCAAGCCGATCATCTACGACACGGCGCAGGCGGCGTTCCTGGCTGGGTATGCGGCGGCCGCGACGAGCGAGACCGGCAAGGTGGCCACGTTCGGCGGCATCAACATCCCGACCGTGACCATCTTCATGGACGGCTTCGCCGACGGCGTGGCGTACTTCAACGAGGAGACCGGCGGCGACGTCCAGCTCCTCGGCTGGGACAAGGAGAGCCAGAACGGCACGTTCATCGGCAACTTCTCGGACCAGGCGGCCGGCAAGACCAACACCCAGAACTTCATCAACGAGGGGGCGGACATCATCATGCCCGTCGCCGGCCCGGTGGGCTCCGGTACGCTCGACGCCGTCATCGAGGCCAACGCGGGCGGCCAGGACGTCAAGGCCATCTGGGTCGACTCCGACGGCTATGAGACCGCGGGCAAGGGCGAGGAGTTCATCCTCACCTCGGTCATGAAGCTCATGGGCGACGCCGTCGAGGACGTCATCAGCACCGACGTCGAGGGCGAGTTCGACAACGCCCCGTACGTGGGCACCCTGGAGAACGGCGGCGTCGCACTGGCGCCGTTCCACGACCAGGAGGCCAACGTCCCCGAGGATCTGCAGGCGACGCTCGACGAGCTGAAGGAACAGATCATCGCGGGCGACATCACGGTCGAGTCGGCCGCCAGCCCGAAGTAGCACGGCAGCGCACCATGACCGCCTTCCTCCCGCGGGGTCACTCCGGGAGGAAGGCGGTTTGCGTTCGAGGCCAGGTCGGTGCGCCGATGCCCCGCCCGGTATCCTTTCCGTGGCTTCCGCTCGTCCAGCGACGAGTCAGGACACGACCCGAAGAACAGAACAGGTTGGATGAGTTGTGAAACTCGAACTGATCGGCATCACGAAGCGATTCGGATCGCTCGTCGCCAACGACTCCATCGATCTCGTCGTCGAACCCGGACAGGTGCACAGCCTGCTCGGTGAGAACGGGGCCGGCAAGTCGACGCTCATGAACGTGCTGTACGGACTGTACGACCCCACCGAGGGCCAGATCCTCGTCGATGACAGGCCCGTGACCTTCCATGGTCCCGGGGACGCCATGGCCGCCGGGATCGGCATGGTGCACCAGCACTTCATGCTCGTCCCCGTCTTCACCGTGGCGGAGAACGTGGCCCTCGGCAACGAGGCCACGAAGGCTGCAGGCGTGCTCGACCTGCAGAAGACGCGCACGCGCATCCGGCAGATCTCCGACCAGTACGGGTTCGACGTCGATCCCGATGCCGTGGTCGAGGACCTGCCGGTCGGCGTGCAGCAGCGCGTCGAGATCATCAAGGCCCTCGTGCGCGACGCCGAGGTGCTGATCCTGGACGAGCCCACCGCGGTGCTGACGCCCAAGGAGACCGACGAACTGCTCGGCATCATGGGGCAGCTCAAGGCCGACGGGAAGTCCATCGTCTTCATCTCGCACAAGCTCCGCGAGGTCAAGGCCGTCTCCGACGTCATCACCGTCATCCGCCGGGGCAAGGTCGTCGGCACCGCCGACCCCGGGGCGTCGACCACCGAGCTGGCGTCCCTCATGGTGGGGCGATCCGTGAGCCTCACGCTCGACAAGCAGCCCGCGACCCCCGGCGACGTGACCTTCCGGGTCCGCGACCTCACGGTCAAGGCCGCCAACGGGCAGCGCGTCGTCGACGGGCTCAGCTTCGAGGTGGCGCAGGGCGAGATCCTCGCCATCGCCGGTGTCCAGGGCAACGGGCAGACCGAACTCACCGAGGCCATCATGGGCCTCCAGGACCACGTCACGGGCTCGATCACGCTCGGCGGCGAGGAGCTCCTGGGGCGCAGCGTCAAGGACGTCATCCGCGCCGGCGTGGGATTCGTCCCCGAGGACCGCAGCGTGGACGGCCTCGTCGGCTCGTTCTCGGTCGCCGAGAACCTCGTCCTCAACCGGTACGACGGCGCCCCCTTCGCCCGGGGTCTGTCCATGTCACCCGCCCTCATCGAGAAGAACGCCGAGGAGAAGATCGCGGAGTACGACATCCGCACGCAGTCCGCGACCGCCGCAGCCGGAACGCTGTCCGGCGGGAACCAGCAGAAGGTCGTCATGGCCCGCGAGTTCTCACGGCCGCTCGAACTGTTCATCGCCTCGCAGCCCACCCGGGGGGTCGACGTGGGATCCATCGAGTTCCTGCACCGGCGCATCCTCGCGGAGCGCGACGGCGGCACCCCCGTCATCATCGTCTCGACCGAGCTCGACGAGGTCCTGGAACTCGCCGACCGCATCGCCGTGCTGTATCGCGGACGCCTCATGGGCATCGTGCCCGGAACGGCGTCACGCGATGTCCTCGGCCTGATGATGGCCGGCATGCCCGGCGACGAAGCACTGGCCCAGGTACACGACGTTCGAGGAGGAGACCTGTGAGCCCGCAGGACGACAGGCCGGGCACCCCGGCAACCGGTGGCGGCGCTCCGCGCAGCCGCCGGGAAGCGAAGAAGGCCGCGCGCCAGGACGAGGCGCGCCACGAGAGCGAGGTCGAGACGGCCGGAGGGGAAGTGCCCCCTCCCGCCGTGCCCCCGACCGCGGCCGGTCTCGGCGGCGGACCCGCGCCGGAGTCGACGCTCCTGCAGCGCGTGATGACCGGGAACGCGCTCGTCGCCTTCCTGTCCGTGATCCTCTCCCTGATCCTCGGCGGCCTGCTCATCGCCGTCACCGACGAGAACGTGGCCCGGGCGTCGTCGTACTTCTTCAGCCGGCCCCAGGACACTCTGGCGGCGGCCTGGACGGCGGCGTCGAGCGCGTACATCGCGCTCTTCCAGGGCTCGGTCTTCAACTTCCAGGGTGAGACCTTCGCCCGGATGATCTACCCCCTGACGCAGACGCTGACGGTGGCCACGCCGCTCATCTGCGCGGGCCTCGGCGTGGCGCTCGCGTTCCGCGCCGGCCTGTTCAACATCGGCGCCCAGGGCCAGATCCTCATCGGTGCCACGTTCGCAGGCTGGGTCGGCTTCACCCTCGACCTCCCGGTCGGCATCCACCTCCTCCTGGTGGTCCTCGCCGGCATGATCGGCGGCGCGATCTGGGCGGGGATCGTCGGCGTCCTCAAAGCGCGCACCGGCGCCCACGAGGTCATCCTGACCATCATGTTCAACTACATCGCCGTGAACCTGGTCCTCTACCTGCTGAGCACCCCGGCGTTCCAGCGGCCGGGATCCACGAACCCGATCAGCCCCCAGCTCGACACGACGGCGCTCTACCCGCCGCTGCTCGGCTCCGGGTTCCGTCTGCACTGGGGCTTCGTCGTCGCCGTGCTGGCGACCGTGTTCGTGGCCTGGCTGCTCAACCGCTCGACGGTCGGCTTCGAGCTGCGCGCCATCGGTGCCAACGCGAGCGCCGCCCGAACCGCGGGCATCAACGTGAGCAAGGGCTACATCCTGGCGATGGCCATCGCCGGCGCCCTCGCGGGACTTGCAGGCGTGGCGCAGGTGTCCGGCACCGAGAAGGTGCTGACCTCGGGCGTCGCGGCGAGCTTCGGCTTCGACGCGATCACCGTCGCCCTGCTCGGGCGTTCCACGCCGTGGGGCACCTTCGCGGCGGGCATCCTGTTCGGTGCGTTCCGTGCCGGAGGCGTGACCATGCAGGCGTCGACCGGGACCAGCATCGACATCGTCCTCGTGGTGCAGTCGCTCATCGTCCTCTTCATCGCAGCGCCTCCGCTCGTCCGCGCGCTGTTCCGCCTCCCCGCACCCGGCGCGCCCCGCGCCGGCAAGGGCGGCTCCACGACCCCCACGCCAGCCTCGACCGGAGCAGCAGCATGAGCACAGCAACCACCGAAGCGCCCGCCCGCGGCGCCAGCGGCACCGGTGACACCGGAGTGCGGAGCTGGAAGACCCCGATCATCCTCGGCGTCGTCGCGCTCTTCTCCCTCCTGGTCTTCGCCGTCGGCGCCCCGGGCAACGACGTCACGTTCCGTCTCTCGCAGGACGGCGACGCGATCGTCCTGCCCCCGATCGTGGTGTCGGCGCCCGTCATCGGCTGGATCGCCGCCCTCGGGATGGTCGCCCTGGCCGTCGTCGCGTTCCTGCGGACGCGCTCCGGTCGGAGGATCCCCACCTGGGTGCCGGCCATGTTCGCCCTCCTGTTCCTCATCGCCTTCCTGACCTGGGTGGTGGGCAGCGCCCGCACACCGAACGTGGCCCTCTACGGCCTCCTCGCCGGGTCCGTGACCCTCGCGGTCCCGCTGATCTTCGGTTCGCTCTCGGGCATCCTGTGCGAGCGTTCCGGCGTCGTCAACATCGCGATCGAGGGGCAGCTGCTGTTCGGCGCCTTCGCGGCAGCGGTCGCGGCGTCGCTGTCCGGCAACGCGTTCGTCGGCCTCGTCGCCGCGGCCGTCGCCGGCGTCCTCGTGTCGCTCGTCCTCGCCGTCTTCAGCATCCGGTACGTCGTCAACCAGGTGATCGTCGGCGTCGTGCTGAACGTGCTGGTCTCCGGGCTCACCGGCTTCCTGTTCTCCGCCGTGCTGACCGAGGACCCGCAGCGGTGGAACTCCCCACCGCGCCTGCCCATCATCCAGATCCCCCTGCTCTCGGACATCCCGGTGATCGGGCCGATCCTCTTCGAGCAGACCATCGTCGGCTACCTGATGTACGTGGCCGTCGCCGTCATCTACGTGGCGCTCTTCCGCACCCGGTGGGGCCTGCGGACCCGGGCCGTCGGGGAACACCCGAAGGCCGCCGACACCCTGGGCGTCAACGTGAACCGGATGCGGTTCAGGAACGTGCTGCTGGCTGGCGTCGTCGCGGGGATCGGCGGGTCGTTCTTCACGCTCGTCGCCGTCTCGGGCTTCGGGCGCGACATGACGGCGGGCGCGGGCTACATCGCCCTGGCGGCCATGATCTTCGGCCGCTGGAATCCGATCGGAGCGTTCTTCGCGGCGCTGCTGTTCGGGTTCGCGACGAACCTGTCCAACGTGCTCAGCCTGCTCGGCACCCCGGTGCCCGACCAGTTCCTGCGCATGCTGCCCTATGTGGTGACGGTCTTCGCCGTCGCCGGCCTCGTGGGCCGCTCGAGGGCGCGGGGAGCCAGCGGCATCCCGTACATCAAGGGCTAGGAGGAACCCGCCATGACCGACACCACCACCGCGGACGGAATCCCCTGGGAGACGCTCACCGCCGCCGCCACGGAGGCGATGAGGCACGCCTACGTGCCCTACTCGAAGTTCCCCGTCGGTGCGGCTGCGCTCCTCGACGACGGCCGGATCGTCTCCGGCTGCAACGTGGAGAACGCGTCCTACGGGCTGACGCTGTGCGCCGAGTGCGCGCTCGTCAGCGCGCTCGCCATGAGCGGCGGAGGGCGCATCCGCGCCTTCAGCTGCGTGGACGGCGAGGGCAACACCCTCATGCCGTGCGGGCGCTGCCGCCAGCTGCTGTACGAGTTCCGGGCACCCGACATGGTGCTCCTGACCGTCAGCGGCATCCGCACCATGGACGAGGTCCTGCCGGACGCCTTCGGCCCCCAGCACCTCGCCTGAACACCCGCCCCCTCCCCGACAGCCATCCCGCCCCGCCGAACAGATCCGAGGATCCTCCATGACCGAAGCCTTCGACGCCGTCGACATCATCCGCATCAAGCGCGACCGCGGCACGCTCTCACCCGAGCAGATCGACTGGACCATCGACGCCTACACGCGCGGGACCATCGCCGACGAGCAGATGGCCGCCCTCAACATGGCGATCCTCCTCAACGGCATGGACCGCGCCGAGATCTCCCGCTGGACGGCCGCCATGATCGCCTCGGGGGAGCGGATGGATTTCTCCTCGCTCGGCCGCCCGACGAGCGACAAGCACTCCACGGGCGGGGTGGGCGACAAGATCACCCTGCCGCTCGCGCCCCTGGTCGCCGTGTTCGGCGTCGCCGTGCCGCAGCTGTCCGGCCGGGGCCTCGGCCACACCGGCGGGACCCTCGACAAGCTGGAGTCCATCCCCGGCTGGCAGGCGCACCTCAGCAACGAGGACATGCTGCGCCAGCTCGCCGAGGTGGGCGCGGTCATCTGCGCGGCCGGCACGGGCCTCGCGCCGGCCGACAAGAAGCTCTACGCCCTGCGCGACGTCACCGGCACCGTCGAGGCCATCCCCCTCATCGCGTCCTCGATCATGAGCAAGAAGATCGCCGAGGGCACCGGCTCGCTGGTCCTCGACGTCAAGGTGGGCAGCGGCGCGTTCATGAAGGACGAGACCCGCGCCCGCGAGCTCGCCGAGACCATGGTGGCGCTCGGCAAGGACGCCGGCGTGAACACCGTGGCGCTCCTGACCGACATGAGCACCCCGCTCGGGCTCACCGCCGGTAACGCGATCGAGGTCGAGGAGTCCATCGAGGTCCTCGCCGGCGGCGGGCCGTCCGACGTCGTCGAGCTCACCGTGCGCCTCGCCGAGGAGATGCTCGCCTGCGCCGGCGTGCACGACGCCGATCCCGCCGCTGCCCTGAAGGACGGCCGCGCCATGGACGTGTGGAACCGGATGATCGAGGCGCAGGGCGGCGACCCGCGCGCGGCCCTGCCGGTCGCGAGGGAGTCCGAGGTCATCCTCGCCCCGGCCGACGGCGTGCTCGTGGGCCTGGACGCGCTGTCCGTCGGTGTCGCCGCGTGGCGCCTCGGAGCCGGTCGTGCCCGCAAGGAGGACCAGGTGCAGGCGGGGGCCGGGGTGCGGATGCACGCGAAGCCCGGGGCCACGGTGCGGGCGGGGGAGCCCCTGATGACGCTGCTCACCGACACCCCGGACAGGTTCGAGCGCGCCCGCGAGGCGCTGGCGGACGCCGTCGTGATCGCGCCCGAGGGTTCCCGACCGGCGCAGCGGCTCATCATCGACCGTATCGCCTGAGGCGGGTCCCGCAGGATCCCCTAGGGGTAGGCGCGGCCGGTCTCATCCCTCGGGGTGAGGCCGGCCGTTGCGCATCTCGCCCGGAAGGCCGACGACCCGGCCACCGGCCCGCCGGTAGCGTCGGAACCACACGCGGGCCCGGGAAGCGCGGTCGCGGCGATGCTCGCAGCGGCGGCCGGCCGCTCGCTCGGGCGACGACGGCAGGAGCGGACGATGGACGTGATCATCACCGCGGTCGACGGCATCGGCGACGCCGTCCTCGCAGCCGCAGGACAGCCCTGGGTGTATCTCCTCGTCCTCGCCTGCTGCCTCGTCGACGGTTTCTTCCCGCCCGTCCCCAGCGAGTCCGTCGTCGTCGGCCTGGCGTCCCTCGTCATCACGCAGGGGGTGCCCGATCCCTGGCTCCTGATCCTGGTGGCGGCGCTCGGTGCATTCCTCGGCGACAATCTCGCCTTCCTCCTCGGCCGATGGATCGGCACCACACGGTTCCGGTGGATGCGTGGGCCACGGATGCGACACTCCTTCGCCTGGGCGGGCAGGGAGCTCGCCCGGCGCGCGGCGTCGCTCATCCTGGTAGCGCGCTTCATCCCGATCGGGCGGGTCGCGGTGAATCTCACCGCCGGCGCGACCGGCTACCCGCGGCGCCGCTTCGTCGCCCTGACGGCGCTGTCCGGGGTGGTGTGGGCAGGGTACTCCGTCGGGATCGGGGCGGTGGCCGGTACGTGGTTCCAGCACAACCACCTGCTCGGGGTCGCCGTGGCCATCGGGATCGCCGTCGTGATCGGCGTCGGCATGGACCGTCTGATCACGCTCCTCCGTGGCTCGACCCCGCTGCAGCCCGCGTCCGGGGAGCCGGGCGGGGCGTCCGCCGGTGTCCCCGGGGACCGGCCCCGACCGGTGCACGGGACGAGCCCGCGCTGATGCGCATCGCGTAGGCTTGGCAGCGTGACCCAGACCCAGAACGACGCCCTCCCCGACGCCGCCATCGACATCCGGACCCTCCCCAAGGTGTCCCTTCACGACCATCTCGACGGCGGGTTGCGGCCGGCCACCATCCTCGAGCTCGCCGCGGCAATCGGCCACGAGCTGCCGGCCTCCGACGCCGAGTCGCTCGGCACCTGGTTCCGCGAATCCGCGGACTCGGGGTCCCTCGAGCGGTACCTCGAGACGTTCGACCACACGATCGCCGTCATGCAGACCCGTGACGGGCTCATCCGGGTGGCACGGGAGTTCGTCGAGGACCTCGCGCTCGACGGCGTCGTCTACGGTGAGGTCCGCTGGGCCCCCGAGCAGCACACGCAGCAGGGCCTGAGCCTCGACGAGGCCGTCGAGGCCGTGCAGGAGGGGCTCGAGGCGGGAGCCGCTGCGGCCATCGCCGCCGGCCGCGTCATCCAGGTGGGCCAGCTCATCACCGCGATGCGGCACGCCGACCGCGGCCAGGAGATCGCCGAGCTCGCCCTCCGCCACCGCGACCGCGGCGCCGTCGGCTTCGACATCGCCGGAGCGGAGGCCGGCTTCCCGGCCTCCCGCTTCACCGACGCCTTCACCTTCCTCGCCTCCGAGCAGTTCCCCGTGACCGTCCACGCCGGCGAGGCGGCAGGCCTGGACAGCATCCGGGATGCGCTCGTCGCCGGCCGCGCCCTGCGCCTCGGGCACGGCGTCCGCATCGCGGAGGACATCGAGATCGAGGAGTCGGAGGACGAGCAGGCCGCGGACGGCGAGGAGGTGGGGATCGCGAACCTCGGCCTGGTCGCCTCGTGGGTGCGGGACCGGGGGATCGCGCTCGAACTGTGCCCGTCCTCCAACCTGCAGACCGGGGCCATCGAGGCCTTCGGCACCACCATCGACGCGCACCCCTTCGACCTGCTGTACCAGCTGGGTTTCAAGGTCACCGTGAACACCGACAACCGCCTCATGAGCGGGGTCACCCTGACCGGTGAGTTCGAGTTGCTCGTCGACACCTTCGGTTACGACCTCGGGGACCTCCTCGCGCTGACCCTGAACGCCGTCGACGCCGCGTTCCTGCCGCTCGAGGACCGTGAAGCCCTCGCCGAGTACGTGGCGCAACGGTTCGACCACGCAGCCGGGCTGGCCTCCGCCTGAGCCTCCCCGTGACGGACACGGCAGCATCGGGTGTCGCGCCCGGGAGTCCGCCGGGCGCGGCGGTGGAGCGCCTCGTGGAGGTGGTCGCCCAGCTGCGCCGCCGGTGCCCGTGGACGGCGGCCCTGGACCATGCCGCGCTGCTCGAGTACCTCGTGGAGGAGACGTACGAGCTCTACGAGGCGGTCGACGACGTCGTCCGTGCCGGGGCGCCGGACCGCGAACTCCTCGACGAACTCCGCGGCGAGCTCGGCGACGTCCTGTTCCAGGTGGTGCTGCACGCACAGCTCCAGGCCGAAGCAGGATCCTTCGGCTTCGCGGAGGTCGCAGCAGGACTCACCGACAAGCTGGTACGCCGGAACCCGCACGTGTTCACGGCGGACGGCAGTCTCCGGACGGCGACGCCCGCGGACGGGAACGACCCTGCGCCGCCGTCGGTCGACGGGATCGTCGCGGCATGGCAGGCCGTGAAGGCGCAGGAGCGGCCCGCCCGCACGTCGCCGTTCGACGGCATCCCCCACCACCTCCCGGCGCTGGCCTTCGCGGCGAAGACCCTCGGGCGCGCGGGGGAGGGCCGGCAGGTAGCAGGGAGTGGAGCCTGCAGTGAGGCCGAGCTCGGCCGGGAACTGCTCGCCCTCGTCCGCCGGGCGGCCGGTGCGGGCCTGGACCCGGAACGCGCCCTGCGCCGGGCGGTGCTGGACTACCAGCGGAACGCCCTCGACGGGGCGTGAGCCCGGACAGCCACCGTCACAAATGGCGGGGGGCGCGGCATGGGCGGGACGCATGTGAACTAGGCTGGGAGCAACACCTCCGTTGCTTACGACAAAGACGTCCCAACAAGATGTGACCCCTACACTCCAACGAAGAGGAGCTATTCCATGGCCATCATCGATGCCATCCACGCGAGGGAGATCCTCGACTCCCGCGGAAATCCCACGGTCGAGGTCGAGGTACTGCTCGACGACGACACCTTCGGCCGCGCGGCCGTCCCCTCCGGCGCGTCCACCGGTGCATTCGAAGCCAACGAGCGCCGCGACGGCGAGAAGGACCGCTACCTCGGGAAGGGCGTCCTGCAGGCCGTCGAAGCCGTGATCGAGCAGATCCAGCCTGCCCTCCTCGGGTTCGACGCCGCCGACCAGCGGGCGATCGACCAGGCGATGATCGACCTGGACGGCAGCGAGAACAAGTCCAACCTGGGCGCCAACGCGATGCTCGGTGTGTCCCTCGCCATCGCCCGCGCCGCCGCCGAGTCCTCGACGCTCCCGCTGTACCGCTACCTCGGTGGCCCGAACGCGCACGTGCTGCCCGTTCCCCTCATGAACATCCTCAACGGTGGATCCCACGCGGACTCCGACGTCGACATCCAGGAGTTCATGATCGTGCCGCTCGGCGCGCAGACCTACTCCGAGGGGCTCCGCTGGGGCGTCGAGGTGTACCACGAGCTGAAGTCGGTGCTCAAGGAGAAGGGCCTCGCCACGGGCCTCGGCGACGAGGGCGGCTTCGCCCCGAACCTGCCGTCCAACCGCGACGCACTCGACCTCATCACCACCGCGATCGAGCGCGCCGGCTACACGCCCGGTACCGACATCGCCTTCGCACTCGACGTGGCTGCGTCCGAGTTCTACAAGGACGGCGCGTACCAGTTCGAGAGCAAGTCCCTCAGCACCGCGGAGATGAGCGCCTACTACGAGGAGCTCGTCCGCGACTACCCGCTCGTCTCCATCGAGGACCCCCTCGACGAGGACGACTGGGAGGGCTGGAAGCACCTCACCGAGGTCCTCGGCGACAAGGTGCAGATCGTCGGCGACGATCTCTTCGTCACGAACCCCAAGCGCCTCGCCAAGGGGATCTCCACCGGAACGGCGAACTCGCTGCTGGTCAAGGTCAACCAGATCGGTACGCTGACCGAGACGCTCGACGCCATCTCGATGGCCCAGCGCGCCGGCTACACCACGATCACCTCGCACCGCTCCGGCGAGACCGAGGACACCACGATCGCCGACATCTGCGTGGCCACCAACGCAGGCCAGATCAAGACCGGCGCCCCCGCCCGGAGCGAGCGCGTCGCGAAGTACAACCAGCTGCTCCGCATCGAGGAGGAGCTCGACGACGCCGCACGCTACGCCGGTCGCAGCGCCTTCCCGCGTTTCACGGCCTAGTTGATCGGCAGTTGATCGAAAGGGCGGTTACCCTCGTTGGACGGGTCCCGCGAGACCCACGCGACAGCATTGACGAGGAGCTCCATGACCGTCCGCCGCCCTAACGTGCCGCGAGCCGGCCGCCCGACGCCGACGGCGGAGGAGCGGCCGGCTCCCGGGACGTCCAAGGGCCAGCCCGCCCACGGTTCCCGTACCGCCCCGAACGCCCCGGCCGGATCCGGTGCGGGCACCCGGGGCGCCGGCCACGCGTCGGCGCCATCCCGGCCCGCCGGGTCCTCACCGCGGAAGCCGTCCACCGCGCGCGCCGCGGGTCCCTCGGCGACGAAGGATCCGCGCACCGCGCAGGGATCCGGTGCCGGCCCACGCGCCGCCGCAGGGACGTCCGGGACGACGCCGGCCCGCCCGAAGGGTGCCGGGTCGGCGTCGGCCTCCGCGGCCAGGGCTGCTGAACGATCCCAGCTGGCCGGCAGCATCCGGCGCGGGCGGCTCGGGTCCCGGCGGGCCGACTCGGTCATCGAACCGGCCGAGGAAGCCACCCCCATCCCGGCGAAGGCGTTCTCCGGACGCCTGCTCGCCCTCGCCGTCGTCCTCGTCGCGGTGATCGTGCTGCTGGCGCCGTCCGTGAGCCGCTACCTGCAGCAGCAGACCGAACTCGAGGCCCTCCGGGCGGACATCGCCCAGCTGCAGCAGCAGCAGGCGGACTACACGTCGGAACTCGCACGCTGGGACGATCCCGCCTACGTGAAGCAGCAGGCCCGCGAGCGGATCTTCCTCGTGATGCCGGGTGAGACCCGCTACCTCGTCAAGGGCAGCGACGGCATCGAGGAGAGCACGGGGGAGGGGTCCACCGCAGAGCCCACCGATCTGCCCTGGGTGGACTCCCTGTGGAACTCCGTCGCCCGCGCGGCGACGGACTGAGCGACGCGGCCCCGCCACCGGGGCGGGCTGTGCCGCACCGGGTGCTGCGTCCCACCGCACGCCCGCTGCGAACCAAGGAAGGAACAGCGTGACCGAGCACGACCACCACGACGGACCCGAGGAGCGCCGGGCAACGGATCGCAGGACTCCGACGGGGCGCGACCTCGATGTCCTCAGCCGCCAGCTGGGCCGACCCGTCCGCGACGTCGTCGAGATCGGCGCCCGGTGCGTCTGCGGCAATCCGCTCGTCGCCACCACGGCCCCGCGCCTGTCCAACGGCATCCCGTTCCCCACCACCTACTACCTCACGCACCCCGTCATCACCGCGGCGGTGTCCCGCCTCGAGGCCGACGGCGTGATGACCGCGATGAGCGACCGGCTCTCCCACGATCCCGACCTCGCCGACCACTACCGGCGGGCGCACCGCGCGTACCTGGCGGCACGCGACGCCGTCGGTGAGCGCGCCGGCACCGGCCCGGTCCCCGAGATCGACGGTGTCTCCGCCGGGGGGATGCCCGCACGCGTCAAATGCCTGCACGTGCTCGTGGGCCACGCTCTCGCGGCCGGCGCCGGCGTGAATCCGCTCGGCGACGAGGCGATCAGCCGTATCGCCCCGTGGTGGACGGCGGATCGCTGCTCCTGTGAGGGAGCGTGGGACACCACCGGCCAGGCACCGCACGCCGACCTGAGCCGACACACCCGGACCCAGGGACTCAGCGCGGGTGAGCTCGAGGCGAAGCGGGCGGCACGCCGTCGCGGAGCGGCCGACGCGACCACGACCGACCCCCTGCGAGGAGACACCATGCGCACCGCTGCCATCGACTGCGGCACCAATTCGATCCGCCTGCTGATCGCCGACATCCGGGACGGCGAACTCACCGACGTCGTGCGCCTGATGCGCGTGGTGCGCCTGGGGGAAGGCGTCGACGCGACCGGGCGCCTGTCCGAGGCCGCCCTCGAGCGCACCTTCGCGGCCGCGGAGGAGTACGCGGCGCTGATCGCGCAGCACGGCAACCCGCCTGTGCGGTTCGTGGCGACATCCGCCTCGCGGGACGCCGAGAACCGGCAGGACTTCGTGGACGGCATCCGGGCGCGCCTGGGCGTGGAGCCCGAGGTCGTCACCGGGGACGAGGAGGCCCGGCTGTCCTTCGACGGGGCCGTGAGCGTGCTGGCGACGGACGAGGACGAGACCGTCCTCGTGATCGACCTCGGCGGCGGCAGCACGGAGTTCGTCGCGGGCACCGAGCAGGGCCTCATCGGATCGCTGAGCACGGACATGGGCTGCGTGCGCTTCACGGAGCGCTTCCTCCGGGACGATCCGCCCTCGGAGGAGCAGATCACGGCGATGACGGCCGAGGTCCGGCGCCTCATCGACCGTGCGGCGGACGAGGTGCCGTTGGACCGGGTCACGAAGATCGTCGGCGTGGCGGGCAGCGTGACCACGGTGACCGCGCATGCCCTCGAGCTGCCCGAGTACCAGGCCGATCGCATTCACGGCACGGAACTGCCGATCGCGGCGATTGCCGCTGCGGCATCGGACCTCCTCCACCGGCCGAGGGCGGCGCGGGCGGCGCTGCCCTACATGCACCCCGGCCGCGTGGACGTGATCGGCGCCGGGGCGCTCATCTGGGCGACGATCCTCGAGCGCGTGGCGGTCCTGACAGGTGGACGGGTCGCCACCGCGATCACGAGCGAACACGACATCCTCGACGGGATCGCGTTGAGCGTGGCCCGGCGGGGCTCGTGAGCTGATGCCCATGCCCCGCCGCGCGGCCGCCCGGACGGGGACGGCCCTCGTCGTCGCCCTCACGGTCCTGCTGCAGGCGGCCCTGCCCGCAGCCGCCGACCAGGTGCGCCCCAAGGAGTACTGGCTCGAGGAGTACGGCATCGCCGAGGCATGGGAGACCACGCAGGGCGAGGGCGTCACGGTCGCGGTGATCGACAGCGGCGTGGACGCGACCCACCCCGACCTCGTCGGTGCCGTGGTCGGCGGCACGGACGCCTCCGGCGCCGGCGACCCGGGCGGACTGCGCGGCATCGGCGAGGTCCCCAGCCACGGGACCCTGGTCAGCACCCTGCTGGCCGGCCGCGGCCACACCGATACGGAGGGGTCCGTCGCGCCCGCCCCCGGTCCGTCCGCCGGGACCACCGCGGACGCGGTACCGCCGGCGGAGGGCGGGCCGTTCTCCCAGTACGGGGAGGGCCCCGACGGCATCGTCGGGGTCGCGCCGAAGGCCGACCTGCTCGCGGTGTCCGTCTGGATCGAGGGCCCGAACGGCGGCCCGAACCCGGCAGGGATCTCCGTCGACGAGCAGGTGCCCAACGCCGTCCGCTGGGCCGTGGACAACGGCGCGGACGTCATCAACATGTCCCTCGGCAGCACCAGCACGGCGTGGCCCGAGAGTTGGGACGACGCCTTCCTCCACGCTGAGCAGAACGACGTCGTGATCGTCGCCGCGGCCGGCAACCGGGCGGGCGGACTGACGCAGGTCGGCGCCCCGGCGACGATTCCCGGTGTCCTCGCGGTGGCAGGACTCGACCGGGCCGGCACGGCCAGTGACGAGGCCTCCAGCGAAGGCATCAGCATCGCGGTCGCGGCGCCGTCCGAGAACCTCGTGGGCGGACTCCCCGGCGGGTTCTATGCCGACTGGTCCGGGACCTCCGGCGCAGCACCCCTCGTCTCCGGGGTCGCGGCCCTGATCCGGTCCCGCTACCCGGACCTCACGGCAGCGCAGGTCGTCAACCGCATCGTGGGCACCGCGAGGGACGCCGGAGCGCCGGGCTTCGACACGCTGTACGGCCACGGGGTCCTGGATGTGGCCGCGGCAGTGAACAGCGACATCTCCGTGCCGGAGGAGAACCGGCTGGGCAGCATGGCCGAGTGGATCGAGCTCTACCGGAGGGGCGGACAGACGCCGGCGCCGTCGCCCGAATCTCCCGGCCCGACGCCGGAGGTCATTCCCGTACCGCCCGCGCCGCAGGCGGAGGACCCCCTCGTCTCGGTCCATACCGCCCCGGCCGTGGTGGTGCTCGGCTTCGGCGGCGTGCTGCTGGCCCTGCTCGTCGGGGGTGCCGTGCACGTCGCCCGCGTGCGACGCCGGACGGCTGTCGCGGAGGCATCGGTCGGCGACGAGCAGGGGGTGGCCGGCAACGATCAGCGCGGGGGAGAGGTTCCGGGGCGCCCACCGAGCTAGTGAAGATTTTCACAAAGTCCGGTAGCATCGGGGCATGGCATCGAACCCACACTTCTCTGATCGCCCGCGCATCCTCGTCGTCGGCGGTGGCTACGTCGGCCTCTACGTCGCGCACAGGCTCCAGAAAAAGGTCAAGGACCACGGCGGCATCGTGACGCTCGTGGATCCCCTGCCCTACATGACCTACCAGCCGTTCCTTCCCGAGGTGGCCGCCGGAAGCATCGAGCCGCGCCACGCCATCGTGTCGCACCGCAAGCACCTCAAGAAGACCGAGCTCATCTCGGGCAAGGTCACGTCGATCGATCACGCGGGCCGCACCGCGACGATCGCCCCGTCGGGCGGCGGGGACTCCTTCGAGCTCGGCTACACGGACGTCGTCGTCGCCGCGGGGTCCATCACGCGCACCTTCCCGATCGACGGCCTGAAGGACCAGGGCATCGGCCTGAAGACGATCGAGGAAGCCGTCGCCCTCCGCGACCGCATGCTCGAGCGCATCGAGACCGGCTCCGTCCTCCCCGAGGGCCCCGAGCGGGACCGTGCCCTGACCTTCGTCGTCGTCGGCGGTGGCTTCGCGGGCATCGAGACCATCACGGAGATGGAGGACGCGGCCCGCGACGCCGTCAAGGCCAACCCGCGCCTGAGCCGCAGCGACCTGCGCTTCGTCCTGGTCGAGGCCATGGGCCGCATCATGCCCGAGGTCACGGCAGAGCAGGCCGAGTGGGTCGTGGAGCACCTCCGCTCCCGCGAGATCGAGGTCCTCCTCAACACCTCGCTCGCCAGTGCGGTGGACGGCACGCTCAAGCTCATCAACATGCCGGACAAGACGCCGGCCGACGAGTTCGACACCGACACCCTCATCTGGACCGCTGGCGTGCAGGCGAACCCCGTGGTCCGCTCTACGGACTTCCCCGTCGACGAGCGCGGCCGCGTCCGTGCCTCCGCCGAACTCCGCATCACGGGCGACGACGGGCCCATCGAGCATGCCTGGACCGCGGGCGACGTCGCGGCCGTGCCCGACCTCACCGGAGGCGGGGTGGGAGGGTTCTGCGTCCCCAACGCCCAGCACGCCGTCCGCCAGGCCAAGCTGCTGGCCGCCAACATCCTCGCCGCGAACTACGGTGTGGACGAGGTCAAGGAGTACCGCCACACCAACCTGGGCGCCGTCGCCGGCTTCGGCCAGTTCAAGGGCGTCGCGAACATCATGGGCTTCGGCATGAAGGGATTCCCGGCCTGGCTCGCGCACCGCGGCTACCACGGCTTCGCCATGCCCATGTACGAGCGCAAGGCCCGCGTCATCGTCAACTGGAGCATGAGCTTCCTGTTCGGCCGTGACCTCGCCCCGATCTCGGACCTGCAGACCCCGCAGCGCCAGTTCCGCGAAGCGGCCACGCCGCCGCCGAAGAAGGACACCGCCCTGCAGAGCTCGCCGCCCACCCCGGCGGGCAAGGCCGCGAAGGCATCCGCCTGAGCGCTCGCAGCACGAAGCACGCGCAGCACGCGTAGCCGGAACGACGGCGACCCCCACCGGGTCGCCGTCGTTCTGCATTCCCCCTCAGGTGAGCCGGGTGCTGTCCGGTAGGCTGGAGCGTCCGGTTCGCCCCAGTAGCCCAATGGCAGAGGCAGCAGACTTAAAATCTGTTCAGTCAGGGTTCGAGTCCCTGCTGGGGCACTTCTCCCGCGGAAAGCATCTTGTTCCCACCGATCGGCAGGATACTGATCAGTGCCGCCTGTCAAGGGCCCGATATCCCGCATGTGATGAGCGTTACAAGGATGTAACCCTATTCTCTTATCTCGGACACGAAATTGGATTAGCTTTTCCCATAGGCCAGGAACACCTGGCGACACGCATCAAAGGCAGCAATAGCCTTTCGGTCGAGGAGACTAATTCATGACTGCAACACGCAACTACGCGCGTTTCGGCATTGGGGAAAATGCCCCGCGCGCGGCGAAGATCGCTGCCCTGAGCCTGGGCGTCGCGCTCTTCGCCTCCGGCTGCGGCGGCGGAGGGACGACGGGGTCCGAAGGCGACGGCGCCGACAGCGGCAGCACGGAGACCACTGAGACCACGGAGACCACGGCGGCCGCCGGCGGATCCGCCCTGGCGTGCCCCGAGGGCGAGGGTGCCACCGGTGAGGAGCAGGGCGAGAAGGGCGATCCTGCCGCCGTACCCGCCAGCGAGACCACGAGCCCCCAGCCCCTGAAGCTCGGATCCATCCTGCCGACCACCGGGACGCTCGCGTTCCTCGGCCCGCCGGAGATCGCGGGCGTCGACCTCGCCGTCAAGGAGGTCAACGAGGCCGGCGGCGTGCTGGGGCAGGACATCTCGATCACGCATCGCGATTCCGGCGACACCACCACCGACATCGCGACGCAGTCCGTGACGGACCTCCTGTCCCAGGATGTCAGCGCCATCATCGGTGCTGCATCCTCGGGCGTCTCGAAGACGGTCATCAACCAGATCACCGGCGCCGGCGTCGTGCAGTTCTCGCCCGCCAACACCTCCCCGGAGTTCACCACCTGGGACGACAAGGGTCTGTACTTCCGCACCGCCCCCTCGGACGTGCTCCAGGGACGCACGCTCGGCAACTACATCATGGAGTGCGGTGCGCAGACCGTCGGCATGATCACGCTGAACGACTCCTACGGCACCGGCCTGCAGAGCAACATCCAGGAGGTCGTCGAGGGCGCTGGAGGGCAGGTCGTCGGCAACGAGATGTTCAACACCGGTGATTCCCAGTTCTCCAGCCAGGTGGACGCCATCGCTGCGGCCAAGCCCGATGCGATCGTCCTGATCAGCTTCGACGAGGCCAAGAGCATCGTCCCGCTGCTGGTCGCCAAGGGCATCGATGCCTCCTCGATCTTCATGGTCGACGGCAACACCACCGACTACAGCAAGGACCTCGACCCGGGCACCCTCGAAGGAGCCCAGGGCACCATCCCCGGCCCCTTCACCGGGACCGGATTCCAGGAGGCCCTCGCCACGATCGATCCCAACCTGGACAGCTTCGCCTACTCTGGCGAGAGCTACGACGCCGTGAACCTCATCGCGCTCGCCTCCGAGGCGGCGGGAAGTGTCGAGGGGACGGCGATCGCCGAGCAGCTCGCGGCAGTGTCGAAGGACGGCACCAAGTGCTTCGACTTCGCCGGGTGCGTGACGCTCCTGCGCGAGGGCGAGGACATCGACTACGACGGCATCTCCGGTCCCGTCTCCTTCGACGAGAACGGTGATCCCACGGAGGCAGCCATCGGTATCTACAAGTACGACGCCGACAACAAGCCCCAGCCGAGCCGTTCCGAGGTCGGTCAGCTCTAGGGACTGCCCGGGGTACCACCCCGGTCGGTGACGCAGCACCACGCACAAGGCCCCGGCCGCCCTTCCTCCGAAGGAGCGACCGGGGCCTTGTGCTGTCCGTCCGGGCGCTGGAGGACGGAGAGGTCCGGGGTCAGGTGTCGCCGGGATCGCGCCGGGCGAGGGCGTAGGAGGGTTCACGGACGCGGCGGGACCATTCGTACGTCGCGGCCCCTGCCAGGGGGTGGAGGACGGCGTCGAAGCGGAGATCCTCCTCCTCGGCGTCCGGGTCCAGGGCGAGCGTGAGGGTGCCGAAGTGCTGCCAGGACCCGACAGGCGTCGCGAAGAAGAGGCCGAGCTGCCAGGCGGAAGGTCCGAGGGCGCGCTCCAGGGCACCGAGCGAGGCGGGGAGGTCGGTCGGGCTGAGCGTGCGCGCACCGAGCAGCACGGGGCCGTCCTCGCCGCGGTAGGGCATCATCGTGCTGAAGGGTGCTCGGGAGACCGAGAGCCTCGGGACGAGGACGAAGCGACCGGGGAAGGACCAGCCGGTCGAGGAGAACAGGATGTCCGAGAACGTCGAGGGGGCGGACCCGTTCCCTGGGTGATGGACCCGTACCGCCAGTCCCATGATGTCCGGCAGTCCGTCCGGAGTGCCCACCGAGCGGGAGACACGGGCCGTCGCGGGGGAGCGGCCGGGCCGGTCGATCCAGGCGATGCCGCTGCGCAGGCCGTGCTCGTGGATCACGACCGTCCCGTCGAGCCGCAGACCGCGCGCGTGGATGGGGCGGTGCCGTCGGATCTGCTTGATCGCCCGGAACACTCCCTCGAACCCCGCGCCGATCGCGCCGCTGACCCGTCCTGCCATCCGCCGTCCCCGTCCGCTGCCCGTGCCCTGCTGTCCCGACCAACGGTAACGGGGCGCACGCGGGCGAGGGCGGAACCGACGGCGGTTCCGCCCTCGCTTGCGTTCGGGTCAGGATGGTGCCCGGTGCCAGGCCGGTGTCCGGCTCCAGGCGAGGCGATCAGGCGGTGTCGGCCAGCGTGCCGAGATACAGCTGGATGACCTTCGGGTCCTTCATCAGTTCGCGACCGGAACCCGTGTAGGCGTCCTTGCCCTGGTCCAGCACGTAGGCGCGGTCGCAGATCTGCAGGCAGCGGCGTGCATTCTGCTCCACCATGATCACCGAGACCCCGGCCCTGTTGATCTCGTGCACGCGCAGGAACGTCTCGTCCTGTTTCACGGGTGAGAGGCCGGCCGAGGGCTCGTCCAGCAGCAGGACCGCGGGATCCATCATCAGGGCCCGCCCCATCGCCACCATCTGGCGCTCGCCGCCGGAGAGCGATCCTGCTCGCTGCGCCCGGCGCTTCGCGAGTTCCGGGAAGAGGCTCGCCACGAAGTCGAAGCGCTCCTTGAAGTCCTTCGGCCTCTGGTACATGCCCATCTGGAGGTTCTCCTCGATGGTCAGGGTGGAGAAGACGTTGTTGTTCTGCGGCACGAACCCGACGCCCAGGCTGACCAGCTTGTTGGCCTTCAGCCCGGTGAGGTCCTGGCCGCGGACGATGACCGTGCCCGAATGCACCTTCACGAGCCCGAACATCGCCTTCAGCAGCGTCGACTTGCCCGCACCGTTGGGGCCGATGATCCCGATGAGCTCACCGCGACGTGCCTCGATGCTGCACCCGTTGAGGATGTTCACGCCCGGCAGGTAGCCCGCGACGAGATCGGTGACCTTGACGACCGAGTCGCCCGTGAATTCAGCCATTACTTCGTCTCCTCATCCTTGTGCGGGGGGTGTGCCGCGTGCGGCTCCCCTCCGAGCTCGACCACGCCGTGGCCGAGCAGCCCTTCGTCCTCGGTGCCGATGACCGATTCCTCGTCATGGGCGAGCTCCGCCTCGAGCCGCTCGATGCCCTCGGCGTCGCCGAGGTCCACGTCGTGATGGGCGCCCAGGTAGGCGTCGATCACGGCCTGGTCCTTCATGACGACGGCGGGCGGACCCTCCGCGACGACCCTGCCCTCGGCCATCACCACGACCCAGTCGGCGATGTGACGGACCATCTGCATGTCGTGTTCGACGAACAGGACGGTCATGCCCTCCGCCTTCAGGTTCTTGATGTGTTCCAGCAGCGATTGTGTCAGGGCCGGATTGACACCGGCCATCGGCTCGTCGAGCATCACGAGCCGCGGCCGGACCATGAGGGCGCGAGCCATCTCGAGGAGCTTCCGCTGCCCGCCGGAGAGGGACGCCGCGTAGTCGTCGCGCTTGGTGTCGAGTTTGAACTTCGCCAGCAACACCTCGGCCTGCTGCGTGATCTCGCGTTCCCTGCCGCCCCAGACGCCTTTGAACAGAGCCCGTGCAAGGCTCTCGCCGGGCTGGTTCGAGGCTCCGAGGCGCATGTTCTCCAGGACGGTCAGCTTGCCCATGACCTTCGTGAGCTGGAACGTGCGCACCATGCCCATCCGCGCCACCCGGTGCGAGGCGACCTTGGCCAGTGGCTTGCCGTCGAACTCCCACTCGCCGCTGTTCGGTGTGTCGAACCCGGTGAGCAGGTTGAACAGTGTCGTCTTGCCGGCCCCGTTGGGGCCGATCAGGGCGGTGATCTTGTGCCGCGGGATCTCGAGGTGCTCGACGTCGACGGCGTTGATGCCACCGAAGCTGCGGGTCACCTTCCGGGCGACGACGATGGGGTCGCGCTTGCTGCATCCCGGCCCCGTCTCCCCGACGGCGATCGGCTCGGAGTCGGTCATGTAGTCCTGGCCCGACGCGGCGGCACCGGCGGCACCGGCGGCCGGGCCCCCCGCGACGGCGTCGCCCGGGGCTCCCGCAGCATGGGCGCCGGACGCCACCGGAGCGGCGTCACCGGGGGTGCTGCCGGGGTCGTTGTCGTTGTGGTTCTCGCTGTGGTTGCCGCTCATGCGAACGCCAGCTCCTTCTTGTTGCCCAGGACGCCCTGGGGCCTGAAGATCATGAGCAGCATCAGCGCCACACCCACGAGGATGTAGCGGAGCTGACCCGCCTGTGAGTTGGTCAGGAACGTGATGGCACCGATCTCGATCAGCCCGTACAGGATTCCCTGCGTCAACGAGAGCACCACCCAGAAGATCATCGCCCCGACGACCGGTCCGAGGACAGTGGCCATGCCACCCAGCAGGAGGCAGGTGTAGAGGAAGAACGTCAGCTCCGTCGCGTAGTTCGCGGGCTGGACGGCCCCGCGCGGCAGCGTGAAGATGATGCCCGCGATCGATCCGAGGACACCTCCGATGATCAGGGCCTGCATCTTGTAGGCGTACACGTTCTTGCCGAGCGAGCGCACGGCGTTCTCGTCCTCGCGGATGCCCTTCAGCACGCGGCCCCAGGGGCTGCGCATGAGGAGCCAGACCAGGATGCACGCGATGGTGACGACGCTCCATGCGACGATCCGGATCCACAGGTCGCGCTCGTTCATCCCGAGCGGTCCGATGTTGTACCTCCCCGGGGGGAAGGGATTGAGCCCGAAGAAACCGCCCTCGAAGGCCGCGAGCCCGTTGGCCGAGCCGGTGACGCGCGTGAGTCCGTTCGTGGTCACGATGTAGCGGATGATCTCCGCGGCCGCGATGGTCACGATCGCCAGATAGTCCGCCCGCAGGCGCAGGGTCGGTATGCCGAGGATGATCGCGAAGATCACGGAGGCGGTGATGGCCACCAGGACGGCTACCGGCAGCGGCGCGTCGAAGGTGAGGGTCGAGATGGCATACCCGTAGGCACCGACGGCCATGAAACCGGCCTGCCCGAAGTTCAGGAGACCCGAGTAGCCGAAGTGCACCGCGAGGCCGAGGGCCGCGAGGGCGTACGCAGCCGTGGTCGGGCTGATCATCTCGCCGAAAGCGTTGATGAGGATGTTTCCGAAGTCCATGAAGAGCCCCTAACCTATGCGCTCACGGCGACCGAGGATGCCCTGTGGCCGGAAGAGGAGCACGAGAATCAGAATGAGCAGCGCCCCGACGTACTTGAGGTCTGCCTCCAGCCAGATCGTGGAGATCTCCACGAACAGGCCGACGATGATGGAACCGATGAGGGCACCGAAGACCGTGCCCAGGCCGCCGAGCGTGACTCCCGCGAAGATGAGCAGCAGGATCTGCTGCCCCATGTTGTAGGAGACCCCGGGACGGTAGTAGGCCCACAGGATCCCGCCGAGGGCGGCCAGCATGCCGCCCGTGACCCAGACGATCCTGATGACGCGGTCGACGTCGATGCCCGACGCCGCGGCGAGGGCGGGGTTGTCCGCGACGGCGCGGGTGGCCTTGCCGATGCGCGTGCGCAGGAGCAGGAAGGCGACCACGAGGATGATCACGAGGCTCACGATCAGCGAGGTGAGGTTGTTGCGGGAGATCGAGACCGAGCCGAAGGTGAGGATCTCGCTCTGCGACCCCGGCAGCTGCTGGGTGGCCCCGCCGAAGAAGAACTGGATGATGTACCGCAGCGCGAGGGCGAGGCCGATGCTCACGATCATCATGGGAACCAGTCCGGTCCCGCGGCGGCGCAGCGGCTTCCAGAGGCCGGCATCCTGCACGTAGCCGAGAAGACCGCCACCGATGACGGCCAGGACGATCGCCGCGGCGATCGGGAGCCCCACGGCGGAGAAGGCGAACGCGAGGACCGCGCCGACGGTCACCATCTCGCCGTGGGCGAAGTTGGTGAGCCCCGTGGTGCCGAAGATCAGGGAGAGTCCGACGGCGCTGAGTGCCAGGAGGAGGCCGAAGCTGAACCCGGCGAGCGCGCGCTCGGCGAGGGTGTCGAGGAACGACGCCTGCTGCGACACGATGCCCTCGCCGAACAGGAAGAGGGTCGTGGCGCTCGACGTGTTGGCGAGGGTCACCTGACGGGGGTTCTCCTGGCCCTCCGCGAGGGCGATGCCCTCGGGCAGTGTCTCCTCGTCGACCTCGACCTCGTAGGTGCCCTGCTCGGGAATGCCGATGCTCCAGGCGCCGTTGGGGCCGGACGTCGCTTCGCCTTCGAAGCCGTTGCCCTCCGCGGTGACCGTCACATCCGCGATGGGTCCGTCGGCGCCGCGGAGCACGCCGCCGATCCTGTAGTCGAATTCCTGGGCCTGGATGGTGGTGCCGGTCTGCGTCTGGTGGGCCGCGACGACGGACGACTGCAGGGACGCCTGCGCGGCAGGGGCGCCGAGCAGCACGAGCGTCAGGAGACCGAGCATCAGCAGCAGCGGTCTCCTGATCCGTGCAGGCGTGAATAGGGTGAACAAGATGGGAACCTCCGCGGTGGGGGCAGGCCCGGCGGAGAACCACCGGGAGCAATAGTTGTGACGAGTGTCACGGACGTGTGGATCATGTTACTAGGGGCTTGTTTCACGTCTCCGCAAAAGCATCCGCCGAAGATAGCGATTCGATAACGAAAGTTTTACCAAGGCTCCTTGGTATTGAATTTCCTGCCCGTCGTGATTCAGTTCGCTACGCGCCACGACGGGGCGTGACCGTTCGCCGGTCGGGAACGAACCCCGGGCCGGACCGTTGCTCTTGGTAAGGTACAGAGAACACCCAGCCCCCTGATGGAGGACTACAGAAATGGCACTTGGCGGTAATCCGGTATTCAACGGGAAGACCTTCCGTTCCGCGACCCGGGGCGGCAACCCGGCGGCGGGAGCCGGCACCACGATGTACGCGGGCCAGACCATGGCGAACCAGCAGCAGCTGGAGTACATGTACAACCAGCCGTCCGCCGGGCCTGCCCAGACGGGGCGCATGACCTTCGACGACGTGATCGTGAAGACACTGCTCTGCATCGGCGTCGTCCTGGTCGGCGCGGCGATCCCTGCCTTCGTCCTGCCCGGCCTCGCAGTGCCCCTCATGGTCATCGGTGCGCTCGGCGGCTTCGTCCTCGGCCTCGTCAACGCGTTCCGGCGTGAGCCGTCGCCGGCGCTGATCCTCGCCTACGCCGGCCTGGAAGGGCTGTTCGTCGGCGGGATCACCATGATCCTCGAGGCGCAGTTCCCGGGCATCGCCGTGCAGGCCGTCCTCGGGACGCTCGTCGTCTTCGGTGTCACGCTGGCGCTGTTCAAGAGCGGCAAGGTGCGTGCGACGCCGAAGGCCATGAAGTTCTTCATGATCGCGATCATCAGCTACCTGGCCTTCTCGCTGGTGAACCTCGGGCTCATGCTCTTCGGCGCAACCGAGGGCATGTTCGGTCTGCGGAGCAGCGGCATCCCTGGCACGGAGGAGATGTTCGGGTTCGAGAACGGGATCCCGTTCGGCCTCGTGATCGGTCTCTTCGCCATCTGCCTCGCGGCCTTCTCCCTCATCATCGACTTCACCTCGATCAGCGAGGGCGTCCGCAACGGCGCCCCCCAGAAGTACTCGTGGACGGCGGCCTTCGGCCTGACTGTGACGCTGATCTGGCTGTACGTCGAGATCCTGCGCCTGCTCGCGATCCTGCGCGGCAGCGACTAGCAGGAAGCGGTACCGCACAGCAGTACCGAAGAGCAGTACCGAACAGCAGTAGCCGACCGCTGAGGATCCGCGGTCGTGACGGGAAGGACCCGCACCCTCCGGGGTGCGGGTCCTTCGTCGTTCCTGGGCCGTCCGGCGGCTGCTGTGGCTGGCTCAGGCGACGCGTGCCGCGCCCGACCCGGGCAGGACGCCGAAGATGACCGGCGCCGGGAAGCCCGCGGAGGAGAACGCCGCCTCGACGGCGGCCCGGATGGCGGCGACGTCGTCGACGCGTGCCAGCGCAATCGCGGCGCCACCGAAACCGCCGCCGGTCATCCGCGCACCGATCGCTCCGGCGTCCAGGGCGGCGTCCACCGCGGTGTCCAGCTCGGGGCAGGAGATCTCGAAGTCGTCCCGCATGGAGGCATGACTGGCTACGAGGAGGGGGCCGAGGTCGGCGGGGCCCTTCCGGGAGAGGACGTCCACGGTGTCCTCGACCCGCGCGTTCTCGGTGACGACGTGGCGCACGCGCCGGAACGTCTCCTCGTCCAGGACGCCCGCCGCCTCGGCGAGGTCCTTGACCGAGAGGTCACGCAGGGCCGGTACGCCCATGAGCTCCGCGCCGAGCTCGCAGGACCGCCGGCGGGCCGCGTACCCCCCGGTGGAGTGGGAATGGCTGACGCGGGTGTCGATGACCATGAGTTCGAGCCCCGCACCCTCGAGGTCGAGGGGCACCAGCCGGGACTCCCCGGATCGGCAGTCCAGGAAGACGGCGTGACCCACCTCACCGAACAGCGACGCGGACTGGTCCATGACGCCGGTGGGTGCTCCGACCATGCGATTCTCGGCGAACTGCCCGATGGTGGCCAGTTCCCGCCGGGAGATCCCGGCCTCCGAGAGATCGTTCGCTGCCACGGCGACGGCGCACTCGAGCGCCGCGGAGGAGGAGAGCCCGGCCCCGACGGGGACCGACGAGTCGACCAGGATGTCCATCCCGGGGCAGCGGTAGCCGGACTGCTCCATGGCCCACAGCACGCCCAGGGGGTAGGCCGCCCAGCCCTTGACGCTACCCTCCTCGAGCGTGTCGAGATCCGCGGTCACGGGGTCCTCGTCCGGGGCGAAGGTCGAGGCGACCCGCACCACCCGGCTCGGGCGCACCGCCACGGCGACCGTCGTCGAGTGCTTGATGGCGAAGGGGAGGACGAAGCCGTCGTTGTAGTCGGTGTGTTCGCCGATGACGTTGACGCGGCCGGGGGCGGACCAGAGGCCGTCCGGTTCGGAACCGAAGCGGTCGGTGAAGGCGGCCGCGAGATCGTGGGGAGAGGTGTTCATGCCTGGTCCTTCCGGGCTGGGGCGGGAGTGGCGGTGCGGAGGGCCTCCGCCACCTTCTCCGGGGTGGTGTCGTTGATGAAGGCGCCCATGGCTGCTTCGGAACCCGCCAGGAACTTCAGCTTGTCGGCGGCGCGGCGGGGGGAGGTGAGCTGGAGGTGGAGGTAGCTCGCAGGGCGGAGCGCCGCGTCGATGGGCGCCTGCTGCCAGGCGGCGATGTACGGCGTGGGCGTGGGGTAGAGGGCGTCGAGCCGGCCGAGGAGCTCGAGGTAGACCGTCGTGAGCTCGTCGCGTTCCTCGCCCGTCAGGCCCGCGATGTCCGCGACCTGCCGGTGGGGGACCAGATGCACCTCGAGCGGCCAGCGGGCGGCGAAGGGCACGAAGGCGCTGAAGTGCTCACCCTCGATGACCATGCGGTCGCCGGACTGCCGTTCGGCGGCGAGGGCGTGCCCCATGAGGGTCTGCCGTCCGTCGGAGGCCTCGAAGAACTCGGAGGCCTTCCCGGCGAGGGCCGCGGCGCGCGGTGGGATGAACGGATAGGCGTAGATCTGCCCGTGTGGATGCAGCAACGTGACGCCGATGTCCGCCCCGCGGTTCTCGAAGCAGAAGACCTGCTTGATGCCGGGCATCGCCGACAACGCCTCGGTGCGCTGGGCCCAGGCATCGATCACGGTCCGGGCGCGCTCGGGCTGCAGGGACCCGAAGGATCCCTCGTGCGCGGAGTCGAACGCGACGACCTCGCACCGGCCGTACGCCGTCGTCGTCGTACCCCAGGCGGGATCCGCCGGAAGGTCGCCGAGGTCGGGGCCGAAGGAGGAGAAACGGTTCTCGAACACGACGACCTCGTAGTCGGAGGCCGGGATCTCCGAGAGGTTCGACGCCGTGGTCGGGCACAGCGGGCACTGGTCCGCAGGGGGCAGGTGGGTGCGCGACTGGCGGTGGGCGGCGACCGCGATCCACTCGCCGGTCAGGGCGTCGTACCGGGCGGTCCCTGCGGGCCCGCGCGGGGGCAGGTCGCGGGCGTCCCGCGTGGCGGCCGGGTCGCGATGCCGTGCGGCACCGGACTCGTGCGCGTCGAAGTAGATCAGGTCGCGCCCGTCGGACAGGCGGGTGGGGGTGACGATGGTCATGGGCGCTCTTCCAGGTGGGGGTCGGTGGCGGGGTCGCAGAGGATCCGCGTGTGGGCGGCGTAGTCGGCACCGGGGTGCCGGTCGGTGACGAGGGTGGCCGCGGCGTCGAGTGCCGCGACGCGCGCGAGGCTCACGACGCCGATCTTGCCGGCGTCGGCGAGCACCACGAGCCGCCCGCAGGTGCGAGCGAATGCCTGGTTGGTGTCCGCCTCGGCGAGGTTGGGCGTGGTGATGCCGGCGGTGGCATCGACGCCGTGGGCACCCATGAAGCACAGGTCGGCCCGGAGGGAGCCGATCGTGCTGGTCGCGAGCGGACCGACGAGGGCCTTCGACGGGGTGAGCTCGCCGCCGGAGAGCAGCACCCGGGGAGCGCCGTCGGAGAGCGGGGACGCGCTGAGCCTGAACAGCTCATCGGCGAGGGGCAGGGAGTTGGTGATCACCGTCAGTCCCCGGACCCGGCGGAGGAGCGGGGCGAGGGCGAAGGTGGTGGTGCCCCCCGTGACGGAGACCGTCATGCCGGGGGCCAGGAGGGACACGGCGGTGGCCGCGATCTGCTGCTTCGCGTCGCCGGCCCGTGTCCGGTTGGCGTCGAAGCCCGCTTCGACCGAGCTGAGGCTACCCGCGCGGACGGCTCCGCCATGGACCCGGACCAGTGCGCCGCGGGCCTCCAGGGTGTCGATGTCGCGGCGGACGGTCATCTCCGAGACCCCGAGTGCGATGGCGAGGCCGCTCACCCGCACGGCCGGCTGCCCGGAGAGGCGTTCAAGGATCGCCGCATGGCGTTCTGCTGCGAGCATGGCCCCTCCTGCCGGGAACGAGACGGAGACGAGATGGAAACGAACGAGTCCGCACTGAAACGAACAAAATCCATCATACGGGTCGATCCCTCTGCGCGGCAGGAAAAGTCGGCGCACAGGTAGCATCGCTGCATGGCGACTCCACGACTGGCAAGCGGCATCAACCACACCCTGCGGGCGGGCACCTCGACGGTCGTGGTCACCAGCCTCGCGGCGGCCCTGCGCTCCTACGAGTGCGACGGCGTCGCGGTCACCGAGACCTGGGGCGACGGCGACATCCCCGCCGGAGGCGGTGGCATCCTCCTCGCCCCATGGGCGAACCGCGTGGCCGACGGTCGCTGGTCGCTGCACGGCCGGGAACAACGCCTCGACATCACGGAACCGTCCAAGGGCAACGCCATCCACGGGCTGCTCCGCAACACCGGGTACCGGGCGGTCGACGTCGGACCCGCCCACGCCGTCCTCGAAGCCGAGATCTTCCCCCAGCACGGCTATCCGTTCCACCTCCTCCACCGCGCCGCCTACGAGCTCACGGAAGAGCAGCTCACGGTCACGCAGGAGCTGACGAACCTCTCCCCGGATGCCGCGCCCTTCGCGCTGGGCGCCCATCCCTACCTCAAGATCTCCGACGTGCCCACGGAGGAGCTGACGCTGACCCTGCTGGCGGACGAGATGATCGAGACCGACGACCGGTCGATCCCCACCGGAACCGTGGGCGTCACCGGGCAACACGACCTGCGGAACGGCCGGAGGGTCGGTGACCTCCGGTTCGACACGGCCTTCGCGTCCCTCCGCACGGTCGGAGGGCGCTACGAGCACGTCCTCGCCGCCCCGGACGGTCGCAGCGTCACACTCTGGGCCGACCCGGCCTTCGCGTACGCCCATGTGTACGTGAGTACCATCTATCCCGGAGTGGACAAGGCGGTGGCCATCGAGCCGATGACGGCCCCGGCCGATGCCTTCAACTCGGGGGAGGGCCTCCGGTGGCTCGAGGCGGGGGCGTCCTTCTCGGCCCGGTGGGGCATCGTCCCGGCTCTCGGGTAGCGGGCGCGCGCGGGTTCTATGGAAAGATTGGTCCATGCAGCGTCTCCGCGGAGCGAACCCCCAGCGCGCCCTGCAGCGTGCCGTGAGCCGTGGTGCTGTGATCCTCCCCGAAGCGCCGCAGCACCGGGCCGGCGCCCTGCCCCTCCGGACAAATGACCGCTCGGATGTCCCCTATGCCCTCCGCGTCGCGGCGTCCTGGGCCTGGCGGCTGGGACTCGTCCTCGTGGTCGGGGGCGTGCTGGTCTACCTGTTCACCTCCATCTCGGTCCTGATCATCCCGCTGATGGTCGCCGGCCTGCTCGCCGCACTGCTCATGCCGCTCAAGGTCGCGCTGCATCGCCGGAGCGTCCCGAACGGGCTCGCGGTGGCCCTCACGCTCGTCGGCTTCCTGGGCGTCATCGCGGGCGCCCTCGCGCTCGTCGGCCAGCAGCTCGTGGTCGGTATGGCGAGCCTGTGGGGCGAGGCCGTGGCCGGGGTGCAGCAACTGCTGGACTGGCTGGCGCGGGGGCCCCTGCAGCTCACCGCGACGCAGGTCGACCAGTACCTGCAGGAGCTCGGCGGAGCCGTCCAGAACAACAGCGCCTCCATCCTCAGTGGCGCCCTCTCCCTGGGCTCCACCGCGGGGCACGTCGCCGCCGGCATCTTCCTCACGGTGTTCGCGCTGATCTTCTTCCTGCTCGACGGCCCCCGGATCTGGCGGTTCGTCGTCGGACTCGCGCCGGTCCGCGCCCGGGCGGCAGTCGACGGTGCCGGGCGCACCGGGTGGCTGTCGATGGCGCGGTACGTGCGCGTCCAGATCCTCGTCGCGGCCGTGGACGCCATCGGCATCGGGGTCGGAGCCGCCATCATCGGGGTGCCCCTGGCCCTGCCGCTCGGCGTCCTCGTGTTCTTCGGCTCGTTCATTCCCGTCGTGGGTGCGCTGGCCACCGGCTCCGTCGCCGTCCTGCTCGCGCTCGTCGCCAACGGGTGGGTCAATGCCCTGATCATGCTCGCGATCGTCCTCCTCGTGCAGCAGATCGAGGGACAGGTGCTCCAGCCGCTCGTCATGGGCCCGGCCGTCGCCCTCCACCCGCTCGCGGTGGTCCTCGCCGTCGCCGGTGGCACGATCGTCGCCGGCATCGCCGGCGCCCTGTTCTCCGTCCCGATCCTGGCGGTCGTCAACGCGTCGGTCCGCTACATCTCGCGCAGGGCGTGGGAGCACGACGAGATCGTGCTCCGGCAGGGCTGGCCCGAGGGGGGAGGGTCCGGCATTAGCGGGCCGGTTCCGGCGGAGCAGGAGTCTCCGTCGGCACCGGCCAGCACCCCGGACCCTCCCGCCACGCCAGCACCCCGGAAAGAGACATCCCTGTGACCGAGCAGACCGCATCATCCACGCACTTCGCCACCGATCCCGCCACCGACCTCGCCGTGACCCTCGCCGACGTCGAAGCAGCGCACCGCACACTCGAGGGAGTCATCGCCCGCACCCCGATCGAGCAGTCGCGGGCCCTCGGACGGCTCACCGGGTCCACCGTGTCCTTCAAATGTGAGAACCTGCAGCGCGCCGGCTCCTTCAAGGTGCGCGGTGCCTACAACCGGATGTCGAAGCTGACCGACGCCGAGCGCGCCCGCGGCGTCGTCGCGGCGTCCGCCGGCAACCACGCGCAGGGCGTCGCGGTCGCGGCCGCGCGGCTGGGGATCGCTGCCCGCATCTACATGCCCCTCGGCGTCGCCCTCCCGAAGCTCGCCGCGACGCGCGGGCACGGCGCCGAGGTGGTGCTGCACGGACACAATGTCGACGAGGCCCTCGCCGAGGCCAGGAGGTACGCGGACGACACCGGTGCGGTGTTCGTCCATCCCTTCGACGACGTCGACGTGGTGGCCGGTCAGGGGACCCTCGGCCTCGAGGTCCTCGAGCAGGTGCCCGACGTCGACACGATCCTCATCGGCGTGGGCGGCGGCGGGCTCCTCGCCGGGGTGGCGGTCGCCGTCAAGGCGCGCGCGAAGGAGCTCGGGCGGGACATCCGCATCATCGGCGTGCAGGCGGAGAACGCAGCCGCCTACCCGCCGTCCCTCGCCGCCGACGCCCTCGTGCCCCTCACCAAGGTCTCGACCATGGCGGACGGCATCGCCGTCGGCCGGCCGGGCCAGCTGCCGTTCTCGATCATCCGGGAGCTCGTGGACGATGTCGTGACGGTGAGCGAGGATTCCCTCGCGCGCGCCCTCATCTTCCTGCTGGAGCGCTCGAAGATGGTCGTCGAGCCGGCCGGCGCCGTCGGCGTGGCGGCCCTGCTCGACGGGAAGCTGACGGAGGGCGGGGCCGACCCCGGCAACACCGTGGTGGTGCTCTCGGGCGGCAACATCGACCCGATGCTCATGCTGAAGGTCATCCAGCGCGGTCTCGCCGCGGCGGGACGCTTCCTCGTGGTGCGCATGCTCCTCGACGACCGGCCCGGCTCCCTCGCGACCATCTCCCGGATCATCGCGGAGTCGGACGCGAACGTGACGGGGGTCGACCACACGAGGGTGGGCGGGTCCATCAGCATGGGGGACGTGGCGATCACCATCAACATGGAGACCAAGGGCGACGAGCACTGCGAGCAGGTCCTCAGCAACCTGCGCGCGGAGGGCTTCCAGCCCGTGGTCGTCCAGGGGTGAGGGACGAGGACGTGCAGCCCCTCGCCCGCCGGGCCCAGGCCGGACTGATCACCGTCGTCGGTCTCGTCGCGGCGATGTGGGCGGTGTTCCTGGTCAACGCCGTCCTGGGGGACCTGCTCGTGAGGACCCTCGGGATCGGTCCCCGGCGCGTGGACGGACTCGACGGCGTCGTGTTCTCACCGTTCCTGCACAGCGGCGTCCAGCACCTGGCCAGCAACACCCTGCCCCTGCTCGTCCTCGGGTTCGTGGCCTTTCTGGAAGGCGCCCGGCGCTTCGCCGTGGCGATCGGCATCAGCTGGCTCGCGTCCGGCCTCGGCACCTGGCTCTTCGGTGGCGGACTGACAGTCGGCGCTTCGGGCGTGGTGTTCGGACTCTTCACCTACCTGATCACCCGCGGCTTCTACAACCGGGACTGGAAGCAGATCCTGCTCGCCGTCGTCCTGTTCATCGCCTACGGCTCCATCCTGTGGGGGGTCCTGCCCACCGCCGGCTCGAACATCTCCTGGCAGGCGCACCTCTTCGGGGCTCTCGGCGGGATTCTCGCGGCGTTCCTGCTCAAACGGAAGCGGCCCGCCCCGGGGAGGGCGGACCGCTTCGGGATCGGCTCGTAGCCGGTCGGTGCAGGAGGCCGATCAGCCCACGTAGGGGGTGGCCGAGATGATCTCGACGGTGATCTGCTTGCCGTTGGGCGCCACGTAGGTGACGGTGTCGCCGGCCTTGGTCCCCTGGATGGCGGCACCCAGGGGTGACTTCTCGCTGTAGACGTCGATGTCCGTGTCCCCGGCCACCTCGCGGCTGCCCAGGAGGAAGTTCTCGACGTCGCCGGCGATCTTCGCGGACACCATCATGCCGGGCTCGACGACGCCGTCGTCCGCCGGGGACTCGCCCACGTGCGCGTTGTCCAGCAGGTGGGTGAGCTGGCGGATCCTGGCCTCTGCCTTGCCCTGCTCCTCCTTGGCGGCGTGGTAGCCGCCGTTCTCCTTGAGGTCGCCCTCGGAGCGGGCCTGTTCGATACGGGCGACGATCTCGGTGCGACCGGGACCGGACAGGTGGTCCAGTTCGCTCTTGAGGCGGTCGTAGGACTCCTGCGTGAGCCAGGCGACGGGGGCACTGTTCGTGGACACGGGATAACTCCTTCGGTACGGCCGCCGCCGGGACGGCGGGGCTCATGGTCGCTCGACGGGCCGGCAGTGCAGCCTTGTGTCACCGGCAAGCAAACACCCCGCCTCGTGGGACCGGGTGGCCGGTACGCCGGTGAAGCGGGGCGATACGTGTTCTCCCATTCTAGAGGGGGGAGTGCCATAACCCAAGCAGTGCGTCCGCCCGGCTCAGTCCTCCACGATCCAGCAGGCGTTGACACCGCCGGACACGCCGGGCGAATCGAGGCGGACATCGGTCCGGTGAGCCGTCGTGCCACCGTCGTTGGCGCCCTCCTCGGCGCTGTTCGGGCCGATGGTGACGACCCTCCAGCCGACCACCGCATAGTTCTCGCTGAGCACCTGCACGGCGCACTGCGCGGTTGCCGTGCGCTCCTTCGTCACTTCGAAGTCGACGCTGGCCCGCTCGTCCGAGGCGAGTGAGAAGCCGACGTCCTTCGAGGACACCGGGGGACTGCCGGCGGTGAGGGCGACCGCGCCGACGGCCGCCACCGCGGCGATGATCAGGGCGAGGACCAGCATCCGCACGCGCCCCATGGGTTTCTTCGGCTTGGGGGTGCCGTAGCGATTGGCTACTCTGGATGTTGGTGTTCCGGCGGAGCTCACCCTCCCATTTTACCGTCCGTCGACGGCGGCCACTTCCGGCCCCATCAGTTCGCCCCCAGACATCCCCCGAAAAGCCAGGAGCGCGTGTTGCCAGCCCAGGATCAGCCCGGAGAGTCCCGCAGGGGACTCCGCCTCCTCGCCGTCCACGCCCACCCGGACGACGAGTCGAGCAAGGGTGCGGCCACCATGGCCGGCTACGTGGCAGCAGGGGCCGAGGTGATGGTCGCCACCTGCACCGGCGGTGAGCGCGGCGACATCCTGAACGCGGCGATGAACGACGATCCCCACGGCAAGCGCGACCTCCCGGGCCTCCGCAGGCTCGAGATGGACCGTGCCGCGGCCGAGCTCGGCGTCCAGCACCGGTGGCTCGGCTTCGAGGACTCGGGGCTGCCCGAGGGTGACCCCCTGCCCGACCTGCCTCCTGGCTGCTTCGCGCTGCAGCCGCTCGAGCGGGCCGCCGCGCCCCTCGTGAAGCTCGTGCGGGAGTTCCGCCCCCACGTGATCATCAGCTATGACGAGAACGGCGGCTACCCGCACCCCGACCACATCATGGCCCACCGGGTCGCCGTGGAGGCATTCGAGGCCGCGGCCGACGCGGAACGCTACCCCGGGACGGGTGAGGCCTGGAGCGCCTCGAAGCTCTACTACGACCGCGCGTTCAGCCCCGAGCGCCTCCGCGCCCTGCACTTCGCCCTCGAGGAGGCCGGCCTGCAGTCACCGTTCGCGGAGCGCATCGCCCAGTGGCTCGAGTCGGATGCCGAGGGGCACCAGCCGCCCGCCCCCACCCACCCGACCACCACGCAGATCCATTGCGCGGACTTCTTCGGGCACCGCGAGCGGGCGCTCCTCGCGCACCGCACCCAGGTGGACCCCGAGGGCTTCTTCTTCGCCGTCTCGATCGAGATGCAGCAGAAGGTGTGGCCGTGGGAGGACTACTCGCTCATCGCCTCACGGGTGGAGTCGCCGTTGCCGGAGGACGACTTCTTCGCGGGGATCACCGCCCACGTGTAGCGACTCCCGGTCCCGGTACCCGTTCTATCCCGCGTAGAATCGGGGCGGCGGTCACCGTGACCCGCTGCGAGTCCCGAAAGTGGTGCATGCGTGTTCCTTGACCTCAGCCTGGCTGCAACGACGATGACGCCGTCCGGCGATCCCACGCTGAAACCCGGACTGGACCCCGCCTCCGTGACGCCCGGGACGCTCGGATTCCTGGCGACCCTCTTCGTCGTCGTGATGGTCATCCTGCTCATCCGCGACATGGCCAAGCGCATCCGCCGTGTCCGCTACACCGCAGAGGTGGATCAGGCACGCGCCCGGCGCGACGCCGCCGGCGCCGTCCCCGGCACCGCCACTGACGGCGCGTCCCCCGAAGCGCCCGACGACGTCCGCCGGCCGGGCGCCCAGGGCCCGGACGATGCCACCCGCCCCATGCCCGGGGGGAAGCACGGCCCGGACAACCGCTAGGTCCCGATCGGGTCCAGGACGGCCAGCACGATCGCGACGAAGTGCGCCGCGAAGGCCGCGACGGTGAAGGCGTGGAAGAGTTCGTGGAACCCGAACACCCGGAGCGAGAAGTTGGGACGCTTGATCCCGTAGAACACGGCCCCCGCGATGTAGAGCGCACCCCCCACGCAGATCAGGACGGCAGCGGCGACGTCGGCCCTGAAGAAATCGGGCAGGTAGAACACCGAGGCCAGGCCCAGTGCCACGTAGATGGGGACGTAGAGCCAGCGTGGGGCATCCACCCAGAGATTGCGGAACAGCACGCCGGCGATCGCGCCGCCCCAGATGATCCATAGCAGTGTCCTGGCCTTCTCCGGCTCGAGCAGCGCCCAGGCGAGCGGCGTGTAGGACCCCGCGATGACCAGCATGATGTTGGTGTGGTCGAGGCGCTTCAGCACCACCCTCACCCCGGGGCTCCAGTTGCCGCGGTGGTAGACGGCGCTCACCCCGAAGAGCAGCACGCCGGTGAACGCGTAGATGGCGGAGGCGATCTTCAGTGCCGGCGTCGGCGCCAGCGAAACGAGCACGATCCCGGCCGCCACCGCCAGGGGGGTCGCCACCGCGTGGATCCAGCCGCGCCAGAGCGGCTTGGTCGCCATGGCGTCCGCGAGGGGTCCCGCCACCGCATCGACCGTGTCCTCGAACCCCGCGCCGCCGCTGCCGGCCGGGTCCGACGGACGGGGGTGGGGGGCCTGGTCGCGCGAGGTCATAGCCCGGATTCTAGCCCACGGCGGCGCGCCCGGAGCGCGGCGGGCACGGCATGCGCAACCCCGCGACGGCGTCGACGCGGGTCTTTGTGAGGCGACTGCCGGTACGGTAGGAAGAGGTATGCGGAGCGCCGGGCGCTCCGTCGCGACGACGCTCCGGACCGCCGGAGCACCGAGGAGGTGTGGCCGGGCGTGACGTGGAGAATCCCCGCAGTCGGCTACAGCTTCTACGAGCGCAGGCTGCAACGCGCCCTCTCGCCCGAGCGGATTCCCCACCACATCGGCGTCATGGTGGACGGGAACCGCCGGTGGGCGAAGCTCGCCGGGGCTCCCACGAGCCACGGCCACCAGGCCGGTGCGGACAAGATCCACGAGTTCCTGGGCTGGTGCGAGGAACTCGGCGTCGACGTCGTCACCCTCTACATGCTCTCCACCGACAACATGGGCCGGCCTCAGGAGGAGATCGACCAGCTCCTCGACATCATCGCGAACACCCTGGACCGGCTGGGCGAGAGCAACCGGGTCCGCGTGCAGCCCGTCGGCGCCCTCGACCTGCTGCCGGAGGACCTCAGCGGCAAGCTCGTGGATCTCGCCGCCTCCACGGAGAAGATCGACGGGATCCACGTGAACGTCGCCGTCGGGTACGGGGGTCGGCGCGAGATCGTCGACGCCGTCAAGGAGCTCATGCGGGACGCCGCGGCCCGCGGCGTGTCGCTGGAGACGCTCGCCGAGGAGCTGTCGGACCAGCACATCTCCTCCCGCCTCTACACGCGCGGCCAGCAGGACCCCGACCTCGTCATCCGCACCTCCGGGGAACAGCGTCTCTCCGGGTTCCTCATGTGGCAGAGCGCCTACAGCGAGTTCTACTTCTGCGAGGCGCTGTGGCCCGATTTCCGCCGCGTGGATTTCCTGCGGGCGCTGCGCGACTTCGGCCGACGCCAGCGCCGCTTCGGCTCCTGAGAGTTCACCGTTCCTTCAGCTCCGACACGACGGATCCGGCGGGCTCCGAGCGAACGCGGGGCGTAGGGTCGAGCCATCGACGGGGACCGGACCGGGACCCGCGCCAACCTACGACGTCGGGGCGTACCCACCCCGGAGCGGAGTCCATGTGGCAACGACCAGCACCCCATCACCCGAAGCATCGTCCGACCGTCGCAGCTACGTCATCGACACCTCGGTACTGCTCTCGGACCCCCGCGCCATCCTGAGGTTCGAGGAACACGAGGTGGTCCTGCCCGTCGTCGTGATCTCCGAACTCGAGGCCAAGCGGCACGACCCCGATCTGGGGTACTTCGCACGGACGGCGCTCAGGCTGCTCGACGAACTGCGGGTGGCCCACGGCGGACTCCACCGGGATGTCCCCCTCGGGGGCGGGGGAACGCTCCTCGTCGAGCTGAACCATGTGTCCCCGGATGTGCTCCCTGTCGGCTTCCGGAGCGGCGGCAACGATGCGCGCATCCTCGCGGTCGCGAAGAGCCTCGCCGCCGGGGGACGGAACGTCACGGTGGTCTCGAAGGACCTGCCGCTTCGCCTGAAGGCCTCCGCGATGGGCCTCCAGGCCGAGGAGTACCGCAGCGAGTTCGTCCGGGATTCCGGCTGGACGGGCGTCGTGGAACTCGACGCGACGGTCGAGGAGGTCGACGCGCTGTACGCCCACGAGGCGGTGTTCACGCCGGGTGCGGCCGAGCAACCGGTCAACACCGGTGTCGTCATGCTCTCGCCGCGGGGATCGGCGCTGGGACGCGTCGGGGCGGACAAGCACGTCCGCCTCGTGCGGGGTGACCGCGACGTCTTCGGGCTGCACGGCCGCTCCGCCGAGCAGCGACTGGCCATCGACCTCCTCCTGGATCCGGCGGTGGGGATCGTCTCGCTCGGCGGACGCGCCGGCACCGGCAAGTCCGCCCTCGCCCTGTGCGCGGGCCTCGAGGCGGTCCTCGAACGCCGGGAGCACCGCAAGGTGGTGGTCTTCCGGCCGCTCTTCGCCGTGGGCGGCCAGGAACTCGGGTACCTGCCCGGGGGCGAGAACGAGAAGATGAATCCCTGGGCCCAGGCGGTCTTCGACACCCTCGGCGCGCTCGTGTCGCAGGAGGTCGTCGAGGAGGTCCTGGACCGCGGCATGCTGGAGGTGCTGCCGCTCACCCACATCCGGGGCCGCAGCCTCCACGACTCGTTCGTGATCGTCGACGAGGCGCAGTCCCTCGAGAAGAACGTGCTCCTGACGGTCATGAGCCGCATCGGGCAGCAGTCCAGGGTCGTCCTCACGCACGACGTCGCCCAGCGCGACAATCTGCGCGTCGGCCGCCATGACGGCATCGCCGCCGTCGTCGAGATCCTCAAGGGGCACCCGCTCTTCGGGCACGTGACCCTCACGCGGTCGGAACGCTCGCCCATCGCGGCCCTCGTGGCGGACCTGCTGGAGGGGACGGAGCCCTAGGTCACTCGACGATCCACGGCACGTGCCGGCTCACGTCGCTCAGGTCCGGCGGCGCCGCCCGGAAGTAGTCGTCGGTCAGGTACTCGTCCACGCCGAGGATCTGCAGGTCGTGGCCGGCGCCCTGCGTCGGGCCGTCGAGCGCCGTCGTCGACACGCAGACCGCCGTGCCCACGTCGATGAGCACACGCGTCCTGCCCTCGCCGATGAGGGGGTGGCCGGGCGCCGTCGGAGTGTAGACGGCATTGGGGGTGAGCGTCGCGGCGAGCACCGGGCGACCGGCGAACACCTCCTCCGCGAGCTGCTCGACCTCCACCCGATTGGCGCCGGGGAACAGCATCGCGACGGGTGCGTTCCCCGCGAGTTCCACGGGGTCCAGCATCGAGGACCAGCGCGGATCGCCGAAGACCGCCTCGCCGTAGGCAGCCTCGGGCCGGCGCCGCACGAGCCCGGCGTCGTCGTACACGGGGGTCACGAGGCGCGGTGCGAGGAGCCAGGACTTCCGGGTGGCGCTCACGTACATCGTGTCGCGGGAGGTCTCGTTGCCGGTGGTGGAATGCAGCAGCGCCCCGTCCGCTGCCTCCACGCGGAGCGCAGCGGGCCTGCGCAGCCAGGCCGAGAGCGGGGGTGCCGTGTCGGCGCCCGACGCCGACGGCGCGCGCCAGGAGATCGTGAAGCGAAGGCTCTCCCAGCGCCACGGTGAGGAGCGGCAGAGCGACCGGAACGTCTCCTCCGGGCTGGAACTGTGCTGGGCCGACATTTCCACAGTGTAACCGCCGCTGCGCGGCCGGATCAGGGCTGTCACGTAGGTTGGAGCCGTGACCGCAGCGCTCGCCGACTACCTGGGCAGGGAGCCCGTGGCGTTCGTGCTCCTTGCCGCCGCGCTGGCAGGGTTCGCCGTCGTCGGGCTCCGCCTGAGCATTATCGACTGGCGCACCCACCGGCTCCCGGACCGCATCGTCCTGCCGTCCTACCCCGCGGCGATCCTGCTCCTCGGAGCGGCCGCCGGGACCGCGGGGGACTGGCAGCGGATCCAGGGGATGCTGGGCGGGGGAGTGATCCTGCTGGTCGCCTTCGCGGCGCTCCATCTGGTCCATCCGCAGGGGCTGGGGTTCGGGGACGTGAAGCTCGCGGGGCTCCTCGGCCTGTACCTGGGGTTCGCGGGGTGGGCCGGGCTCTGGTGGGGCCCGTTCCTCGCCGTCGTGCTCGGCGGTGCGTGGAGCCTGCTGCTCCTGGCGGCACGGCGGGCGACGCTGCGCACATCGGTGGCCTTCGGGCCGTTCCTCATCGCCGGGGCAGCACTCGGCCTCGCTGGGCTACCCTGAAAATCATGCCTACCCCGGACTTCGTTCTCGCCCTCCGCCGCGCGATCGGCCACGACCCGCTCTGGCTCCCGGGGGTCAGCGGCGTCGTCCTCGACGACGACGGGCGCGTGCTCCTCGGTCGGCGGGCCGACAACGGCGCCTGGGCCCTCATCACCGGCATGGTGGACCCCGGCGAGGAGCCGGCGGTCGCCCTGCGCCGCGAGGTCGAGGAGGAGACGGGGGTGATCGTCGAGGTCGAGTACCTGCTGGGGACGAACGTGGTGGGGCCGATCACCTTCCCGAACGGGGATGTGGTGACGTTCCTGAACCTCGACTTCCGCTGCCGGTGGGTCAGCGGCACCGCCCGCGTCAACGACGACGAGTCGACGGACGTCCGCTGGTTCCCGCTGGACGCCCTGCCGGACCTGAGTGCCCGCCATCTGGCGCTGGTGCAGGGCGCGGCGTCCTTCGACGGCGTCGCACGCTTCGTTCCTGACCCACCCTGACGCCGGGCGCGCGCACCGGACACGGACAGGGGCGCACCCGCCGGGTGCGCCCCTGTCCGGGATCCGAGGACTTCCTGCGGGTCAGGCCTGCGGGGGCCGCGTCATCGAGAGGACGTCGAGCGCCGAGTCCAGCTGCTCCTCGGTCAGCTCGCCGCGCTCCACGAAGCCGAGGGCGACGACGGCCTCGCGGACGGTGAGCCCCTCCGCCACGGCCTTCTTCGCGATCTTCGCGGCGTTCTCGTACCCGATGTGCTTGTTCAGCGGCGTCACGATCGAGGGGGACGCCTCGGCGAGGAACCGCGCGCGCTCCACGTTCGCCGTGATGCCGTCGATCATCCGGTCCGCGGAGACGCGTGTGGAGTTGCTCAGCAGGCGGATGGATTCCAGGACGTTCCGGGCGATCACCGGGATGCCCACATTGAGCTCGAACGCGCCGTTCGTGCCGGACCATGCCACGGTGGCGTCGTTGCCCACCACCTGCGCGCAGACCATGATGACGGCCTCCGCGATCACGGGGTTCACCTTGCCGGGCATGATGGAGGACCCGGGCTGCAGGTCCGGCAGGGCGATCTCGCCGAGGCCGGTGTTCGGGCCGGACCCGAGCCAGCGCAGGTCGTTGTGGATCTTCGTGAGGGACACGGCGATGGTCCGCAGCATGCCGGAGATCTCCACGAGGGAGTCGCGGTTGGCCTGCGCCTCGAAGTGGTCGCGCGCCTCGGTGAGGGGGAGCCCGGTGTCCGCGGCGAGCAGTTCGATGACGCGCGCGGAGAAGCCGGCCGGGGTGTTGATCCCGGTGCCGACGGCGGTGCCGCCCAGCGGCACCTCGGCCACCCGGGCGAGCGATGCCTCGATGCGCTCGATGCCGTAGCGCACCTGGGCCGCGTAGCCGCCGAACTCCTGGCCCAGCGTGACCGGGGTGGCGTCCATGAGGTGCGTGCGGCCGGACTTGACGACCGTCCTGAACTCCTCCGCCTTGCGCTCGAGCGCCTCGGCGAGGTGTGCCAGCGCCGGGATCAGATCCTTGACGAGGGCCGACGTCGCGGCGACGTGGACGGAGGTGGGGAAGACGTCGTTCGAGGACTGCGACGCGTTGACGTGGTCGTTCGGGTGCACGGAGGTGGAGCTGCCCGCAGCCTCGAGTGCGCGGGTCGCGAGGGTCGCGATGACCTCGTTCGCATTCATGTTCGATGACGTCCCCGAGCCCGTCTGGTAGATGTCCACCGGGAAGTCGCCGTCGTACCGGCCCGACGCGACGTCCTCCGCCGCCGCCTCGATGGCCCGCGCGCGCTCCTCGTCGAGCACGCCGAGTTCGGCGTTGGCCGTCGCGGCGGCCTTCTTGATGCGGGCGAGCGCCTCGATGTGCGCGCGCTCGAGGGTCGTGCCGGAGATCGGGAAGTTCTCGACCGCCCGCTGCGTCTGCGCCCGGTACAGGGCGTTCACGGGAACGCGCACCTCGCCCATGGTGTCGTGTTCGATGCGGTATTCCACGGCCTCCGCGCCGGGCGCAGCGCCCGTCGTCGAGGTGGATTCAGGGCTGGCTGCAGGCGTTGGAGTCATGCCGCAATTCTCACCGCTGCTCTACAGTGCGCCAAATCCTGACACCAGCACGGCGTTGCCCTCGTCCAGCCGGTAGGAGACGCCGATGACGGCGACCGACCCGGCCTCGACGGCATCGGAGATGACGCGGGAGCTGTCGACCAGTCGCTGCGCGGTCTGCTTCGTGTGCTCGATGACGGTCGAGTTGACGTCGGTGACGCCTGCCCGCCGTGCCGTCAGGACGGACGGCGTGATCCGCTCGACGAGGTCGCGGAGGAACCCCGTGGGCATGTCCCCGGTCTCGATCGCGTTCATCGTCGCCGTGACGGCGCCGCAGCTGTCATGGCCGAGGATCACGATCAGGGGGACGCCGAGAACGCTCACGCTGTACTCGAGCGAGCCGAGGACGGCGTCGTCGATCACCTGCCCGGCCGTGCGGACCACGAAGATGTCGCCGAGGCCGAGGTCGAAGATGATCTCCGCGGCCAGCCGCGAATCCGAGCACCCGAAGATGACGGCGAACGGGTGCTGGTTGTTCACGAGTGCGGTGCGCCGGGAGGCGTCCTGGTTGGGGTGCGAGACGTCGGAGGCCACGAAGCGCGCGTTGCCCTCCTGCAGTCGCTGCCAGGCGGCGGCGGGAGTCAGTTGCTGGGTCACGCCGCCCACTGTACTGTCTCCGGCGGTCAGGACCCGTCCGTGTCGGAAGATGACAGGCGCTCGGCCTCTTCCACCGCGTTCTGCCGGACGTCCTCGACGACGGCCTCGCCCACGGCGTCGAACTCGCTGAGCGACGCCTCCCCGTTGAGGATCACCGTGGCGCCGTCGACCTCGGACGTCAGCACCGTGTCCCCGTTGGACGCATCGAGGAGCTGCCATTCGAGCCCGCCGATGGTCCGCGTCCCCGAGACCTGCGCGTCGCCGACGCGCTGTGCGGTCCACGTGGGATTGGCGTCGTCGGTCTGGGTGAGCTGGATGAAACCGGTGTCCGCGGTGAGGAACCCGACCTCCCAGAAGTCCACCGCGTCGCTGGTTCCGCTGACCCAGCGGGCGTAGTTGGAGGACCAGTCCTCCGGCAGGGCCGGCGACGCCGGGAGATAGCCGGCGTCACCCGCCGCCTGCCGCGCGACAGTGTCGACGTCGAGGTCCCGCCGGTACGTATCCGCAGTGTAGGTGGGGTTCAGGAAGTAGACGGGGAGGATGACGGCGAGGGTCGCACCGGTGGCGATCAGCATGCCGCGGGCCGTGGAGCTGGCGCGCTTGGACTGGTTCGGCGTCAGCGTGATGGGTGGGGCGTCGTCGTCCGGGTCCACCGCGGGGCGGGCGCCGTCGGCCGGCGGGCGGGTCTGCTGCACGCCCGGTCGCGCAGCCGGACCCGGCCCGCCCGCCGAGCCTTCTCGTGTCCCGGGGGTCATCCGCTCATCGCCTTGGTCGCTCACCCTTCCATTTTCGCTGATACCGGCCACTGCGCCTAACGGACAGGCCTCCGGGGCGGTGCTCGCGGGCGCCGGCAGGGGGCGCGGAGCCGCGGGCGCGCCTATGATGACAGCACAGGACAGGTGCGCCCGCGTACCGGCCGATGACCTTCGACGATGAGGATAGACGTGTCCCAGAACGCTACGAATGCCCAGTACTCCACCCTGTCACCGGCCCTGGCCGTCGGGGACAAGGAACCGGACCGGAACCTCGCCCTCGAACTCGTCCGTGTCACGGAGGCCGCGGCCATCGCCGGCGGTCACTGGGTCGGGTTCGGCGACAAGAACCTGGCCGACGGCGCCGCGGTGGACGCCATGCGCTCGCTCCTGCAGACCGTGCACTTCAACGGCATCGTGGTGATCGGGGAGGGCGAGAAGGACGAGGCCCCCATGCTGTTCAACGGCGAACGCGTGGGCGACGGCAGCGGACCCGAGTGCGATGTCGCCGTCGACCCCATCGACGGCACGCGACTGACGGCGCTGGGCATCAACAACGCGCTCGCCGTGCTCGCGGTTGCGGAGCGGGGCTCGATGTTCGACCCGTCGGCCGTCTTCTACATGGAGAAGCTCGTCACCGGGCCGGAGGCCGCGGACATGGTGGACCTGCGCCTGCCCGTCAAGCAGAACCTGCACCTCATCGCGAAGGCCAACAACAAGAAGGTCAGCCAGCTCAACGTCATGATCCTGGACCGCGACCGCCACAAACCGCTCGTGGAGGAGATCCGGGCCGCCGGCGCGCGCACGAAGTTCATCATGGACGGCGACGTCGCCGGCGCGATCGCCGCGGCCCGCGTGGGCACTGACGTCGACGCCCTGATGGGCATCGGCGGCACCCCGGAGGGGATCGTGGCGGCCTGCGCCATCAAGTCCCTCGGCGGCGTCATCCAGGGCAGGCTCTGGCCCACCAGTGACGACGAGAAGCAGAAGGCGCTCGACGCCGGACACGACCTCGACCGTGTCCTGTCGACCGATGACCTCGTCACGAGCGACAACTGCTACTTCGCCGCCACGGGCATCACCGACGGCGACCTGCTGCGCGGGGTGCGGTACAGCAAGGACAAGGTCCTCACGCAGTCGATCGTCATGCGCTCGAAGTCCGGCACCATCCGCGTGGTCGACGGCGAGCACCAGGCCCACAAGTGGGAGACGTACGCCCGCGTCAGGGACTGACCGCCCGCCGCGGAACGGGCGGGGCGGCGCGCCCCTATAGGCTGGTCGGATGAGCCTTTCCGTGTCGCCCTGCCCCGACCGTGCCCTCTGGGACACCATCGTCAACGAGCTGGGAGGTCACCCCCAGCAGCTGTGGGGCTGGGGTGCGACGAAAGCCGCGCACGGCTGGACCGCGGACCGCGTGATCCTGCGGGAGGACGACGGCGTCGTCGTCGCCGCCGCGCAGGTGCTGTGCCGGTCGCTGCCGTTCCCGCTGCGGAGCCTCGCCTACATCCCCCGCGGCCCGCAGACCCTGCCGGGGCGCGAGGCCGAGGCCCTGGAAGCCGTCATCGGGTATGTCCGGGCGGCCCACCCGTCGGTCGCGCTGTCGATCGAACCCGACTGGGACGCCGAGAGCGACGTCGTCCGCGCCCTGCCGGCAGCGGGCTGGAAGGCGAGCTCGAACACGATCCTCATCGGCCACACGCTCGTCCTCGATCTCCGGCGGTCGGAGGAGGATCTCCTGGCCGACATGACGAAGAAGCATCGCCAGTACATCCGCAAGTCCGGACGGGAGGCCCTGGACCTCCGGCGCGTGGTCCGCAGCGAGCTCCCGGCGTGCCTCGACGTGTACCGGCTGACGGCCGAGCGTGCCGGCTTCGGCATCCACGAGGACTCCTACTACCTGGACATCTTCGACAACCTCGGCGATGCGTCCCCGGTCTATGCGGCGTTCCAGGGGAGCGACGTCGTCGCCTTCCTCTGGCTCTCCACGACCGACGCCACCTCCTTCGAGCTCTACGGCGGGATGACCGACGAGGGCGAGCGGCTCCGGGCCAACTACGCGCTGAAGTGGTTCGCGATCCGGGAGATGAAGGCACGCGGCGTGCACCGCTACGACTTCAACGGACTGCTCAACGACGGCGTGTCCCGCTTCAAGATGGGCTGGGCACAGCACGAGGACCAGCTGGCCGGCACCTGGGAATACCCGCTCTCGCCCTTCTACCCGGTGTTCAGCCGGGCGCTCCCGATCGCGAAGCGCGGCGTCCAGGTGGCGCGCCGTCAGGCCGGCCGGGCTGCGGGCGCCGTGCGGCGGGTGCGCGCAGGCCGCGCCTCCTGATGCAGGCCGTCGCCTCGGGACACGCTCCCGGCACGCTACACCTGGAGCGCTGACATCCCGCCGCCCACGGTGACGGCGAAGGCCAGCACCGGGCCGTCCGTGGCCCCGTGGCTGTCCGCGGCGGGGCGCACCATCAGCGGCGCCTCGGACGCCGCCACGAAGGCGCTGCTGCCCCGGGGCACGAGGAGCGTCGAGTTCGGGGTGTCCAGCAGGATCGGGGCGCTGACCGCGAGGACGATGACGGGACCGTTCTGCACCACCGGAAGGTGCGCGGGGGTGAGGCTCTCGCCAGCCGGCAGGGCGCTGTCCGGCTCGCGGGCATCGGGTGCAGCGCCTGCGGGGCCGGCCGCCGCGTCCTCCAGCACGATCCGCTGCAGCTGGAACTCCTCGAACGGCGGACGGTACAGCTCCTGGTCGAGCAGCGTGTACTCGGGTGCGAGCGACGGCGGGGCGAGCGGCGCGAAGACCACGGTCGCGAGCAGCTCCCCGGTGTCCACGTGTTTCGGCGTCAGCCCGCCGCGCAGCACGTTGTCCGAGGAGGCCATGACCTCGATGCCCAGTCCGCCGAGGTAGGCATGGATGTTCCCGGCGGGCAGGTACAGCGCCTCACCCGGCCGGAGCGAGACACGGTTGAGCAGCAGGGCGACGAGCAGCCCCGGGTCGCCCGGGGACTGGCCGGACAGCTCGGCGAGGGTCGCGAGATCCCGTGCCGTCGCGTCTCCGGACCCCGTCGCGTCCCCGGAACCCGTCGCGTCCCCGGTCCTCTCCGCGGCGGCCACCACCGCGTCGACGGTCTCGCGGGGCGCCTGGAGCAGCAGCGTGAAGGCCCCGCGCAACCCTGCCTCGCCGCCCGTGACCAGCTGCGCGGCGGCGTCGTCGAGGAGGTGGTGCGCCGGCGAACCGGGCTCGACGGCGCCGGCGAGGACCCCGATGATGCGTGCGGCGTCGCCCAGGGGGCGGAAGCCGCACAGTGCCTCGAACGGGGTGAGTGCGAAGATCAACTCCGGCTTGTGGTTCCGGTCCCGGTAGTTGCGGTGCAGGGCGTCGCGGGGGACGCCGTCGGCCTCCTCGGCGTCGTAGCCCGCCGCCGCCTGCTCCGGGCTCGGATGCACCTGCAGGGACAGGGCCGATCCCGCCGCCAGGACCTTCAGGAGGAACGGGAGTCTCCCGTCGAAGCGGTCCGCGACCTCGTCGCCGAGCAGCGCCCGCGGATCCTCGTCGATGAGTTCGTGGAGGCTGCGCCGACTCCCGTCCGGGAACACGGCTTCGGAGGGGGAGTCGGGATGCGCGCCCACCCAGAGCTCCGCCTCCGGGCCGCCCGACGGTTCACGGCCGAGGAGGTCGGCGATCGCGCGCTCCGAGCCCCAGGCGTACGGACGGAGGGGACTGTCGAGGAGGTACATCGTCATCGATCCTTCGGCTGGTGGGATGGCGGGCCGGGCGGCGCCGGTGCAGGTCGGGTCGGTCAGGCGGGGGAGCACTCGCCGTTGTTGGCCAGCAGGTCGCCGAGGGTCAGGTCGTCGCCGATGATGGCCAGTTCCTGCAGGTACTCCTCGGTGATCCCGTTGTTCGTCCCGTCCGTGGTGCCGTCGTCGTAGGTCTGCGAGGGGACCTGCGTGATGACGCCGGCGCGTTCCAGCGTCAGCGGGCCGGCGGCGGCCGGGTCGCCCGACGCGTCCGCGAGCATCGCCTGCACGCGGGTGTGGATGCGATCGAAGTCGGGGTAGGTGACGAAGTTCTCCGCCGGTGTGCCGAAGTCCGGCGGACCGATGATGAGGCGGCGGGTCTCCTGGCCCTGGGCCTTGAGGCCCAGGTCGACGAAGCCGGCCAGCTGGTCCTGCGGGATGTCCGTCTCGACGATCTGCGTGCCGGCCGCGGCGATCGACTGGAACCGGGTCAGGAGGGTGGACGGGTCCAGCTGCGCGATCATGGCCTGCTGCACGCACTGCTGGCGGGCGATGCGGTCGTAGTCCGTGACGAACTCGCGGCTCCTGGCGTACCAGAGGGCGTGGTACCCGTCGAGGGTCTGGACGCCCGGCTTGATCCACCCGTCCGGCGGGTAGTGGCGGATCGGATCGGTGCCGGGGATCTCGGCGGCGGTGATGGGAACCCAGCCGCCGGCGTCGATCCTGATGCCGCCCATGGCGTCGACGAGTTGCTCGAAGCCGGTCATGTCGACCATGACGTAGGCCTGCACCTCGATGCCGAGCACACCGCTCGCGGCGTCCATCATGGCCTCGGCGCCCGGGTCCTGGGCGTCGGGGTACAGGTCCGTGTAGTTCTGGGTCACGGTCGTGTACAGGCTGTTGATGATGCAGGGGTCGCCGCAGTTGTAACCGTCCGGGTAGACCTCCCAGAGCGGTGAGTCCTCGGAGAACGGCGCGTTCTGGAAGTTGCGCGGGATGCTGAACGTGACGGTGGCGCCCGTCTTCGCGTCGACGCTGATCACCGAGATGCTGTCGGGCCGGCGGCCCGTGCGGTCCTCACCGGCGTCGCCGCCCATGAGGAGGAAGTTGTACCGGCCGTCCACGGGGTCGAAGGCGGGCCCGGACTGGAAGATGGAGCCGACCGTGGACCGCCCCACCCCGAGGACGTAGGCGCCGTAGGTGAGGGATCCGCTCGTGAGCGCCATGAGCACCGCGAGCGCCCCCGCCACGAGGGGGCGCGCCCCACGGTCCAGCAGGGGCATGCGGATGAGGCGCAGGGTGTTCAGGAAGAGCAGGGCCCACCCGACGGCGATCCCGAGGAGTGCCGCGATCAGCAGCAACGACCACCATTGGTGGGTGACGATGCCCACGACGAGCGTCCGGTCCGTGACGGCGAGGACGATCCCGACGAGCAGGAGGGCCCAGCAGGCGAACGTGGCACGCAGCGCCCGGCGCCCGAGGCGACGGTCCCCGGCGACGACCTGGGCCGAACCCGGCAGCACGAGCGTCAGGGCGAGAAGGACGAAGGCGCGCTTGGTGCGGACCGCGGGCGGGGCGGTCTCGGGGTACCGGACGGGGTCGGTGAGGGTGCCGACTCCATGGGATCCGGTGCGGGTGTCCGTCATCATGCGCTGTCCGCCGTCGACTCCGCGATGCGGGAACGCAGGGCGCTGCCCTTCTCCTCCGCAGTCCGTCGGAGCGCCCCGGCGAACTCGACGAGCTGCCGGCGCAGGGTGGCCGCCTGCTCGTCCGTGCCGGAGGCGAGCATCCTGACGGCCAGCAGCCCCGCGTTGCGGGCACCGCCGATGGACACGGTGGCCACGGGCACCCCTGCGGGCATCTGCACGATCGACAGGAGCGAGTCCATGCCATCGAGGTAGCGCAGGGGCACCGGGACGCCGATCACCGGCAGCGGCGTCACGGAGGCGAGCATGCCCGGGAGGTGCGCGGCCCCGCCGGCGCCGGCGATGATGACCCGGAGCCCGCGCTCGTGGGCGCTCCGTCCGTACTCCATCATCGCCTCGGGCATGCGGTGCGCGGACACGACGTCGGCCTCGTAGGGGATGGCGAACTCGGCCAGTGCAGCCGCTGCGGCCTCCATGACGGGCCAATCGGAGTCCGAGCCCATCACGAGGCCTACCTGGGCGTTCGTCACTGCATTCCCTTCGGTCATTCCTGAGTGGGGGCATCCCCGGTGCCGTCGCGGAGTGTCGCGGCTACCCTCGTTGCCCTGGCGCGGACGTCGGCGAGCGGCTCCCCGGGGGCCGCCAGCGCGTTCACGTGGCCGATCTTCCGGCCCGGACGGACGTCCTTGCCGTAGAAGTGCACTTTAGCGGACGGTCCTGAGGACAAAGCCGTCGGATACGCCGCGTAGATGTCCGTGTTCGCCCCGCCGAGGAAGTTCTTCATCACGGCGTGCTGCGCCAGGGGTGCCGTGGATCCCAGGGGGAGGTCGAGGACGGCGCGGAGGTGCTGCTCGAACTGGCCCGTCACGGCGCCGTCCATGGTCCAGTGGCCCGAGTTGTGCGGGCGCATGGCGAGCTCGTTGATGAGGTAGCCCGCCCCGGAGCCGGGGGTCTCGAAGAGTTCGACCGCCATGACGCCCGTGACGTCGAGGCGTTCGGCGAGCCGCAGGGCGGCCGCGGTGACGGCACGGGCGAGGTCGTCGGCCAGGGCCGGGGCGGGGGCGATCACCTCGTCGCACACGCTGTCCACCTGGATCGACTCGACGACGGGCCACGCGACGGCCTCCCCGGAGGGCCGCCGGGCCACGAGGACGGACAGTTCGCGGCTGAACGGGACGAACTGCTCCACCAGCAGTTCGCCGCCGGTGAACCAGTCCCGCGCCGAGTCGAGTGCAGCGGCGTCGCGCAGCACGAGGACACCCTTGCCGTCGTAGCCGCCGCGGGGGGTCTTGAGGACCACCGGCCACCCCTGCGACGCCGCGAAGGCCTCGACACCGGAGGGGTCCGACACCGCCCGCCACGACGGGTTGGGCAACCCGAGTCCGTCCACCGCCTGCCGCATCACGAGTTTGTCCTGGGCGTGTCGGAGTGCCGCCGGCGAGGGGTGGAGCCGCACGCCGTCGGCCGCCAGCTCCGCGAGGAGCTCACCGGGGACGTGCTCGTGGTCGAAGGTGACGACGTCGACACCCGCGGCGAACGCGCGCAGCGTCTCGCGGTCACGATAGTCACCCACGTGGGAGTGGGCGACGGCGGCCACCGCGGACACGTCGGGGCCCTCCGCCAGGACGTGGAGTTCGAGGCCGAGTTCGACGGCGGGACCGGCCATCATGCGGGCCAGCTGGCCGCCGCCGATGACGCCTATCACGGGAAAAGTCACCACTACAGGGTACCCACGGGGCGCCCGGTCCCGGCCATCCGGCGGCCCGTCGAGGCAGGGAACGTGGTGTTTCACAGGAAGCCGCCATCCTGCTAGCAGGTGTTTTTCCGACCCCGCCGGGGAGCGGGTCCGTGAACAGCCCGTAAAATGGACCGAAACACGCCATGCAAAGGTCAGCCTGGGTTGCTCGCTCTGCTGGCCCCGTCGCGGTTTGTCCTGCAGGTACGCCGGGAGCATGCCCTGCGGTGCCGGCGTTCGTATCGGACCACGGAGGTTGACAGTGGCAGGACTCATGGACCGGATCAGGGGCCTCGCCTCGCTGTTCTGGCGCGAAGTGGCCAAGTTCGGGGCGGTCGGCGGTGTGGCGTTCGTCATCGACAACGGTCTCTACTGGTACCTGATCCACGGCCCCATGAGCGGCAGCGAGGTCAAGGCACGGTTCGTCTCGGCCGGCGTGGCCACGGTCTTCGCGTGGGTCGCCAACCGCTACTGGACCTTCCGCCGCCGCCGCCAGCCCAATGCGGCCCGCGAGCTCGCCATGTTCGTCTTCATCAACGTCATCGGCATGGGCATCGCCGCAGGCTGTGTGTGGGTGGCCAAGTACATGTTCGACGTCGTCGAGCCGAGCCCCCTGTTCATCGTGGGGGTCTTCGGCACGGTGCTCGCCACCTTCGTCCGCTTCATCGCCTACCGGTTCTGGGTGTTCAACGTGGAACTCGACGAGGACCCGGAGTTCAGCCACGACCAGGAGCTCCTCCACCCCCAGGACCGGCGGGCGGGCGCGACAGTGACTGCTCCGACGAATCCCGCCGTCGAGAAGGTCAGGCAGTCCCCAACCGGTCAGTGACCTTCTCGCCGCTGAGCATCCGGTCCGTGACCGGGACGCCCTCCTCCACGAGCACGAGCGCCCCGTCCCGCTCCCACACCGCAACGGCGGCGGCCAGGGCCCGCAGCAGATCGACGCCGGGTTCCATCAGCAGCGTGGGTGGCGTACCGGCAGGTGCGGCCTGCTCGTGACCGCCCGGCAGCGCCACCATCCCCGCGAGGTCCCCAGCCGTCAGTGTCCGCCCGGCGGTGCGGACCAGGGGAGCGGACGACGCCCCGGGGCCGTCGGCCGCGTCGGGGAACACATCGCCGTGGGAGCGCACCTCGGCGGCGAAGTCCACGGCTCCACGGGGCAGCGGCCCGTCCCACCGGAGCGCGAGCGAGCCGAGGGCCACGCAGGCCAGCAGGCGCGGCGGATCCACCTCGATGCCGGCCCGCGAGGACAGGACGATCCCGGCGTCGGCCGTCGTTCCGGCGGGTGTGCCGGGCCGGTCGTCGTCCCCCAGCACGACGACGGCCCCCACCTGCCAGCACGCGAACGCGAGGGCGAGGCTCTTCCAGTGCACCGGCAGGTCGACGGCGACGACCGTCCCGTCGGTGGCGTCGAGCTCGTCGACGAGGAGGTTCGAACTCTTGGCGACCCAGTTGTCGAAGACACGCCCCGACAGCTCGATCCGCCCGTCCCGGCCGTGCCAGACGAGGCGGGGGGACGTGGGGCTGACGGAGCGCATCCTCGTCAGGAGCTGCACTGGTGACTGTGGCATGATGGGCCTCTTCCGGCTCGGGGGATGGTCGATCGGGCGCCGGCATTGCGTAGGACTACTCGCCGACGCGCCGACAAAGACAGGTAGTCTGATCGGCGTGGCACTCGTGTATGTCAAGACCCGACTCTATAAGGTTCGGCCCGCCGCTTGACGAGAATCGTGTTACACCCGTGTAATTAGGGCAACGGATCTGTTCCGGCAGGCGGGCGCGAGGGTCGCACCATGCTGATGCTGGAAGGGCGACACCGGGAAGGCTGATTATGGGGCAGGCAGAACGCACGCAGGAACGACCAGACATCGCGGCGCAGGCTTCGGCCCGCTACGGCTCACGGGGCGTTCCCGCCGACTGGTTCCTCGACCCGGCCGATCCGCTGGCCGGCGAACGGTACCGCGAGGCCGAGCGTTCCTCGCTCGAGGACCAGGCGACCGCATTCCTCAGTGCCCATCAGACCCTCACGCTGCTCCCCGAGGTCGACGGCCCCCACAGCCTCCTCGTTCTTCCCGGTCTCGCGCCCGAGGAGCAGGACATCGCCGCTCCCCGGTCGGCGCCTGCCGGTCGGCCCGCCTGGATCGAGGAGCCCCTCGCGCCGGGCAATGTCGACGACGACGGCGAGCTGTCCTGGCAGGCGGACGCCCTGTGCGCGCAGACCGACCCTGAGGCCTTCTTCCCGGAGAAGGGCGGCTCGACCCGCGACGCCAAGAAGGTGTGCGGCTCCTGCATCGTGAAATCCGAGTGCCTCGAATACGCCCTGGAGAACGACGAGCGCTTCGGCATCTGGGGTGGTCTCTCCGAGCGGGAGCGCCGCAGGGTGCGGAAGCGAGCGGTCTGATTCGGCAACACCTCCGCGTCACCGCCGTCGTCGTAGCCCACAACGGTGCCGCGTACCTTCCGGGAACCCTGGAAGCCCTCGGGAGCCAGAGCCGCGCGGCCGATCTCTGCGTCGGTGTCGACACCGGGTCCACCGATGGATCGGCGTCCCTCCTCCAGCACCGGCTGCCGCTGGGCAGTCCCGTGGTCGGTGCCCCCGCGCGCGCCGGATTCGGCGCCGCCGTCCGGACCGCCGTCGCCGAGATCCCGCCGTACAGCGGGTCCGGGGCGGGCGACGGCCATGACTGGCTGTGGCTCCTCCACGACGACTCCGCTCCCGAACCTGATGCGCTCGCCGAACTGCTCCTCGCCGTCGAGCGCGCCCCCTCGGTCACGGTGGCCGGGGCGAAGCAGGTCGCCTGGGACGATCGCCGCGAACTCGTGGACGTCGGACTGTCGATCAGCCGGTGGGCCGAACGGCTCACGCTGATCGACGTCGACGAGCACGACCAGGGGCAGTACGACGCACGGAGCGACGTCTTCGCCGTCAACTCCGCGGGCATGCTGATCCGCCGCGACGTGTTCGACGCCCTCGGAGGCTTCGACCCGGCCCTCCACGGCGTGGGCGACGACGTCGACCTGTGCTGGCGGAACCGGCTCGCCGGCCACCGCGTGGTGGTGGTGCCCCGGGCGGTGCTCCGCCACGCGCGGTCCAGGCCCCACCCGCTGTCCACCCCGCACGGTGCGCGGGCCGCCGAGGTGTACCTCCGGCTCAAGCACGCCACCGCGCCGAAGGTCCCCTTCCTCGCCGTCGGCGCCGTCCTCGGCGGCCTGGCCCGCCTGGTCCTCGGCCTCCTGGCGAAGGACCCCGGCCACGGCTCGGGCCAACTGCTCGGCAGCCTGGCCGGTGTCGGCAGGCCGTTCCACCTCTGGCGGTCCCGCCGCTCCGCCGCCCGGAGCCGGCGCCGCCCGCGCTCGATCGTGCGCCCGCTCATCACCTCCCGCCGGGAGGTGTGGTCGCACCGGCGGTCGGTCCTCGACGCGTTCACTTCACGCGGAGCCTCCGCCGGGCAGGCCCCCCTGCTCCGGACGGGGGAGTACATCCCGTCGGGGAACGGCAACGACGACTTCGCGGCGCTGTCCACCCCCACGCGACTCTGGGTGGGATCCGGGGCGGTCCTCGCCGTCGGCGTGCTGTTCACGGCGGCGATCCTGGGCCTCCATCGCCTCGTCGGAGCGCAGGCGCTGGCGGGCGGGGCGCTGCTGCCGGTCGCCGCGACCCCGGGCGCCGTCTGGGACAGTGCGACGGCGTCGTGGGTCGGCCTGGGGACCGGGTTCCCCGCCCACGGCTCGCCGTTCGCCTACGTCCTGTGGCTGCTGTCGTTGCTGGGCCTCGGCTCGGCGAACACGGCCGTCGTCGTGACCGTGGTCTGCGCGCTGCCGCTGGCCGGCCTGACCGCCTGGTTCGCGGCCGGCGCGCTGACGCGGTCCCGCGCGCTGCGTCTTTGGGCCGCTGTCTTCTGGGGTGCGGCACCCGCGCTGCAGGTCGCCCTCGGGCAGGGCCGGTTCGGCGCGCTGCTCGCCCATGTCCTCCTTCCCCTGGCCCTGCTGGGGGTCGTCCGGGCGGTCGGCGGCGCGGTCAGCGTCCGAACGGTACCGGACGGCATTGCACGGCCCGGGATCGCAGGGACCCGCAGCTGGACCGCCGGCGCCGCCGCGGGGCTCGTCCTCGGTGTGGTCGCGGCCTCGGCGCCCTCCCTCGGCGCCTTCACGGTAGCGGGGGTGGTCGTCGCGCTGATCGTCGGCGGCAGGCGGACGCGCACGCTGTGGTGGACCCTGCTGCCCGTCGTCGCGCTGTACCTGCCGTACCTCCTCTCGGCCCTCCCGGATCCCCGCGGCGTCCTCGGCGACCCGGGGGTCCCGCTCGCCTTCGACCCGGCCGCACCCTGGCAGCAGCTCCTCGGGTTCCCGGTGCGGTTCGACCCTCTGCCCGCGCCCGCTGCAGCAGGTCTCCTCGGCCCCGGCCCCTGGTCCCTCGTCGCCGCGATCATCATCGGCGGCCCGGTGATCGCCCTGGCCGCCGTCGCGCTCTTCCGGCGCGGCGGGCGAGCCACCCCGGTGCGCGCGTTCTGGTGCCTGGCGATCCTGGCGCTTGCCCTGGGAACGCTGGCCCCGCGGATCGCCGTTGCGGCGGACGGCGCCGCACTGGTGGGCGTGTTCCCGGGCCCCCTCGTCTCGGCCGTGACCCTGTGCCTGCTCGCGGCGGCCCTCGCGGGCCTGCCGGGCCGCCAGGACCCGGGCGTTCCCGCGCCCCCGGCGCGCCCCGGCCGGCCGTTCTTCCGGGTCGCCGCAGGCGTCGCGCTCGCCGTCGGCCCGCTGCTGAGCCTCGGGCTGTGGCTCGCCCCCGGATTCACCGGCCCTCCCGCGGCGGTCGCGGACCCGGTCGTCCTTCCCGGCGGCCCGGCCGGTGAGCTGTCCGTAGCGGGAGACGGCACGCCGGACCCCGGCGCGACAAGCCCCGGCACTGCGGACTTCGGCACCGCGCTCCGCCTGGACCCGGTGCCCGAGCGGCCGCTGCCCGCGACGGCGGCGGACCGCGGCACAGGCCCCGACCGGACCCGAACGCTGGTCATCACGGTCGGGGACGACGACGACGACGTGCGTGCCGCCCTGACGCGCGGCGCCGGCACGACGCTCGACGCGCTGAACCCGCTGTACGCTGCCCGCACCCTGCACGGGACCGGGGAGGTTCCACTGCAGGCGGACGGGGAATCCGCGCGGCTCCTCCGCACGAGCGTCGCCGTGATCGTCGGGGCGACGGGCGCGGATCCGCGCCGCGACCTGCGCGAGCTCGGCGTCGGCTTCGTCGTCCTCCGGCAGTCCGATGCCGCCGGGGACTTCCTCAGCGGCCGCATCGACTCCGTGCCCGGCCTCACCGCCGTCGGTGACACCGGGGCGGGACGCCTCTGGCGCGTCGCTCCGGCGACGGCCGACGGCGGCACCGGGACCGCCGGTTCCGCCGGGGACCTCACGGCGCGCGCGAGGATCGTCGATTCCGCGGGACGGACCGAGGCCGTCCTTCCGTCGTCGGACGTGTCCGCGTCCGGCACGATCGCTGCAGGCGCCGAGGGCCGGCGACTCGTGCTCGCGGAGGACGCCGACCCGGGCTGGCACGCCGTCCTCGACGGCCGCCGGCTCGAGCCGGTGACCGATGGATGGCAGCAGGCGTTCCTGCTGCCCGCCGCCGGCGGGACGGTCGAGGTCTCCTTCACCGGCACCTACGAGCCCTGGGCCGAAGCGCTGCAGGCCATCGTCCTCGGACTGACGCTGCTCCTCGCCCTTCCCATCCCGTCCCGGCCCACGGGAGCGCGGCCGAGCGGCGTCCACGCGTCGCGGCAGGCCGCGCTCCGCACCTCCGACGACGCCGCCTCCATCCCGGCGGACGACCGGACCGGCGACGCGCCGGACGAGGCCCGCCGGCAGCCGGTGTCCACTGGAGGCGGTGGCAGGTGAGCGTGCGACGGGAGCACGACCGGTCGGTGGAGCACGCCGCGCCGGACCCGGCCATCGCGGCGCGTGCGGTCGCCCGCGACCGGGCAGCGGGCGTTGCCCGACCCACACGCCTCAGCGCCGTCCTGGGCGTCGCGACCGGGGTCGTGCTCCTCGCGGCGACCGCGGCGATCGCCTCCGGCGGCGTGACTGCCGCCCTGTCGGCGGATCCGCGGGCCGACCTCGAGATCCCGGCGGCGGCGGTCCCGGCCGGCAACTACGCCGCGGTGTGCCCTGCGCCGCCCCGACTGATCGAGTCGGTCGGGGACGGCGCGGACCCCGAGTTCGGCCCCGCGTCGACCAGCGCGAGGACCACGGTGTCCGGTGTGGTGCTCAGCGACCTCAGCGCGACCGTGACCGGGAGCGGACTGCTGCCCGTCGGCGGCGATGAGCCCGTCTCCCAGATCCGGGAGTTCGCGCCGGAGACCTCCCTCGCCTCGGAGCAACCCGCCGGCAGCAGCGCGGACGGCGTGACGAACCGCGTCGCGGGGGTCGCCCGTGGTGTCGTCGTCGATGCCCCGACCGTCCTCCGCGCCCAGTCGCAGGGCGGGCTCACCCCGGTGGCCGCCGCGACCACCACCTACACTGCCACCGACGGGGACCTCCGCGGGCTCGCAGCCACCGCGTGCCAGGTGCCCTCGAACGAGCTCTGGCTCCTCGGCGCGGCGACCACCGTCGGGCAGTCCTCCATCCTCGCCCTGACCAACCCCACGAGCACGCCCGCCTCCGTGTCGCTCGAGCTCCACGGGCCGGACGGCCCCATCGAGGCGGCCGGGACGCGCGACGCGGTGGTCGCGCCCGGGGAGACCCGGCGGATCGTGCTGGCCGCGCTCGCGGGCAACCACGCCCAGGTGGCCGTGCACGTGCGCAGCGACGGCGGGCGCGTGAGCGGGGTCATCCAGCAGAGCGTGCTGCGCGGCCTGACGCCCGGCGGGGTGGACGTCCTGTCACCGGGTGCCCCCGCGGGCCTGACCCAGGTGGTGCCCGGCGTCGTGGTCCAGGACCCGGCGCGTCGCATCCACGAGCAGAAAGGGGACGGCAGCGCGGCACCCGCACTGCAGGTCCTCGTCCCCGGAGCGAGCGACGCCGTGCTCGACGTCCGGGTGTTCGGACCGGACGGGGAGATCGACCTGCCCGGCGGGGGAGTGGTGCGGGCCGCGGCCGGTGCCGTCACGAGCGTTCCCCTGGCGGCCCTCCCGGAGGGGAGCTACACCGTTGCCGTCACCTCCGATGTCTCGGTGGTCGCGGCGGCGCGCCTGACGCGCGGGATCGGCACGCCCGGACCGGTGGACCTCGCGGGTGCCCCGTCGGCCGTCCGCCTGGGCAGCGATCACGTGGTGGCACTCGCCGAGGGCGTGGAGACCTCCCTGGTCCTGGGCGCGCCGAGTGGCAGGGGGGAGATCACCCTCACGCCCGTCCTGGCCGACGGCGCGTTGGGGGAGCCCGTGGTGATCGGTATCGCGGGAGGCACCTCCGTGACGGTGCCGTCGTCGTCCCTCGGCCGGTCACCCGTCGCGGTGCTCGTCGACGCGACCGGGGACCCGGTGTACGGCGCGCAGGTCAGCACACTGCCGGGGAAGAAGATCGGGATCTCCGTGGCGGCCGTCCCGGCCGGGCGCCCGGGCCCCCGGAGCATCGCGGTGGAGCTCGGGTACTAGCAGGCGGTGCTCCGGAGCGCCGGGTCAGGCCTGGGAGCGCCCGTACGCGGGGTCGACGGCCTCGGGCGCGAGGCCCATGAGCTCGGCGGCCTGTTCGACGACGACGTCGTGCACGAGTTCGTTGACGGACAGGACGTTCCTCGCGGCCATGAGCACGGGGTGCCGGTAGATGGTGATGATGGCCGGACGGCTCGGCGAGGCAGGGGAGCAGGATCCGAGGAGCCCCTGCAGGGATTCGGGTGTCATGTCCTCGAGGCCGTCGGGGATCTCCTGCACCACGATCTGGACGTCCTGCATGCGCTCGCCCCACAGGCGTTCGAGCCGCTGGGCCGATTCCATCACCCAGTCGTCGAACTGCTCCGACCGCGATCGTGAACCGGGCAGGTACTGCGGGAGCAGATCGCCGCGCATACCGCGCCCCCGGCGATTGCGTCGGCGCTCGTAGAACGACCGCGCCGGACGCTCTTCTGCGGCCGCCGGATCAGTCAGGTTCACCGAGAGTGTAGGAGCATCCTGCATGGAACGACTCTAAGCCTTCCACCGCCCCGCTCGCACTCCCGCGCCTCCGCCCTGCGGGGTTGCCCCGGCGTCGCCCGGCGCCCGGCGGGGCGCGTCACGGCGGCCTCCCCGGCAGATCCCCGGTAGGGTTGGGCTGCGTGGGATCACTCCGTCAATGCTCCAGATCAGCCTGCCCCCAGCGGGCGATGGCCACGCTGACCTATGTCTACGCGGATTCGACGGCGGTCCTGGGTCCCCTCGCGACCTACGCCGAGCCCCACACCTACGATCTCTGCGCGATCCACGCCGAACGCCTCACGGTGCCCCGTGGCTGGGAGGTTGTCCGCCTGACCCTCCCCGACACGCCGCCGGAGCACAACTCCGATGACCTCCTGGCCCTGGCCGACGCCGTCCGGGAGGCCGCAGCCGAACCTCTCGTGCAGACCCCGCCCGTCGGACCCCGCGGGGCGAGGGCCCCGATGGAGCCGCCCGCCGGCGTCAGCGGTCCCCGGCGCGGCCACCTGAGGATCCTGCCCGAACCCTGACCGGGCGGCCTGACCCGTACCGCCCCTGCACGTCCACCGATTGAGGCCGGCGAACACGCCGGCGGTAGACTGGGGAGCAGAATCCCCATCCCTTTCGAGCGAAAGTGCTCCCGTGGCGAACCTCCCATCCCGATTGCTCGATGTCCTCCGCTGCCCCGTCACCGGGTCGAAGCTCGTCCAGGAGGGCCGCGTCCTCAGGACCTCCTCGCCGGGACCCGACGGCACCGTGCTGACCTACACGATCGACGAGGGCATCCCCGTGCTGCTCCGCCGCGAATCCCTCGACGGCGCGCGCGCCTGACCCGGCCGACCGCACCGCCGTTCCCCCGACCTTCCGACCCTCCAAGGACCAGGACACCATGACCTTCGACTACAAAGTTGCCGACCTCTCACTCGCCGAGGCGGGTCGCCACCAGATCCGCCTGGCCGAGCACGAGATGCCCGGACTCATGGCGCTGCGCCGCGAATTCGCCGACTCCCAGCCCCTCGCGGGAGCACGCATCGCCGGGTCGCTGCACATGACCGTGCAGACGGCCGTCCTCATCGAGACCCTGACCTCCCTCGGTGCCGAGGTGCGCTGGGCGTCCTGCAACATCTTCTCCACCCAGGACGAGGCCGCCGCGGCCGTCGTCGTCGGCACAGGCACCGTGGAGGAGCCCGCCGGCGTGCCCGTGTTCGCGTGGAAGAACGAGTCGCTCGAGGACTACTGGTGGACCGCGACCCAGATCCTCACCTGGCCCGGCCAGGCCGACGGCCTCGGCCCGAACATGATCCTCGACGACGGCGGTGACGCCACCATGCTGGTGCACAAGGGCGCCGAGTTCGAGGCGCTCGGAGCGGTCCCCGCGAACCCGCAGGAGGGCGACGCCGACTACTCGCACGAGTACACCGTGTTCCTCGACACCCTCCGCTCCACGATCTCCTCCGAGCCGCAGAAGTGGACGACGATCGCGGCGGGGATCAAGGGCGTCACCGAGGAGACGACCACCGGCGTGCACCGCCTGTACCAGCTGGCCGCCCAGGGCAAGCTCCTCTTCCCCGCGATCAACGTCAACGACTCCGTCACCAAGTCGAAGTTCGACAACAAGTACGGCATCCGCCACTCCCTGCCCGACGGCCTGAACCGGGCCACGGACGTGCTGATCGGCGGCAAGGTCGCCGTCGTGTGCGGATACGGCGACGTCGGCAAGGGCGCGGCCGAGGCCCTGCGCGGCCAGGGAGCACGCGTCATCGTCACGGAGATCGACCCGATCTGCGCCCTGCAGGCAGCGATGGACGGCTACCAGGTCGCGAAGCTCGAGTCGGTGCTCGCACAGGGTGACATCTTCATCACGACCACCGGCAACAAGGACGTCATCATGGCCGGCCACATGGCGGGCATGAAGCACCAGGCCATCGTGGGCAACATCGGGCACTTCGACAACGAGATCGACATCGCGGGCCTCGGGCGCATCCCCGGCGTCGAGAAGATCGAGATCAAGCCGCAGGTCCACGAGTGGGTCATCCCCGCCGACGAGGCCTCCGGCGTGGAGCAGCACTCCATCATCATGCTGTCCGAAGGCCGCCTGCTGAACCTCGGCAACGCCACGGGCCACCCCTCGTTCGTCATGAGCAACTCCTTCGCGAACCAGACCATCGCCCAGATCGAGCTGTACACGAAGTTCGGGCAGGACGACGCCGAGGGCAACCGCGAGTACGAGAACGAGGTGTACGTCCTCCCGAAGGTCCTCGACGAGAAGGTCGCCCGCCTCCACCTCGACGCCCTCGGCGTCGAGCTCACGGAACTGACCAAGGGTCAGGCCGAGTACCTCGACATCGACGCCGCCGGTCCGTACAAGTCGGAGCAATACCGTTACTAGGCCTCGGCCGGACGGTTCCGTACGGCTGCCGCAGGTCCCGTCAGGGGTGCCGGTGGCAGCCGTCGCCGTTTCCGGACACCGCGTGCGACCTGCGCGGGACGGGGGGTCCCGTCACGTACAGTCGCTTCCAGGGTGAGAACGGGGGAGGGTGCATGCGCGTGAAGAGAGATATGGGCAGGGCAGCAGCGGGTCGGAAGGGCTGGAAGATCGTGGCCATCGGTGCCGCCGCGGTGGTCGCCGTGGGCGGCGGCGTGGGCATCGCGACGGCATCACCGTGGGATGATCCCGAACCCTCGTCGTCCTCGTCCCCGGGACCCTCGCCCGCGGGATCTCCTGCACCCCCCTCGTCCGCAGCCCCCGCGGCGCCCGGTGCCCCTGCCGCCGAGCACACCGTCGGCCTCACGCCCACGGACGGCGCGTTCTCGGTCAACCCCGCCACCACCGCCGCGGTGAAGGTCGCCGGTGCAACGCTCGACGCCGTCGAACTCGTCCCGCGGGCGGGCGGCACGCCCGTGGCGGGCACGCTCTCCGACGACGGCACGGGCTGGACCGCGACGGACCGCCTCGCCTTCGACACCGAATACCAGTTCTCCTACACGGTCCGCGATTCCGCCGGGCGGTCCCATCACGGCACCTCCACCTTCCGTACGGTGGAACCCGCGAACGAGGCCGACGCCGCGATGTTCCCGCTGGACGGCGCGACGGTGGGCACGGGCCAGCCGCTCGAGTTCACCTTCAGCGAGCCCGTGACCCATCGGGACGTCGTGGAGAAGGCCATCACCGTGACCAGCACGAGCGGCCAGCCCGGTGCCTTCTACTGGATCTCGGACACCAAGGCCCGGTACCGGCCCGAGACGTTCTGGGCCCCGAACAGCACCATCACGGTCGAGTCACGCCTCTTCGGCGTCGACTTCGGCAACGGCATGATCGGCAACGGCGACACCACGTGGACCGTGCGGACGCACGGCACGCGCCTGGCCGTGGTCGACAACGCCACCAAGACCATGAAGGTGTATCTCGACGGGAAGCTCGACCGCACCTTCCCGGTCACCCTCGGCACCGAGGAGTGGCCCTCCACGGAGGGCTACATGGTGGTGATGGAGAAGTACGAGAGCACCCGGTTCACGGCCGAGTCGATCGGCCTGGAGCCGGACGATCCCGCCTACTATCCTCCGACGGTCGTGAACCACGCGAGCCGCCTGAGCAAGGGCGGCGCGTTCGTCCACGAGGCACTGCCGGCAGCGCAGGTGGCCCTCGGCGAGGTCAACGTCTCGCACGGCTGCGTGGGGATGTCCCCCGAGGGCGCCGAGTACTTCTACGACACCTTCGGGCCCGGGGACGTGGTGCAGATCCTCAACACGGACTACGGCCCCATGTACGTGTGGGACGGCTTCGGCGACTGGAACGTCCCGTGGGACGAGTGGGTCGATCAGCCCTGACCGAACGGCAGGGTGTGGACCCTTCTCGCCGTCGATTCCGTCCGCTCGTGCTGGCGCATCATCGCGGCGTAGTCGCGGTCCCTCCGCGCAGCGATGACGGCATGCAGGAACTCCTCCGGATGGGTGTCCGCCGGGGGGCCGGGGGAGACGTGGGGGCTCGCTTCGGACGCGAGGTCCACGGCGAGCGTGGCGCGGGCCGACGGCGTGAGGCGCGGAGCCTGCGCCAGGAACTGGGACATCCGGCGGGCGAGGGCGTCGGGGAGGCGCCCGATGTCCGCGGTGGCTGCCCACGCCTCGAGGCGCGGCGGCATGACGAGGACGGCCCGGGGCCTGGCGACGACCCGCTCCCGCATCGCGTAGGTTCCGGCCAGCAGGTCCCCGAGGCGCTTGGAGCGCTCGTTGAACAGCGAGACGAGGAACGCGAGAGAGCCCACGAGCATGTAGATCTCGAGGATCGCGAGCATGCCACGGATGAAGGCGTGCCGGAAGCGGATCGCCCCGCCGTCGTCGCGCACGATCCGCAGCCCCATGACGAGGCGGCCCAGCGACTTCCCGCGGGTCAGGGTCTCCACCGTCACCGGCAGCACGAGCAGGAGCAGCACGACGATGACCAGGCCGAGGGCCTGCGTGAACGCGTCGTCGAACACGCCGCCGAAGAGGTTCCCGATCAGCAGCAGCAGAAGGATCGCGAGGATGACCTGGGCGATGATGTCGATGAGGACGCTCAGCCCGCGGGCGGCGAATCCGGCCGGTTTCAGTTCGAGGACCACGGCCTCGCCGGTGACGACCGAACTCATGACTGTCTCCCTGCCGGCCGATGGCGGGACCTGGTGGTCCCGTGCTTCCTCCCAGCAGCGTAGCGCCGTCGTGGTGTCGACGCTCCGTGACGGGCCGTGACGAGGCCGGAACTATAGGGTTGGGCCATGGACGTGGACGCATTCATCGCCGTGCACCGCAGCGACTGGCAACGCCTGGACGACCTCGTGGGCCGGCGGAGGCTCGACGGTGCGGAGTCGGACGAGCTGCTGGTGCTCTACCAGCGCGTATCCACGCATCTGTCGATCATCCGGTCCGTGGACCCCGAGAGCGCGCTGTCGGGGTCGCTGTCCACCCGCCTCTCCCGTGCGCGGACCCGGTTCACCGGAGCGAGGTCCAACACGATGGAGGACATCGCGCAGTTCTTCGTCTTCTCCCTGCCCGCTGCGTTCTACCGCGTCCGGTGGCTCACGGCGGTGGTCGGGGTGCTCTTTGTCGCGGTGGCGTGGCTCTACGCCTCCTGGGTGGGGACGCCCGGGGTGATCCAGGCGCTCGGGCCGGACGAGGAGCTCCGACGCTACGTCGAGGAGGACTTCGTCGACTACTACTCGGAGAATCCTGCCGCGTCCTTCGCAGGCCTGGTCTGGACGAACAACGCGTGGATCGCGCTGCAGGCCGTCGCGTTCGGCGTCACCGGCATCTGGCCCGTGTTCATCCTGTACCAGAACGCGCAGGGCGTGGGCATGGCCGCCGGCATGATGGCGTCCTACGACCGGCTCGACACGTTCTTCATCTACATCCTGCCGCACGGGTTCATGGAGCTGACCGCCATCTTCATCGCCACCGCGGCGGGGCTGCGCATCTTCTGGGCCTGGGTGGCCCCCGGCCGCAGGCCACGCGCAGCAGCGCTCGCGGAGGAGGGCCGCGCGCTGATCACGGTCGCGCTCGGGCTGGTGCTGGTCCTGCTGGTCTCGGGGCTCGTCGAGGGATTCGTGACGCCGAGCGGGCTGCCGCCGTGGCTGCGCATCGGCATCGGGTTCCTGGTCTTCGCCGCGTACTGGGCGTACACCCTGATCCTCGGCCGGCGCGCGGTCGCTGCCGGGCACCGCGGCGACCTCGGTGCCGTTGACCGGGGAGACGCCGTCGTCACCGCCTGAGCCGATGGCGGACCTGCGCCGCGGGTGTGCCGGTCGGTGGACGTGCGGGGAGCCTCCCGGCGGGGCACGCGAACGCCCGGTAGTGTCGAAAGACGCCGGATGCAGGCACCGGCCGCACCGATCAAGGAGACAGCGCAGTGGCAGAGACCGACAGCACCCGTCCGAGCGCTTCCGGCGCGTCCCGTGCGGAGGGGCCGGGCGACGATGCAGCCGGGATCGGGTCGGGCTCCGGCGCTGCGGGGGTCACCGCGGCGAGCGTCCCGCGCGACCACATTCCCATGCGGAGGGCAGCGAGCCTGCCGGAGGTTCCGGACGAGGGCGCGGACGACGAGGCCTCGGGTGAGTCCGCCGTCGAAGAGTTCGACGCCGTCGACGAGCCCGACGACGCGCAGCGTGAGGACGCAGAGCCGGACGAGGCGGCCCAGGCTGAGGACGCTGGGATGCCGGAGGAGGCCGCCCGGTCCGACGACGCCTCGGGCACTGTCGTGCCGGTGGGACCGGCGGGACCGGCGGGACCGGCGTCGGGTGCCGGTCCGTCGGGGAGTGGGAGCCATGCGGCGCCTGCTGCCGGCCCGTCCACGGATACCGCCGATCACTCCGTGCGGGGGCCGGACCGCGAGGCCGCCCGGCGTGCTGCGGCCCGGGACCAGGCGGCCGCGGCGAAGCCCGTGCTCCCGCGGTTCCTGCAGGTCGTCGTCGCCCTGTTCTTCCCGGTCATCGTGGTCGCGGCCGCGATCCGGGCGGTCGCGACGTCGTCGTTCCTGTGGCTCGAATACCACCGGCCGGGGTTCCCCGCGGACCGGTTCGGGTTCTCGCTGGAGGATCGCATGACCTATGGGTCGTACGCGCTCGACTACGTGCTGAACTTCGCGCCTCCGCGGTACCTCGGGGACCTGGTGACGCCCGGGGGTGAGCCGCTGTTCCTCGAGTCGGAGGTCGGGCACATGGCCGATGTGAAGGGTGTCCTCGGGCTGTCCTTCTTCATCGCCCTCGTGCTCTTCGTGCTGTCGGTCCTGGCCTGCGTCTACCTCGCGCGGCACTACAAGGGCGGGATCCGGCGGGCGCTGTTCTCCGGCGCGGTGCTGACCCTCGTCGGCATCGCCGTCCTGACCGTGCTGGCGGTCCTCGCGTGGCAGGCGTTCTTCACCCAGGTCCACGCCCTGTTCTTCGCCGACGGCACCTGGACCTTCCGGCTGGACGACACCCTGATCCGGCTGTTCCCCGAGCAGTTCTGGACGGACTCCGCCGTGACGGTCGCCGTTCTCGTGCTGGCGGCGACCATCCTCACACTCGTCCTCACCTGGCCCACGAAGGCCCGTCGCGACCGCTCCATGATGGCGCAGGAAGCAGCCGAGGCACGGTCCCGCGAGGCGCTCGACGCGACCTAGCAGGGCCTCCCCGGGCAGCGTCTCGGGGGCAGCGTCTCGGGGCGTGCCGCCGCGGCGGGTGCCCACACCCGGGGGAACGGAGCCACGGGTCGGGGCCGCCGCGGCGGGTGCACGCCCCCGGCGCTACGTACCGCCGCCGGACCGCCTCCGCTACTGCCGCGCGTAGAGCTCCTCGAGCACCTCGGTGTGGTCGGCGACGACGGCGGCCCGCTTCAGCTTGAGGGTGGGCGTCAGGTGCCCGGACTCGACGCTGAACTCGACGTCGAGCACGGTGAACTTCCGGATCTGTTCCGCCTGCGAGACGGTGGCATTCGCGGCGTCGACGGCGCACTGCAGCTCGGCGAGGACGTCGGCATCGTGGGCCGCCTGCTCCGCGGTCAGCCCGGATCGACCGTGCGCGGCCGCCCAGTGCTCCAGGCCTTCCCGGTCCAGGCCGATGAGCGCCGCGATGAACGGTCTGCCTTCACCCACGAGGACCGCCTGGCCGACGAGCGCGTTCTCCCGGAGCTTCTCCTCGAGGGGGCCGGGTGCCACGTTCTTGCCGCCGGCGGTCACCAGCAGGTCCTTCTTCCGCCCGGTGATGGTCAGGAAGCCGTCCTCGTCGAGCGCGCCGAGGTCGCCCGTCCTGAAGTAGCCGTCGTCGGTGAACACCTCCGCCGTCGCGGCATCGTTGCGGTGGTATCCGGCGAACACGCCCGCGCCCTTCACCTGGACCTCGCCGTCGTCGTCGAGCCGGACACTGGTGCCGGGCATCGGGATGCCGACGGACCCGACGCGTGTCAGGGCCACCGTGTTCACCGTGCACGGCGCGGTGCTCTCGGTGAGGCCGTAGCCCTCCTGCACCAGGATCCCGGCGCCGCGGAAGAAGTGGGTCAGGTGCTCGCTGAGCGGGCTCGCCCCGGACACCGTGTAGGTGACCTCGCCGCCGAAGACGCCCCGCAGCCGGGGGTAGACGATCCTCTCGAACACCGCATGCGATGCGCGCAGGACCGGCGAAGGGCCGCGCCCACCCCGGCCGCGCGCGTCGACCGCTCGCGAGTAGGCGACGGCGGTGCGCTCCGCGGCGGCGAAGAGCCGCCCCTTCCCGGACTCCGCCGCGCGCCGGCCCGCCGTGGCGTGGATCTTCTCGAAGATGCGCGGGACGGCGAGGAGGAACGTCGGCTTGAAGGTCGTCAGGTCCTCGAGCAGCTGCGCCGCCGAACCGGAGTGTGCCAGCGTGATGCCGCCGGTGAAGCACACCACCTGGACGGCACGGGCCAGCACGTGCGCCAGGGGCAGGAACATGAGGGTCCGGGCGTTCTCCTGCTTCAGGAACTCCGGGAGGAACTCCAGCGTGTTGACGGCGAACAGCGCGAAGTTGCCGTGCGTGATGACGCAGCCCTTCGGCCGTCCCGTGGTACCCGAGGTGTAGACGATGGACGCGGCGTCGTCGAGGCCGCGCGAGGATCGCGCCGCCTCGAGGGCGTCGTCGGACACCGCCGCACCGGCCTCCCCGAGCGTCGCGATGGTCGCCGCGCCGTCGAGCGGTTCGGAGGTCAGCCGGACCACGGAGGTGGTCCCCGAACGGCCCGCCCGCGCCGCGGCGTCCGCGAGGACACCGGCCCGGGACTCGTCGTCGACGAACACGACGGCGGGCTGCGCGTCCTCGAGGATCCACGCCACCTGGTGGGCGGAGGAGGTCTCGTAGATGGGGACGGTGACGGCTCCGGCGAACCAGATCGCGACGTCGGCGAGCGTCCACTCGTACCGCGTCCTCGACATCACCGCGACGGCGCCGCCGGGCTGCACGCCGGACGCCACGAGGCCCTTGGCCAGGCGCCGGACCTGCTGCAGGAACTCGGCCGCCGAGACGTCCTCCCAGTGCGTCCCCGCTCGCAGCGCGTAGAGCGCCTGCCCGGGATCGGCGTTGTGGGTACGCAGGAGGAGGTCGGTGGTGTTGCTGGTCGACGGCAGGTCGACCAGGAGTTCCGTGATGGCTTCGCGCACGTGGTGCTCGCTTTCGTTCCGGTGAGGACCGGTTCGTCCGGTGGGAACCGGTGATGGTCGGAAGATATGGTCGGAAGATTCAGCGGGGGACCGGCCGCGGCCCTAGATCCAGCTCGGCAGCCACATGCGCTCGCGCCACTGGTCGTAGGGGATGACCTCGGCCGTCCAGATGGGCATGAAGTAGGCCGACAGCGCGACGGCGGCGGCCAGGAAAAGCCCCACCAGCACGATACCCGTCCGTCGCCGGGCCGCGTCCGCCGCCGGTCCGCCGAGCACGAGGCCGAGGCAGTAGACCAGGGCCAGGACGAGGAAGGGCTCGAAGGCCACGGCGTAGAAGTAGAAGGTGGTTCGCTCCGGGTACAGGAACCAGGGCAGGTAGCCCGCGCCGACGCCGGTGAGGATGGCCGCGGCGCGCCAGTCACGGCGGCCCAGCCAGAAGAACAGCAGCACGAGGAGGGACAGCGCGGCGCTCCACCAGATGAGCGGGTTGCCGAGCACCGTGACGGCCTGCGAGCAGGCGTCCGCCCCGCACCCGCCCGGCTTCTCGTAGAAGTACGACGTCGGACGGCCCACCACGAGCCACGACCAGGCGGTCGCCTCGTACGGGTGGTCGGAGCCGAGGCCCTCATGGAAGGCGAAGGCACTGCGGTGGTACTCCGCGAGGGAGCGGATCCCGTCCGGCAGCCAGCCCCACTGCTCCGACGGGTTCTGCCGCGCCCAGGTGCGGTCGTAGGCGTCGGCGGACAGGAACCAGCCGGTCCACGTGCCCAGGTAGGTGAGCGCCGCCACCGGGACGATGCAGGCGAACGCGAGCAGGCCGTCCTTCAGCGCCGCCCCCAGCGCCCAGTGGTGCACACCGGCGATGCGTCGCGCGCTCATGTCCCAGGCGACGGTCATCAGGCCGAAGGCGGCGATGAACGGCAGGGCCGACCACTTCGTGCCGAGGGCGAGCCCGAGGCACACACCGGCCGCGAGGCGCCACGGCCGGAACCCGAGGAACGGGCCGTACGCGAGCGGCGCACGCGACAGTCCGCCCCCGTCCGTCCGGGCAGCGAGCCGGGCGGCGAGGCGTCGTCGCCCGTCGTCGCGATCCAGCAGGAGCGCCGCGAACGCGACCAGGAGCCAGAAGCTCAGGAAGATGTCCAGCAGCGAGGTGCGCGACTGCACCAGGTGGTGGCCGTCGACGGCGAGGAGGAGCCCGGCGGCGGCGCCCAGCAGTGCCGAGCCGAACATCCGGTGGGCGACGACGGCGAGCAGGAGCACCGAGAGGGTGCCGACGGCGGCGGCGGAGAAGCGCCAGCCGAAGGCGTTGTCCGCGCCGAACAGCAGCATCCCGAACGCGATCATCCACTTGCCGACCGGCGGGTGGACCACGTAGTCGGGAGTGTCGAGCAGGACGCCTGGGGTGCCGGCGTTGAAGGAGTCGTTCGCGTCCTCGGGCCATTCGCGCTCGTAGCCCGACTGCAGCAGCGAATAGGCGTCCTTGACGTAGTACGTCTCGTCGAACACGAGCGAGCCGGGTTCGCCGAGACGCACGAAGCGCAGGATCCCGCCGAGCAGGGCCACGGCCAGGGGGAGCACCCAGCGCAGGGAGCCGCCGGGCGCCGCGGCGCCGAGGAGGCGGACCAGCAGGGCATCGCGCGTGAAGGCGAGGGAAGGAGCGAGGACCCAGGATCCGGTCGGCTGAGGGCTGTCCCGTCGGGCTCGGACGGCGGTGGGACTCACCCTGCCATGCTACCGGCGGTGGAGGCGCGGGCCCCGCACCCGGCCGCCTGTCGGGCCGCGTGGAGCGCTAGGCTGGTGCGGTGAACCAGCCACGCGACGACGCCGCCCCCGACTCCGTCCGGGAGGACTTCCCGGCGCCCGCGGAGGACCAGCCCGACGACGCCGTTCCGGCCCCCGCAGCGGAGGCCACGGAGGAGGCGGACCCGGCCGACCAGGCGGACCAGGCGGACGCCGTCCGGGCCCCCACCGCATACCGCGGCACCGCGGGCGACGACAGCGGCCGGGGACGGATCGTCCTCGCGGCCACGCCCATCGGCAACATGGGGGACGCGACCGAACGCCTGATTGGCCTCCTCCACACCGCGGACGTCGTCGCCGCCGAGGACACGCGCCGCCTGCACCGCCTCATGCAGGCGCTCGGCGTCACCGTGACCGGCCGGGTCATCAGCTACCACGAGCACAACGAGGCCGAGCGCACGCCCGAACTGCTCGAGCTGGTCCACGACGGCGCGACCCTGCTGATGGTGACCGACGCCGGCATGCCCTCGGTCTCGGATCCCGGCTACCGCCTGGTCGAGGCCGCCGTCGCCGAGGGCCTCGACCTGACGGCGGTGCCCGGTGCCTCTGCGGTCCTCGCGGCGCTCGCACTGTCCGGGCTGCCCACCGACCGGTTCTGCTTCGAGGGGTTCCTGCCCCGCAAGCCGGGCGTGCGTGCGGGGCGGCTCGCCGACCTCGCGGCGGAGCGCCGCACGATGGTGTTCTTCGAGGCCCCGCACCGGCTCGAGGCGATGCTGCGCTCGCTGCAGCAGGCGTTCGGCTCGGACCGGCAGGCCGCCGTGGCCCGGGAACTGACCAAGGTGCACGAGCAGGTGGTCCGCGGTTCCCTCCTCGAGCTCCTCCAGTGGGCGCAGGAGACCGAGGTGCGCGGTGAGATCGCCGTGGTCCTCGCCGGCGCCCCGGACGCCCCACCGTCCCGGCCCGAGGACCACGTGGCCCAGGTGAACGGTCTCATGGACGGCGGCATGCGCCTCAAGGACGCCGTGGCGGCGGTCGCCGCCGACGCCCGCGTCAGCAAGCGGGAGCTGTATGCCGCGGTGATCGCCGCGCGCTGACCGGCTGCACCCCCGCGGCTGTGCACTCGTCCAAAGGGAAGCCCTTCCTGCCGTGCAGACCCTACTGGACACCCGTTCGCCGCCGGGTCTAGCGTGATCGGGAATGCCCCGTCGGGGCGCCCCGTATCGTCCCGAAGGAGCTCACATTGGCTGTCACCGCCGACCAGGAGAAGGCAGTACTCGATCAGGTGCCCACCGGGCTCCTGATCGACGGACAGTGGAGGGCGTCGTCGTCGGGTGCCACCTTCGACGTGGAGGATCCGGCCACAGGACGCACCCTGCGTACGCTGGCGGACGCCACCCCCGAGGACGGCATGGCGGCGCTCGACGCCGCCGTGGCCGCGCAGGCCGACTGGGCGCGGACCGCTCCGCGCGAGCGGGGCGAGATCCTGCGGCGGGCCTTCGACCTGGTCACCGCGCGCGCCGACGAATTCGCCCTGCTGATGACGCTCGAGATGGGCAAGCCGCTGGCCGAGGCGCGCGGCGAGGTCACCTACGGCGCGGAGTTCCTGCGGTGGTTCTCGGAGGAGGCCGTGCGCACCTCGGGCCGGTACTCCACCTCGCCCGACGGGAAGTCCCGCCTGCTCGTGAGCAAGAAGCCCGTGGGCCCGTGCCTGCTCATCACCCCGTGGAACTTCCCGCTGGCCATGGCGACGCGGAAGATCGCGCCGGCCATCGCTGCCGGCTGCACCATGGTGCTCAAGCCCGCTAACCTGACCCCGCTCACGTCCTCCCTGTTCGCAACGGTCCTGCAGGAGGCGGGCCTGCCCGCCGGCGTGCTGAACATCGTCAACACCACCACGGCCGGTGACGTCACCGGGCCGCTCATCGAGGACGCCCGCCTGCGCAAGCTCTCCTTCACCGGGTCCACCCCGGTGGGCCGCAACCTCCTCGCGGCCGCCTCGAAGAATGTGCTGCGGACCTCCATGGAACTCGGCGGCAACGCGCCGTTCGTCGTGTTCGAGGACGCCGATCTCGACGCCGCGGTGACCGGCGCCATGCTGGCGAAGCTCCGGAACATGGGCGAGGCCTGCACGGCCGCCAACCGCTTCATCGTCCATGAAGCGGTGGCCGACCGCTTCGCCGCGGCCCTCGCAGAGCGCATGGAGACCATGACGCCGGCGCGCGGCACGGAGGACGCGTCGAAGCTCGGCCCCCTGATCGACCAGAAGAGCCGCGACAAGGTCCACGAGCTCGTGACCGCGGCTGTCGGCGACGGCGCTGTCGCTGTCACCGGTGGCGCGCCCGTGGCGGGCGACGGCTACTTCTACCAGGCCACCGTTCTGAAGGACGTGCCCCGGTCCTCGCGCATCCTGCAGGAGGAGATCTTCGGCCCCGTGGCGCCAATCATCACCTTCAGCACCGAGGACGAAGCGGTGGAGCTGGCGAACGACACCGAGTACGGCCTCGTGGCCTACGTCTTCACGCGCGACCTCAACCGGGGCCTGCGCATGGGCGAGCGGCTCGATACCGGCATGCTGGGCCTCAATGCCGGGGTCGTGTCCAACGCGGCGGCGCCCTTCGGCGGCGTCAAGCAGTCGGGCCTGGGTCGCGAGGGCGGCGCCGAGGGCATCGAGGAGTACCTGTACACGCAGTACGTGGGGATCGCGGATCCCTACGCCTCCTAGGGCTCCTCAGGGGCGCCCGCTCCGGAACCGGTTGAGCAGTGACTGCGGGAAGAGCCGCGCCCTGGCCCGCACGGGCCATGAGCTGCCTGCCCGGAGTGCACGCGTAACGGCGTCGACGTCGTCCCAGCGCGGCACGGTCGCCGTCCGGGTGCCGCTCCGCGCCGGGGCCTCACCGGACCCGGAACCCGGAGACCCGCCGCCGTGGCCGGCGTACTCCTCGAACTCGTAGGCGGTGCGCAGGCGGGAGAGGGACGTGGCGGGGCGGCCCTCGAACCCGGCGTCGCGGGTGAGCCGCCCGGCGAAGGTGCGGGGGGTGTCGGTCGGCTCCAACCGGTAGCCGTAGTCGCCGGCGATCTCCGTCGTCTCCGCCCAGGCGGCGGTCGCGGCTCCGGTCCCGCCGACGTCCCCGCCGGGGCCGCCCGCCGCCTCGCGGACGATGACGGTGCGGCGTCGGGTGCGGGTCCTCGCGGTCCGCAGGAGGAACGGCAGGAGCGCGAGCAGCGCGACCCCGATGCCGGCCAGGATGCCGATCGTGGGCCGGGCGTCGTTGCCTGGGCCGGGCCCGGCCTGGGCTCCGTCCTCCGCGGTGTCCGTCGCTGATCCCGAGGGGTCCGCGACGTCGGGGAGGCTGCCCGGATTCAGCCCGTCGATGTCGTCCGCCCGTGGCCCGACCGGGGAGAACGCCTGCTGCGCGTAGCCGGGCACCACGCCGCGGGAGGGCGTGGGCTCGAACTGCACCCAGCCCACGCCCTCGAAGTACAGTTCGGGCCACGCATGCGCGTTGCGGGAATCGACGACGAATTCGCGGAGCTCGGTGCCGACGGGGCCCTCCTCGGTGTCCCCGGTGGGGCTGCCGGGGGTGTAGCCGATCGCCACGCGGCTCGGGATGCCCGCCGCACGCGCCATGACCGCCATGGTGCCCGCGTAGTGCACGCAGTACCCGGACTTCGCCTCGAGGAAGCGGGCCATCACCTCCATGCCGCTGCCGTCGTACCCGCCGTCCACGGGGGCCTCCACCGAGTAGGTGAAGTCGGGGCCGCGCAGGTAGCTCTGGATGGCGACGGCCTTGTCGTAGGGGTTCACGAACTCGTCCGTGACCTCCGCCGTCCTGTCGCGGACGATCTGCGGGGTGTCCTCCGGCAGCTCCACGAAGACCTCCGCGACGGCGTCGGGGTCGGCGGGACCGATCACGCCCAGTCCCTCGCGCGTCAGGTCGGCGGAGCGGCTCTGCACCACGTATTCCTGCCGCGCGGTCGATCCGCCATCGGTGGCGAGGATGGAGAGGTTCGCCGGGTCCCATGCCCACGTGCCGGCAAGATTCGTGACGCCGGTCGGTGCGTAGGGCGCCACGAGCCACGGGCTCGCGTAGCTCTGCGTGGTGACGCGCGTGAACACGGTGTCGCTCTCGGGAAGGGTCTCCGGCGTGCCGGCTTCCGCCCCGATCGCGTCCACGCCCGTCTCGCGGTCGTTGATCCGCTGGTCGGGCTCCCAGCGCCGGCCGTCGAAGTCCTCGAGGGTGACCGCGCGGAGGTACAGGGGGGCGTCCGAGTTGGTGGAGTAGGTGATCCGGCCGAACCCGGTGGGATTGCGGAGGTCGTTGCCGAGCGTCACCGCAGGGTTCAGGCCGGTGGCGGTGCCCCACACATTGAGTCGGGCGCCCTGGGGGAAGGCCCCGGAGGTGAACCCGGGGATGAGCAGCGGCAGGGCCACCGTCACGGCGAGCGCCGCCGCCCCGATGATGGCGCCCCGGCCCGCGAAGCCGGCGGAGGCACGCGCGCCGCCCGAGGCGAGGCGGTCCTCCCGCCGCTGCGCGACGGCCAGGAGCAGCAGGAACGCGAGGACGGTGGCCACGAAGGCGGGCATCCCCACGCCGTCGGGCTTCACGACGGCGGGCGTCACGAGGATCGCGAAGAGCCCGAGGCCGCTGGCCGCCGGCATGCGGAGGGTCGTCGAGAGGAGGTCGATGATGATGGCGAGGAGCCCCAGGGCGGCGCACAGCACCAGGACGAGGCCGGCTCCCGGCAGGACGGGCGCCACCTGGGAGACCACCGTCTCCTCCGCCTGTGCGAGGAGGCGCTGCAGCTCGAACGGGGTTCCCGGGCCGGGGACGACGCCGAGGATGCTCTGCCGCGGGAAGAAGCGGACCGTGAGGGCGCCGCAGAGCGTGAGTACGCCGAGGAGTGCCGTGAGGACGCCGTTCAGCCGCAGGGTCCGGGTCAGGGCCATGGCAAGGAGAACGGGGACGATCGTCTGGAGCACGGGGAGCAGCCAGGTCCACGGCTCCACGACGCCGTTGAGGCTGCCGGAGGCCGCGAGCACGGCCAGCAGCACGGTTCCCGTGACGGCCCAGTGCCAGGGGTCGGCCGGAGGCGCCGGCCGCGGCACCGGGGGAGCCGGCGCGGACGCGGTCGCGGGGCGCGAAAGAGTGGAGGTCATGTCCGCCTCCCGGGGAAGGGGTGGTAGGAGGAACGCGTGCCCGGCGTCGAACCGGCCGCGGAGGCGTGCGTCGGCGTCCGGCCGACGGCGTGTTCGAGGCCCGCCCAGACGACGGGCAGCGTGGCCGAGGGCGAGGCCGCGGTGGCATGCCAGCCCGCCTCCCTCAGGATGTCGAGCTGCGGCTGCGCGTCGGCGGGACGGTCGGTGGCGAGGATGGCGTAGGCCGGCGACCCGTAGTCGGAGGCCGAGGCCAGCGCTCTCGCCTCGTCCGCGGTGACGACGCCGAGGACGGCGATGAGCGGCCCGCGGTGCCGGTTCGTGGCGAGCCGGTCCATCAGGTCATCCCCGAAGGCCGCGTGGAGGGTCCTGCCGTGCTGGGTCTTCTGCGGCGCCTCGGCCGCCGTCCGGCGGATGCGGCGCACCGCGCTGCGCGCAGCCTCGCCGGCCCGCACGGCGGTGCTGCCCGAGTGGTCGACGTGGGCCTGCAGGCGGTGGCCGGTCTCGGGTGCGAGCTCGAGCGCCGCGAGCCCCTCGGCGATGCCCTCGACAGCGCCCCGGCCGTGGTGCTCCTCCTCGGCGGGGAACGGCGCGGAGGGTGAGTGCAGGAGGGCGGGGGACCCCTGCTGGTCGAGGAAGCGCAGCGCGTAGTTGCGTTCGAGCAGATGCGCGCTGATCGACATAGCGGCCGTGACCGCCCACTCGAAGGTCGGCGACGTCGACAGCACGCTGTCGGCGGCCGCGTCACGACCGAAGACCGCGCTGAAACCGGTGCTGAAGCTGTGGTGGCGCTGGTCGAGCAGCAGGGTGGCGTGCGGCGTGGTGACCGATTCCTCCTGGCGCACCATGAGTTCGCTGTGGCGTGCCGTCGCGGCCCAGTGCACGCGCCGCAGGGAGTCGCCGTGCCGGTACTCGCGCGTCATGACGTCGTCGTCGCTCGGGTTGGCCTGGCGTCGAGTCGCGGCCATGCCGTCGTTGCCGCGGGACCCGGCGAGGGCGGAGGCGAGCAGTTCCACCGGCGCCGGGGTGACCACCAGCGGGTCCGCGGTCCCGAGGACTCGGCGGGACTTCCCGAGACCGAACGGGTCCGTGAACTCCGCCGTGACGGGTCCGATCTCGTAGACGCCGCGTGAGGTGGAGCGGATGCGGTACTCGTACAGGGACACGCCCTCGCGGGTGGGGTTGCGCGAGGGGTAGCTGAAGTGCGGCGCCTGCCCGAACCGCGGGGGGAGTTGCTCCTCCATGCCGATGCTCGCCCCGCCGGGGACGCTCGCGGTGAGGGCGAGGGTGACGGTGGTCGTGGAGCCGGTCTCCATGGTCTGCGGCTGGAACCCGCGCGTCACCGTGAAACGCGGTTTGACCAGCCTGAGGACGACGACGGACGCCAGCGGCAGGGCGAGCAGCAGGACACCCACGTAGAGGAGGTCCCTGCGGCCGAGGACCTGCGCGGAGAGCAGCGCGACCACGGCGCTGAGGACGAACCCCCAGCCGCGGGCAGTGAGGATGCCCGAGGGAAGCTTCTCGATGAGGTTCATGCGGGCCGCCGGACGCTAGGAGGTGGGGGTGCCGGGACGGGAGGGGATCATCGCCGGGGCGCCTCCCGGATCACGGGGACGCGGGAGAGCACGTCCGCGACGATGCTCGACGCCGTCTCCCCGGTGCTCGTGGCCTTGCGGTCGAGCAGCAGGCGGTGCGCGAGCACGGCGTCGGCGATCGCCGCGATGTCGTCGGGGAGCACGAAGTCGCGGCCCTCCAGGACCGCGCCGGCCTTCGCGGCCCGCAGCAACTGCAGCAGCGACCGCGGGCTCGCGCCGAGCCTCAGGCGCGGGTGGTCCCGGGTGGCGCGGCCGATGGCCACCGTGTAGTCCTTCACGGCCGGCGAGACGTACACCGCGCGGACCTGCCGCATCATCCCGGTGATGTCCTCCACGCCGGCGACCGGACGGATGGCCGCGAGCGGTGACACGGACTGGTGGGTCTCCAGCATGTCCGCTTCCGCGCGGGCATCCGGGTAGCCCATCGAGATCCGGGCCATGAAGCGGTCGCGCTGAGCTTCGGGGAGGGGGTAGGTGCCCTCCATCTCGATCGGGTTCTGCGTAGCGACCACCATGAACGGGGCACCGAGCGGGTGGGTGTGCCCGTCCACGGTCACCTGGTGCTCCTCCATGCACTCGAGCAGGGACGACTGCGTCTTGGCGGAGGCCCGGTTGATCTCGTCACCGATGACGATGTTCGCGAAGACCGGGCCGGGCCGGAACTCGAACCGCCGCGTGTCTTGGTTGAAGATGGAGACCCCCGTGACGTCCGACGGCAGCAGGTCCGGGGTGAACTGGATGCGGTTCACGCTGCAGTCGATCGTCCGGGCGAGGGTCTTCGCGAGCAGGGTCTTCCCGACCCCCGGCACGTCCTCTAGCAGCAGGTGTCCCTGGGCCAGGAGGACCGTGAGGGCCAGGCGCGCAGCCTCGGGCTTGCCGTCGATCACCGTCTGGATGGAGTCGAGGATGCGCGTGGCGACGTCGTGGAAGGCGGCGTCGGGGTCCGGGGCGAGCCGTGGGTCCGCAGCCACCTCGGCGATATTGTGCTGGACGTCCATGGGTATCCTCCACGCGTGCGGCTGCCGTGCCGAGCGGTGCCGGAGGGCCGGGATCGCTCGACACGCAGGGACCGGCTGCGGCCGTTCCAACGCTGGGCAGGTCGGACCGAGCTGAATGATTCAACAGGTTACTAGCTCAACTTGCTTCCCGGGCGATTGGTTCCGTACCGCAACTAGGCTGTGGATCATGTGTACCAGCGCGCTGCCCGTCCGTCACCCCTACGCGATCGGGGAGACACCGCCCGCCTACCGCGATCCGGAGGACGCCGGCGCCGGAGAGGACGCCACGGCGGCCCGACGACGGCGGAAGGGCGCGTACCTGCCGCTGCCGGAGCCGCTGCCCGTGCCCGTGATCGACAACCACACGCACTTCGACTTCCGTGAGGGGGCCGTCGAGGTGTCGATCGGCGACGCCCTCGACGCAGCCGGGGCCGCCGGTGTCCGGGGCGCGGTCCAGGTGGGCACGGACCTGGCGTCCTCGCGCTTCACCGCCGCCGTCGTCGAACAGGACGCACGGCTCCTCGGGGCGGTCGCCCTGCACCCCAACGAGGCCCCCTTGCTGGCCGCGGCGGGAACGCTCGACGACGCCCTCTCGGAAATCGAGCAGCTCGCCGCCGGGCCGCGGATCCGCGCGCTCGGCGAGACGGGTCTGGACTACTTCCGCACCGGGGAGGACGGCCGGGACAGCCAGCTGGCGTCCTTCCGCAGCCACATCGACATCGCCCGCCGGCTGGGCAGGGCTCTGCAGATCCACGACCGGGAGGCGCACGACGACGTCGTGGCGACGCTGCTCTCCGACACCGCGCCGGACCGCGTGGTGCTGCACTGCTTCTCGGGCGACGCCGACCTCGCGCGCACCTGCAACGAGCACGGCTGGTACATGTCCTTTGCGGGCACTGTGACCTTCAAGAACGCCGCGAACCTGCGCGAGGCCCTCCTCGTGGCCGATCCGGCACTCGTGCTGACGGAGACGGACGCCCCCTTCCTCACCCCGCACCCGTATCGCGGCCGGCCGAACGCCTCCTACGCCGTGCCGTACACGGTGCGCGCCATGGCGGGGATTCTCGACACCGGCCTCGACGGCCTGTGCGCACGGCTGACGGCGAACACCGAAGCCGTCTACGGCAGCTGGGACTGACCGAACGCCCGGGCCGGAAGGAGGCCTCCGCGGCTCCCGGGGCGGAAGACCGCCCGGCTTGGGTCTTTCTTGGGGATTTCCTGTAGGGACGCAGGGGCATGCGGACGCCGAAGGACGCGGTTGCCCGGGAAGAATGGTCCCCGAGACCGTCCACCCTGCTGGGACCGAGAACGCCCGCAGCGGGTAGGTGGTCGCCGACAAAGGCAAACCCGGTGCGAGCCGGGGACGCAAAGCCACGGGGCCCACGAGGTCAGCCGGGCCGCCGAACACGAAGGTCCTCGCCATGCACTCACTGCTCCGAACACTCCGCCTGCCCTCCGTCCGATCGCGGCGGGCCGGGATCCGACAGGCGTTCCTGCGCCGAACAGCCCTGGCTGCCGCCGTGCTCGTCGTGGCGAGCGGGTGTGCGGTCCAGCCGGGAGGGATAGGCGTCGAGCGTGCAACCCAGGTCCAGCCCACGACGTCGGGCTGGCTCCACACCGACGGCGGCACCATCCGTGACGCGGCGGACAAGCCCTTCGTCATCAAGTCCGTCAGCTGGTTCGGCCTGGAGACCCCGGAGTGCGCCCCGCACGGACTGTGGAGCATCAACCTCGAAGACGGCCTCCGGCAGATCAGGAGCATGGGCTTCAACACCATCCGGCTGCCCTACTCGAACCAGTGCATCACCCGGGGCACGAGCACCTCCGTCGACTATTCGCTCAACCCCTCGCTCGAGGGCCGCACGCCGCTCCAGGTGATGGACTCGGTGGTCGATGCCGCCGGTGCGGCCGGGCTGAACGTCATCCTCGACCGGCACCGCCCGGAGTCGAAGGCGCAGTCCGAGCTCTGGCACACCCCGGCCATCACCGAGGACCAGTGGATCGCGGACTGGAAGATGCTCGCGGCCCGGTACAAGGACAACCCCGTCGTGATCGGGGCGGATCTGCACAACGAGCCGCGCGGAGCGGCGTGCTGGGCGTGCGGGGATCCGGCGAGGGACTGGAAGGCCGCCGCCACACGTGCGGGGAACGCCGTCCTGTCCGCGAACCCCAACCTGCTCGTCATCGTCGAGGGCATCGAGAACGAGGCGGACGGCACCGCCACCTGGTGGGGGAGCGGGCTCCGGGGAGTCGCCGCGAATCCCGTCACCCTGGAACGGGACCACCGCGTCGTGTACTCCCCGCACGACTACCCCGCGTCCGTCCACCACCAGCAGTGGTTCTCGGACCCGACCTACCCGGAGAACCTGCCGGCGCTGTGGGACCGGAACTGGGGCTACATCGCCCGGGAGGGGATCGCGCCGGTCCTGCTCGGCGAGTTCGGCACGAAGCTCGAGACGGATTCGGACCGGCAGTGGCTGGACCAGATGGTCGCGTACCTGGGCCGGACGGGGATGAGCTATTCCTACTGGTCTTTCAACCCCAACAGCGGCGACACCGGGGGCCTCGTCAAGGACGACTGGCGCACCGAGGAGACCGCGAAGACGCTGGCCCTGAAGCCGCTTCTCACGACGTCGCCTGCGCCGTCCCCGAGTCCGACGTCGCCTGTGCCGTCCCCGAGTCCGACGTCGCCTGTGCCGTCCCCGAGTCCGACGTCGCCTGTGCCGTCCCCGAGTCCGACGTCGCCTGTGCCGTCCCCGAGTCCGACGTCGCCTGAGCCGTCCCCGAGTCCGACGTCGCCCGCGCCGGTACCCCTCACGCCGTTGCAGAGTTCCGTTCCCTCGGTCGCGGGCATCGCCAGGGTGGGGCACGTCCTCACAGCCACCCCCGGCCCGTGGACTGCGGGCACAGCCCTGAAGTACGCATGGCATCGGGACGGCGTCGCCATTCCCGGAGCGACCACCGCCCGCCACGCCCTGACCGCACGGGATCTCGGCGCACGCATGACGGTGGTCGTGTCCGGGACCAGGAACGGGTACGCGCCCGCCTCCCGCACCTCGCGGCCGGGTCCGACGGTGTCGCGGGGAACCCTGACCGGATCGAAGCCCACGATCACGGGAAGCGGCCGGGTCGGTCAGCCCCTGACCGCCGACCCCGGCACATGGTCACCGGGCGCGGTCGTCACCTTCCAGTGGTACCGCTCGGGCACCCCGATCGCTGGAGCACGCAGCCGGACCTACACACCGACCAGCGCGGATCGCAACGTCACCCTCCATGTCCAGGCCACAGGGACCAAGACCGGGTATACCCCCCTGACGAAGCACTCCCGCAGCACAGGGCGCATCGCGGGTTGATGCACCCCGGCCGGCAGATCACGACCACAAGACGCGAGTATCAGGCCCTCGATTCCAAGTAGCAGCCGGAGCAAAGACGGGTAATGCCACCTCTTCCCATCCGCCGTAGGGTCTTAATTGAGGGAGAAAAGACGGGCAGTTCCGGTTCTCGGAACGCTTGGCTTTCTTCCGGGTCAACGCACCGCCGTCAACGCCGATAGCAGCGGACGAGCCGTGCCTGCACTGCCGCCCGTTTCCACACTTCGTGCGTGATCCCCCGAACGGGTCGGCGGCTTCCTGCTCCTGTGAGACCGGAGCATTTCCGTAGCGCCTCTGACACTCGGTCGACTGCCCGTCGACCGAGTGTCTTCCTTTTCGGGATGTCCCCTGACGCTCCCACATCACCGAGAAGGTCTTCTTGAATTCCAACAGCGATCCAGCCGACGCGACGGGAGCGGAGCCCGCGCCCCTGTTGACGCCCGTTCCTGACAGCTCTCCGGTCCCCGACATCGCCCCCAACCGCGGGCCGGCCACCGGGGAGATCACGGACACCCCGGTCCGCTCGGTCCTGCCGGACTGGTCGGCGGGGGAGTGGCTCGCCTACAGCACCATGGTCGTCGTCGCGGTCCTGCTGACGATCATCGCGATCACCACCCTGTGGTGGATGCTTCACGCGTGGCGGTCCCGCGACAGCCTCCAGCGCACGGGTTTCTCGCAGACACCGCGGCCCGCTGCCCAGTCCTTCACCCTCCTGGTGCCCGGCAGGCACGAGGAGGAGGTGATGGGGCAGACGCTCGACCGGCTCGCGGAGCAGGACCACCCGGACTTCGAGATCATCGCGATCGTGGGTCACGACGATCCCGGCACGGAGGCAGTTGCCCGCGCGGCGGAGAGCCGCCACCCGCACCTCATCCGGGTCATCGTCGACTCCTCGGTGCCCAAGAACAAGCCGAAGGCACTCAACCTCGCCCTGCAGTCCGCGCGCGGTTCCGTGGTCGGTGTCTTCGACGCCGAGGACGACGTCCATCCGCGGCTCCTCTCGCTCGTCGACTCCCGCTTCTCCGAGACCGGCGCCGACGTGGTGCAGGGCGGAGTGCAACTGATGAACTTCGACACCACCTGGTGGTCCCTCCGGAACGTGCTGGAGTACTACTTCTGGTTCCGCTCGCGGCTGCATTTCCACGCCAATGTTAACTTCATCCCCCTCGGCGGGAACACCGTCTTCATCAAGCGTGCCTGGCTGGAATGGTCCGACGGCTGGGATGACGAGTGCCTCGCCGAGGACTGCGAGGTCGGTGTCCGGCTCTCGAGTCAGGGAGCGACGGTCGCGGTTGCCTACAGCCCGGAGGTCGTCACCCGGGAGGAGACGCCCGGAACGCTCACGTCACTGTTCAAGCAGAGGACGCGGTGGAACCAGGGATTCCTGCAGGTGCTCGGCAAGGGCGAGTGGCGCAAGCTGCCCACCGCCCGCCAGCGGCTGTTCGCCCGCTACATCCTCGCCATGCCCTTCCTGCAGGCCGCAACCGGCCTGCTGATCCCCATCTCGATCGTCCTGGTGCTCTTCGCCAAGGTCCCCGTGGGCGTCGCGCTCATCACGTTCCTCCCCCTCGGTCCCACCCTCATCACCCTTGCGGTCGAGGCGGCCGGCCTGAACGAGTTCGGCCGCCTGTACAACAAGAAGGTGCGGGTCCGCGACTACGTGCGGCTGGTGTTGGGAACCTTCCCCTACCAGGTCTTCCTCGCGGCGGCCGCGGTACGCGCCGTCTTCCGGCAGCTCAAGGGCGAGAACTCATGGGAGAAGACCGAGCACTCCGGTGCCCACCGGACGGTCTTCGAGCCCGCGTCACCGGCCCCCGAGCCCGAACTCGTCGGCGCCGGCGGCGCGACGGCATCACGCAGGATGAGCACGACTGGAGCTTCCTCATGACCTATACCCTCGACGCCGCACCGGCAACGCGGACGGGCTCTGCCGCACCCGCTCGGGCTCCCGGGAACGCGGCTCCGGCCGGACGATCGCCGAAAATGCGGTGGGACCGGTGGCGGCGTGTCCACGGACGCGCGCCCCTGTTCCTGCTTCCCACACTGCTGGTAGCGGGTCTTGTCCAGGCCTGGAACATGAGCGGATCGCCCCAGCGGATCGACGACGAGGGAACCTACGTCGCCCAGGCGTGGGCCGTCACGCACCTCGGGGAGCTGGCCCACTACACCTACTGGTACGACCATCCGCCGCTGGGCTGGATCCAGCTGGCCGCGTACACCGAGCTCACCGGCGCCTTCGAGCGCTGGGACACCGCCGTCATGGCAGGTCGGGAAGCGGTCCTGGTGGCCACCCTCATCAGCACCGCGCTGTGCTGGTTGCTGGCACGCCGCATCGGCCTCAGCCGGACGGCGGCGACGGGGGCTGCGCTCCTGTTCGCCCTGTCCCCGCTGGCACTCCAGTTCCACCGCACCGTGTACCTCGACAACATCGCGACCCCGTGGCTCCTCGGCGCGCTGATCCTCGCCATGAGCCGCAAGCACCAGCTCGCCGAATTCGTCGGCGCGGCCGTCCTGTTCGGGGTCGCGGTCCTGACGAAGGAGACGTACCTCCTGGCCCTGCCCCTGGTGGCGTTCGTCATGTATCGGTCGGCGTGGCCTGCCACGCGGCGCTACACGCTGTCCGTCGCGACGAGCGTGCTCGTGCTGGTCGGAGCGGGCTACATCCTGTTCGCCGCAGTGAAGGGCGAACTGTTCCCGGGTCAGGACCGGGTCAGCCTCTTCGAGGGCATCGCCTTCCAGCTGACGTCGCGGGACCCGAGCGGCCCGGTGACGGATCCGGAGAGCATGACCAGCCGTACCCTGGCGATGTGGTGGCAGCTCGATCCGGTGTTCATCGTCGCGGGGATCTCGGCGGCGGTCGTCGGCCTGTTCATTCGGAACCTGCGGCCGTTCGCCGTGCTGCTGCTGGCGCTCATCGTCGTCATGCTGCGACCGGGCGGCTACCTGCCCGTGCCCTACATCATCATGCTCCTGCCGTTCGCCGCGCTCCTGGTGGCCGGCGTCACCGGGTGGGCGCTCGCGCGGGTGCGGAGGGGCACAGCCGGTGGCCGGTTCGGCGCAGGTGCGGTCCTGCTCGCGCTGACCCTCGCCGCCGCCATCGCTGCCCCTCTCTGGACGGCGCAGCTGCGGGGCCTTCTCTTCAGCGACCTCGACGAGCCCGGCGTGCAGGCCCAGGACTGGGTCGAGACCAACATCCCGCAATCGGCACGACTGATCGTCGACGACGCCATGTGGGTGGACCTCGTGGAGAGCGGATTCGAGCGGGAGAACGTCATCTGGTACTACAAGATGGACACCGACGAGGACGTGATGAGGGCCTCCCCGAACGGGTGGCAGGACGCCGACTACATCATCACCACCACGTCGATGCGCACGTCGCCCGAGCAGTTCCCGGAGGTCGACGGAGCGCTGACCAACTCCGAGGTCATGGCGTCCTTCGGCACGGGACCCCAGCGGGTCGACGTCCGCCGGATCTACCCGGACGGGACCGAGACGCTCGGCGAGGAGACGGCCCGTATGTACGCGGGCCGGGCGGCCGTGGGCGTCGAGCTCGCACAGAATCCCGCCCTCGAGCTCGACGAGGAGGCCGAAGCGCAGCTGAGCTCGGGGCAGGTGGATGCGCGGGTCGTGGCGGCCCTGAGTCGCCGCGCGGCGATCGACGAATCCCTGTCGGTGTCGTTCCCCTCGGTCGAGGGAGAGGACGGATCCCTCCGTCGCCAGGTGCTGGTCACTGCGGCCAACGGTGCGCCCCTGGATCCCGGCACTCCCGAGGCCGAGGCCCACGAGACCTGGTTCGAGGGGCTCGGCGGCTCCTTCGCCGCCGAATCGGCGACCCGCACCGAGGACGGCGTCCTGGTGACGTTCTCGATCGCGGCGCACCGCTCCGTCCTCACCCTGCCCTGACGTCGCAGGCAACGCCGCAGGCCGGCGCCTCCCCATCGACGTGCTCCACCTACTGTTCAGGAAGTCCCATGACTGCTCACATCTCCGGCACCACCCGTCCTCGGCACCGTACGGATGCGGGCGGAGCAGGCGCATCTCCCGCGCGCTGGGTGGTGGTACTGCTCATCGCCCTCATCACCGGCCTGGTCGTGATCGTCGTCGGATCCGGGAGGTCCGAGGCGGCGGAGGCGTCACCGGCGGCCGACGGCTGGGCCCGGGTGGCGCACCTGTCCCCGGACACGGGGTCCTTCGATGCGACCCTGACCGCTGTCGCCGGCGGGCAGGCCCCGGTGGACCTGGAGGACCTCGCGTACGGCGATGTCTCGGACTACCTCCGGCTTCCCGCCGGCGCCTACGCCGTGGACCTGACCCCCGCGGACAGCACCGATGACGCAGTACCCGAGCTGAACCAGCTCATCACCGTCGAGGAGGGCCAGCCGCTCACACTCGCTGTCCTGGGGACCAACGAGGAGCTCACCGCGAGGGTCGTCCGCGACGACCTCACCCCGCCGGCCGACGGCCAGGCGCGGGTCCGGGTCATCCAGGCGAGCACCCTCGCCGAGACGGTGGACATCAAGACCGACTCCGGCACGAAGACGCTCACCGCCGGCACGAAGAGCGGCGAAGTGACCGGCTACGCGACGGTCGAGGCCGGGCTCTGGGACCTGCAGGTCTTCGGCGGGTCCCTGGCCAGCACCGAGGAGGTCGACCTCGCGGCCGGGACCGTGAACACGCTCCTCGTGCTCGACAACGCCTCCGGCGAACTCACGGTCAAGGCCGTGTCCGACGTCGGCGCGGTCGCCGCCACGCCCGTCGGCGGCACCAATACCGGCGCGGCCCCGACCGACGCCGACGCGCGCGCGACCACGACCGATGGCTCCGGAGGCAATACCGGCCCGTCGGTCACCTGGTCCCTGCTGCTCGTCGTCGCAGCCGTCATCGCGGTCCCTCTCGTAGCCCACGGCGGCCCGCGAGGGATCGGCCGGGCACTGGCCCGGACCAGTCGATGAGGCGCAGGACCCTTGCCTGGATCATCGGCGGTGGCATCCTGGCGCTCGCCGTCACCACGGTCATCGCACTGCTGGCGACCGGCGCGATCCGGTTCGGCGGAACACCGTCGGACGGCGGGCCCGCAGCGGAGGACACCGTGACCCCCGAGGAGGCGTCTGCCGACTTCCTCGACGAGTGGGTGGACGACGACGGTCGCGTGGTCCGTCGCGACCAGGGCGGCGACACCGTCAGCGAAGGGCAGGCCTACGGTCTGCTCCTCGCCCTGGGGGCCGGGGACGAGGACCGCCTCGACACCATCTGGGAGTGGACCCGGAACAACCTGGTCCGCGACGACGGCCTGCTGGCCTGGCGCTGGCAGGACGGGCGGATCGTGGACGAGGAACCGGCATCGGATGCGGACGTCGACGCGGCGAGGGCGCTGGTCCTGGCCGGCGACCGGTTCGACCGGCCCGATCTCACGGAGGCGGGCAACCGCCTCGCCGACGCCGTCATGGAGTCCATGACGGCGCCGACACCGCTGGGAAGGATCCTTCTGCCGGGCACCTGGGCCGCGGGCGGGCCCGACTACTTCTACAACCCCTCCTACGCCTCCCCGGTGTCCTTCCTCGTCCTGGCCGAGAGTACGGGCGACCCACGGTGGACCGAGCTGGCGACCGGCGGCACCGAGGTCACGGCCGCCCTGCTGCAGGAGAGCCCGCTGCCTCCGGACTGGGCGCAGGTCACCGCCGACGGGGAGCTCAACCCGATGCCGGGAGCCGCCGGCGGCGGAGAGGACGTGCGGTACAGCTACGACGCCGCCCGCGTCCCGTTGCGCTTCGCCGAGTCGTGCCTCGAGGCCGACCGTCGACTGGCCGCCCAGCTGCTCGAACCTCTCAACCGCGAGGACCGGCTGCCTGCAGCACTCGATCTCGGCGGTACGGCACTGACCCCCGACGAGCACCCCCTCGCCTATCTTGCCCGCGCCGCGGCCGCCGCGTCCGCGGACGACCAGGCGCAGGCATCCGAGGACATCGAGCGGGCCGCCCGGGCGGCGGAGCAGTACCCCACCTACTACGGCGCCGCATGGAACGCCCTGGGGAGGCTCATGCTCGAGACGGACACGCTCGGAGGCTGTCCTCCCCACCAGGGCTGACCGGCCCGTCCCCGTCATCACCACAGAAGGTAGAACCGTTGCACCCTCCACGTCCCGTGCGCCCGGCGAGCATCGCCGCCCTGATGCTCGCCGGAGCCCTCACGCTCAGCGCCTGCTCGCCGACACCGGCCGCCACGAACCAGGCCGAGGGCAGCGGACAGACCGCGTCCCCGGCGGCATCGGCCCGCCCGCTGCAGGACCCCTCCGCCCAGGACGGGACGGCGGAGGCCGAGTCTCGGCCGCCGGTCGGCATCAGCATCCCGTCGATCGGGGTCGAGGCCCCCCTCGAAGTACTGGCCCTCGACCAGACCGACGAGCTGCAGCCGCCCGAGGCCTGGGACGCGGCAGGCTGGTACGAGAGCAGCCCGGTCCCGGGCGACCAGGGACCCTCGATCATCACCGGACACCTCACCGCTCCCGACGGGCCCGCTGTCTTCATCGACCTCGGCGACCTCGTCCCGGGCGACCTCGTGACGGTGACGCGGGGCGACGGAACCACCAGCACCTTCGCGGTCGACCGCACGATCACCGCGGAACGCACCGATGCCTTCCCCACGGCGGAGATCTACGGGCCCACACCGGACGCGCAGCTGCGCCTCATCACCTGCGAGGGCGAGTACGACCCCACCCGCAACCACTGGACGCACAACATGATCGTTTTCGCCACGGCCGTCCCGCAGTGATCCCCGGGCTGCCACGTCGCTGCGGAACGATCCGCCGGAGACGGGCGGGTCGTCCTGCGTAGCGGGATGCCGGGCGACGGGTGGCCGGCGGACCGCACGCCAGTGTCCGCCCGGTCCACTCGCGTGGGCGGTACGCGTGCCCGGCCCCCAGCGCCTTCGTAGTGTTCAGCGGAGGCAGAACCGCCGCCGCGTCGCACCGGCATCGGGGATGTCCGCCCGCCGGGCTTCTCCTGAGACCGGAAGCCAGCGGCAGACCGGTGGTCTCCCTCCCAGCCGGGAGGCCGCCCAGTGGGCCGGCGGCGCCCGGAGCCCCCCTTGAGACCAGGGGTTCCACCAGGCGTCGCCGGCTCCGGCACACCCGGACCGATACGATGACAGGGTGACCACACCCCCCGCCGCCGGCCCGCCGGCACCCCTCTTCGGAGCAGCGGACATCCGCCGCCTGGCTGCGGAGGTGGACATCCGCCCCACCAAGACCCTCGGCCAGAACTTCGTGATCGACGGCAACACCATCCGCCGCATCGTCGCCGCCGCGAATCTCGGCCCCGCCGAGACGGTCCTCGAGGTGGGTCCCGGCCTCGGGTCCCTCACGCTCGGCCTGCTCGACGCCGCGGAGCGCGTCGTCGCCGTCGAGATCGACCCCGTCCTGGCCGGGAAGCTGCCGGAGACCATCGCCGCCTGGCGACCTGACCGCGCCGGGTCCCTCGACGTCGTCCTCGAGGACGCCCTGCGCGTGACCGCCCTGCCGCACGCCCCGACCTCGCTCGTGGCCAACCTGCCCTACAACGTCGCCGTCCCCGTCGTCCTGAACCTGCTCGAACGCTTCCCGTCCCTCCGCCACGGACTCGTCATGGTGCAGGACGAGGTGGCGGACCGGCTCGCCGCGCCTCCCGGGTCGAAGACCTACGGCGTCCCGTCCGTGAAGGCCGCGTGGTACTCCAGCATGGCGAAGGCGGGGGTGATCGGCATGAACGTGTTCTGGCCGGCGCCGAAGATCGCCTCGGGCCTCGTCCGCTTCACCCGCCGGGAACCACCCGCGACGACGGCGACGCGCGAGCAGGTGTTCGCCGTCATCGACGCCGCGTTCGCCCAGCGCCGCAAGACGCTCCGTGCCGCGCTCGCGGGCTGGGCCGGCAGCCCGGTCCTCGCGGAACAGGCCCTCCGGGCGGCCGGGGTGGACCCGACCGCACGCGGCGAGGTCCTCGACATCACGGCGTTCGCCCGCATCGCGGAGGCCCGTGTGGAGGCTCCGGGTGCCGCCCCCACGCACTGATCGCGCGCGACGGGGCGGGGCAGCGCGAACGCAGCCGCGGAACCCGGTGCGTTAGGTTGGAGGGTATGGCCTCGGGCAGAACCTTCGACATGCGCTCCGGCGCGCGGTCCGTGCGCGTCCGGGCCCCGGGCAAGATCAACGTCTCCCTCGCGGTGGGCCCGCCCCGGGAGGACGGCTACCACGGCATCGCCAGCGTCTTCCTCGCCGTGTCCCTGTACGAGGAGGTCACGGCCACCCAGACCGCCGGGGACGGCATCAGCGTCAGCGTCAACGCGAAGGGCACCCTCAATCTCCCTGCCGCGTCCATCCCGTTGGACCGCAGCAACCTCGCCGTGCGTGCCGCGGAACTCCTCGCGGAGCTCAGCCCCGGGCGCACCGGCGTCCACCTCGACATCACGAAGCGCGTGCCGATCGCCGGCGGCATGGGCGGCGGCTCGGCGGACGCCGCCGCGGCGCTGCTCGCCTGCGACGCGCTGTGGGGCAGCGGTTTCACCCGCGACGAACTGGCGAAGATCGCCGTCGACCTCGGCGCCGATGTGCCGTTCGCACTCGTCGGCGGGACCGCCGTCGGCCTCGGTGTGGGGGACCAGCTCACCCCGGCCATCTCGAAGACCCCCCTGCACTGGGTCCTCGTGACCTCCGACTACGGGCTCTCCACGCCCGAGGTGTACCGCACGCTGGACAGGATTCGCTCCCGCGAGCGCATCGACCCGGACCCGCAGCCCGCCATCGATCCCGCGATCCTCGGCGCCATGCGGGCCGGGAACGCCCTCGGCCTCGCGCCGCTGCTGCACAACGACCTCCAGCGCGCCTCGATCGAGCTCGCCCCCGGCCTGGGCGATATCCTTGAGACGGGCAAGGCCGCTGGTGCGCTCGCCGGGATCGTCTCCGGATCGGGTCCCACCATCGCCTTCCTCACCCGGAGCTCCGGCCACGCGGCCGAACTGGAGTCGCTCCTCGGGGCCGAAGGCCTGCAGGCGATGACCGTCCACGGTCCGGCCCACGGGGCGCGGATCGCCACCGAATCCGCGGCCTGACCGCGCACCACCGTTCCAACCGAAAGCAGTATCTCCTTGGCACACCTTCTCGGCGCCGAAAGCCTCAGCGTCGCCTTCGTCACCCGCACCATCCTGGACAACGTGTCCCTCGGCCTCGAGGCCGGCGACCGCATCGGGGTGGTGGGCCGCAACGGTGACGGCAAGTCGACCCTCATGCGACTCCTCGCGCAGCGCAGCACGCCCGACTCCGGCAGGGTGACCAAGCGCCGCGACGTCTCCGTGGGCTACCTCGACCAGTCGGACGTGCTCGACGGCGACCTCGAGGTGGGGCGCGCGATCGTCGGCGACCAGGCGGACCACGAGTGGGCGTCCAACCCGAAGATCCGCGACGTCATGGGCGGCCTCGTCTCCGAGGTGGACTGGCACGCGAAGGTGTCCTCCCTCTCCGGCGGGCAGAAGCGCCGCGTGGCCCTCGCGAAACTGCTGATCGCCGACGACGACGTCATCATGCTCGACGAGCCCACCAACCACCTCGACGTCGAGGGCGTCGCCTGGCTCGCGCGGCACCTCCAGCAGCGCTGGCGGCCCACCGAGGGCGGCATGCTCGTGGTCACCCACGACCGCTGGTTCCTCGACGAGGTCTGCAACCACACGTGGGAGGTCCACGACGCCGTGGTCGACGACTTCGACGGCGGCTACGCGGCCTACGTCCTCGCGCGCGCCGAGCGGGACCGCATGGCCTCCGTCGTCGAATCCAAGCGCGTCCAGCTCGTCAAGAAGGAACTCGCCTGGCTGCGCCGCGGCGCTCCCGCCCGCACCGCGAAGCCGAAGTTCCGCATCGAGGCCGCGAACGAGCTCATCGCCGACGTCCCCGAGCCCCGCGACTCGCTCGCGCTCAGCAAGATGGCCATGTCACGGCTCGGCAAGGACGTCCTCGACCTCGAGGACGTCAGCCTGACGATCGACGACGGCGACGGCGCGGAGCGGACGCTGTTCGACAAGATCACCCTGCGGCTCGCACCCGGCCAGCGGCTCGGCCTCGTCGGGGTCAACGGCTCCGGCAAGACGACGCTGCTGCGGCTGCTCAACGGCGAGCTCCAGCCGACCGCCGGCAAGCTCAAGCGGGGCAAGACGGTCCAGACCGCCGTGCTCTCGCAGGAGGTCAGGGAGCTCGACGACGTCAGCGACAGCCGCGTCATCGAGGTCATCGAGGCCGAGAAGCGCGTCTTCGCCGTCGGGGGCAAGGAAGTCTCGGCGAGCCAGCTCGTGGAGCAGCTCGGCTTCACCAACGAGAAGCAGTGGACGAGGGTCAGCGAGCTCTCCGGCGGCGAGCGCCGTCGCCTGCAGCTGCTCCGGCTGCTCGTGGGGGAGCCGAACGTGCTGATGCTCGACGAGCCGACCAACGACCTCGACACGGACACGCTGTCCGCCATCGAGGACGTCCTGGACGGCTGGCCGGGCACCCTCGTGGTGGTCTCCCACGACCGTTACCTCCTCGAGCGGGTCACCGACACCCAGATGGCGCTGCTCGGCGACGGCAGGCTCCGTGACCTGCCCGGCGGTGTGGACCAGTACCTCGAGCTGCGGAACGCCGCCGGCCCGCTCACGGCCACCGGGAGCGCCGCGTCCCCGGCCATCAGCGGCGGGTCCGCCGGCAGCACGTCCGAGGCCGAGCTGCGGCAGGCCCGCAAGGACCTCACGCGCATCGAGCGGCAGATCACCAAGGTGGACGCCCAGAAGGACAAGACGCAGAAGCAGATGAACGACGCCGGAGCGCGGCCCGACGCCGACTTCGAGCACATCGCGGGCCTGAACGCCCGCCTGCAGGAGCTGCAGGCGGAGATCGGGGACCTCGAGGGGCAGTGGATGGAGGCCGCCGAGATCCTCGGCGAGTAGCCCCGTCGGACGTCGCCAGGCCAAGTAATCCGTGCTTCAAGACAAGTAGCGGGTGCGTGAAGCTACTCTCGTTTTGGCGTGTGCCGTCCTGTTAGCTGGGCCCCAGTGGTCAAGGACGAACATGACATGGGGAGTTATGGGTTACGGTCTCAGCGTCGACGTAGGTACCAGCTTCACGGCAGCAGCCATCCTCCGGACGGACGGCGAGACTGCCGGCGTGCCGCAGGTCCTCCCGCTCGGCAGCCGGGCCGCAGCCATCCCCACCGTCGTGTTCCTCGGTGCCGACGGCACCCGGCTGGTCGGCGAGGCCGCGGAACGCAGGGGTGCCGCGCAGCCCGACCGCGTCGCTCGGGAGTTCAAGCGGCGCATGGGCGACGACGTCCCCCTCCTGGTCGGCGACGCATCCGTCCTCCCGCAGCAGCTCATCGCCGCCGTCGTCAGCTGGGTGGTGGGCGTCGCCACCGAGCGGGAGGGCGAAGCGCCCGACGGCGTCACCCTCACGCACCCCGCGGCGTGGGGCGAGCACCGCACGTCCCTGCTGCGGCAGGCCCTGGCCGAGGCCGGCGTCGGCGACGTCGTCCTGCTGACCGAACCCGAGGCCGCAGCGCTCTCCTACGCGTCACGGGAGAAGGTCCCCGCCGGCAGCACCCTCGCCGTCTACGACCTCGGCGGCGGAACCTTCGACGCGACCGTGCTCCGGAAGACCGACGCCGACACATTCACGGTCCTCGGTACCCCGCAGGGGCTCGAGCGGCTCGGCGGCGCGGACTTCGACCAGGAGATCTTCGACCACGTCCTCGGGAGTTCCGACCTCCCGCCGGCCGACCTCGACCCCGGACCCGAGATCCTCACCGCGCTGACGCGGCTCCGGAAGGAGTGCGCGGAGGCCAAGGAGGCGCTGTCCTCCGACTCCGAAGCCACGGTCCCGGTGATGCTGCCGGGCGCCCACTCGCAGGTCCGCCTCGTCCGGTCGGAGTTCGAGGCGATGATCGAACCGGCCCTCGGCGACACGCTCGTGACGCTGCGCGCGGCCCTCGAGAGCGCCGGAGTGGATGCCCGGGACCTCACCGCGATCCTGCTGATCGGCGGATCGTCCCGCATCCCGCTGGTCGCCCAGCTCCTGTCCGAGGAATTCGACCGCCCGCTCGCCATCGACGTCGACCCCAAGGCCTCCGTGGCCCTCGGCGCTGCATTCGCCACCTCCGTCCTGGACGACGCGTCCGGGGCGGACGACTCCACTGCGGGGGCAGGCGCCGGAGCCACGGGGGCCGCGGCCGCCGTCCCGGTCACCAACGCGGCCGGATTCGCGCTGCCGGCCCCCCGCCCCACCGCGGTGGCCGCCCACGGTCCGGTCGCCATGGCACCGAACCGGCGGTTGGGCGTGCGGATCGGGGCCGTCGCCGCCGCCGTCGCGTTGCTCGGTATCGCGACGGCGTCCGCCACCAATGCCCCGGGTTTCCCGGCCCTCTCCGCCCTGTCCGGGGATCAGCGGGCGGAGGCGGCCGAGGGCCTCGCGCCGACGGCGGAGCCGGGGAGCGGAGCCACGGATCCGGCCGGTGACGATGATGGTCCGCTCGAGGAGCCGGACGACGACGAGACGTTCCTGGACACCGTGGAGGATCAGGTCGGCGCGGAACCGGACGACGCCGGGAAGGCCACCCCGTCGGGAGAGGCCGAGAAGGACGCCGAGCCGTCCGCCGAGGCCACGAAGCGGGCAGCGCCGACGCGCAAGGCGCCGGAGAGTGCCGCGCCGGAGAAGACCGCTCCGCAGGATCGGGAGCCCACGGCGGACGCGAAGACCACCCCGCCGCGCACCAGCACACCGTCGCCGACCACGCCGAAGCCGTCCTCTCCGTCGCCGACCACGCCGAAGCCCGGCACCACGCCGGTCGACCCGACGCCTCCTGCTCCGTTCCCCACGCCGACGCCCTCACCCGTACCTCCTCCGACCCAGGCACCCGCGGTTCCCCCACCCACGACCCCACCGGCTCCCGCTCCGACCACGCCGGCCCCCGCTCCGACCACGCCGGCCCCGGAACCCACGCAGCCCCCGGTGGACCCTGCGCCGGCCGATCCGCCGCCCACCGATCCCGAGCCGCAGCCCACCACCACGTTCGACGCGCCGGCGCCCACCGACCCGCCGCCCAGTGAGCCTGTCACGCCGTCCTCCGCCACCGCGGAGTCGTGACCGTGACCGCCCACCACGTCGAGGCAGGCGCGCCCTCCCTCCATGATCGGCCCCTGGACGCGGCGACCTACGAGGTGGTCCTCGCGCTGTGCATCGGGTTCTCCATCCCGGGGCTCGTCCCCCCACTGCTCTACAACGAGGGCGTGCCCGCCGAACAGCTGGCCGCGGCGGCCCGGGCCGCCGGCCTCGTGCAGCCCGACGGCCGCCCGTCGGCCCATCTCCGCGCCGTCATGCTCGAGGACGCTGATCCCTACCAGGTGCGCCGGTTGCAGCGTGCCCTCGTGGACCTCTACTGCAGGGAGTCCCTGCCCCTCGGCGCGCTCGCGCGCCGGCTCGCCGCCGACGGCCTCGTCGACGACCGTGTGGCCGGTGTGCTCGCCGAGGAGGGTACGTCGCTGCTGGGCACCGATCCTGCGGCGGCCCTCGACCTCCTCGAGCGGGCTGTGAGCGCCGGAGCGGACGCCCTGGGTACCGCCCCGCGCCGGGCCGAGGCGGCGCTCGGCGTCGGCGACCTCGACGCCGCCTCCCGCATCCTCGATACCTACTTCGGGCACGGAAGCGCCGGGGCGGAGCCGACGCTCCCCGACGCCGGGCGGGCCGTCCGTGTCGCCTCCGCGCTCTGGGCGCACCGGGGCATGATGTCGCGAGCGGCCGACGTGCACCGCTGGGCGGCAGGGGCAGGACCCACCGGGGCAGAGTCCCTCGGCGCGCTCACCCTGCTCGCCACCGGCGACGTGACGGGGGCCCGGGCGATGCTTGCCGACGGCGGCGCCTCCACGGCGTCGCCGTCGCTGGTCGACGTCGCACACCTCCTGCTCGCCGAGGGTGCCCAGCACTCGCTCGGCCCCGACCCCGCCGGCGCCGTGCCCGTGCTCATCCGCGCCTCCGACACCCTCACCGCGACCGGCCGGGTGGCCCCCGCTTCGGAACTGCCCGCCTGCCTCGCGGCGACCGTCGCGCTCCTCGCCGGCAACCACGAGACGGCACTCACCGTGATCCAGGCGGCGCTCGCCGGCGGGCAGGGCGGCCCGGTGCTGCGCCCGCGGCTGTGCTTCCTCGGCGGCTGGGCGGCCATGCTCACGGACCAGCCCGCCCTGGCGCGGACCTTCTGCGCCGAGGCCCACGCACACGATCATCGGCTCACCCCACGGGAGGACCTGCTGCTGCAGGCGCTCGAGGTGGGCCTGGCCCGGCGGGCAGGGGACACCGCGGCACTCGTCCAGGCCTGGCAGCGCGCCCGCGAGGCCCTGCTGCACGTCTCCGTGGATCTCTTCACCGTGCTCCCGCTCACCGAACTGGTCATCGCAGCAGCGCGCGTCCGCGACACCGACGGGCTCAGGCCCCACCTCGACGAGGCCTGGGCGCTGCTCTCGAAGCTCGGGAACCCGCCGCTGTGGTCCGTGCCCCTGCACTGGTCCGCCGCCCAGGCCGCGCTGCTGCTCGAGCGCCCCGCCGAGCTCGCCCCGCACGCGACGGCGCTGGTCCATCAGCACTCCGCCTACCCCCTCGCGGGGACCTTCGCGCTCGCCGGCAAGGCGTGGGTGTCCGTCCTCGCCGGGCGGTTCGACACGGACGCCGTCGAGGCGGCAGCGCAGGGTCTCGCGGCAGCGGGGTTCGCCTGGGAAGGCGCACGGCTGGCAGGCCACGCCTCGGCCCGGGCGGACGACCGCCGGGACATGACGCGGCTGCTCTCCTGCGCCCGGGACCTGCGCCCGGCACCGGAGCCGATCACACGCCCCGACGCCGGGCCCGCCCCGTCAGTGCCCGCCCCGTCGGCGGACCGGGAACCGGCCGGTGCCGGCCCAGCGACGCCGCACGGCACGCCGGGCCCCGGCCCCGCGCTGCACGGCGCCGGTGCACCGGGGGCCCGAGGGAGGACGCGGGGTGCCGCAGCGCGGCGGACCGGCGGGCCGGCGCTCAGCGGCCGTGAACGGGAGATCGCGCAGCTGGTGCTCCAGGGACGGACCTACCGTGAGATCAGCGAGGAGATCTTCATCTCCCCGCGCACCGTGGAGCACCATGTGGCACGCATCCGGCGCCGCTTCGGGGCGTCATCCCGCTCCGACCTGCTCGCACGGCTCCGCGCGTCGCTCGAGGCCACGGCGGAGGACACCTCCGTGGACGCCTCCCCACTGCGGGGCCGCGGGCCCACCCCCATGGGATCCCCTAACCGGGGCCGTCGAATCCCCTAATGCGCGCCCGGGGTTAGGGGTGGTGCTACCGATGTCCCGCCCCCACCCCCACTCCTACGTTTGATCCAAGCCAGCAGTGCCGCCGGCGAATCCCATCTCACCGAAGGAACATCTCATGACTACTCTCGCCTCAGATCTCCTCGACTTCCTGATGAACCTCTTCAACGACCAGGAGGCGGCCAGCGCCTTCATCAGCGATCCCGAAGCCTCCCTGGCCAGCGCCGGCCTCACCGACGTGTGCAGTGACGACGTCGACGCCGTCCTGCCCGTGGTCCTCGACTACGCCCCGGTCAGCTTCGGCGGCCGCAACGACAGCTCGTTCGACCGCAACTACGACACCGGCGGGAACTCCTCCGGCGTCGCCGCTCCGGGTGACCACTCCGTGGGCGGCTGGATGCCAGGTCCCGGCGCCCCGGGTGCCCCCGGATACGGCGGCTACCCCGGTGCTCCCGGTGCTCCCGGAGCCCCCGGTGCCCCCGGTCGCGACGGTGACGACGGTGACGACGGCGCTCCCGGTACCCCCGGTGGCGGTGGCGGTGCCGGTACCGGCGGCGACGACGACCACGGCCACGCGGTCCAGCAGCTCATGCACATCGTCAACAACTACTCGTACACGTCCAGCGTGGACGACCGCGACACCATCACCGACCAGTCCGTGAACCAGAACATCTGGGCCAACGGCGACGTCACCCAGATGTTCGACAACGACGCCATCATCGCCTCCGGCGACCACGCCGTCGCAGCGGGAGACGACGCGGAGGTCGACAACTCCGTCGACAACTCGGTGGACAACTCGAGGGACAACTCCACCAACGTCTCGGCCGGCGGCTCCGCGACGGTCGCGGTCGGCAACACGGACAACTCCATCGAGGACTCCTACAACGACAACTCGAACACCGAGGACTCCTACAACGACAACTCGGACAACTCGATCGAGGACTCGTACAACGACAACTCCGACAACTCGGACAACTCGGACAACTCCATCGAGGACTCCTACAACGACAACTCGGACAACTCGGTCGACACCGATATCGACGTCGAGATCGAGGACTCGCTGAACACCGACAACTCCGACAACTCGGAGAACTCGATCGAGAACTCGTTCAACGACAACTCGGAGACCACCACCGACAACTCCGACAACTCCCTGGACGTCGACGTCGACGACTCGTTCAACGACAACTCGGACAACTCGAACACCGCCACGGATTCGTTCAACGACAACTCGGACAACTCGGACACCACCACGGACTCGTTCAACTCCGTGGACACCGAGATCGACGTCGAGCTCGAGAACTCGTTGAACACCGACAACTCGACGACGAGCACCGCCACGGACTCGTTCAACACCGACAACTCCACCACGGACGAGTCGATCAACACCGATGTCGACGTCGCCATCACGGACTCGTTCACGTCGGACAGCTCCACGACGAACACCGCCACGGACTCGTTCAACGACAACTCCGAGACCTACGTCGACGAGTCGATCAACACGGAGGTGGAGGTCGTCGACTCCTTCACCTCGACCGACAACTCGACCGACCAGTTCACGTCCATCGACGACTCGGCGTTCTTCGTCGACAACGAGGTGGACGTCGAGCTGAACTCCGAGATCGAGGTCGAGGACTCCGCGCTCTGATCGACCGCCTCACCACGCAGGACGATTCAGGCAAGCCCAACGGGACGCTGTTCCCGTTGGGCTTGCCCGTGGTCTCATAGGAAGAACTCATCGGGGAGTGTCACATGGATGATCTGATTCCGCTCGTCAAGAGCGGCCTGGGGCTGGTCGCCACCGGCGACCGCACCGATCTGCGGCTGCGGCTGGAGCAGACGCTGGGACGCCTCGCGCACCCGGACATCCGGGTGATCGTCGTGGGGGAGTTCAAGCAGGGCAAGAGCAAGCTCATCAACGCGCTCGTGAACGCCCCCGTCTGTCCCGTCGACGACGACATCGCGACCTCCGTGCCGACCGTGGTGGGCTTCGGCGATCCCGCCAGTGCCTCAGTGCTCATGCCGCGCAAGGACGGCGGACCGGACGACGCCGTCGAGCGCCGCGAGATCGCCCTTGAGGACATCGCCGGGTTCGTCTCCGAGCGGGGCAACCCGTCGAACCAGCAGGGCCTCGCCTCCGCTGAGGTCCGCCTCCCGCGACGCCTCCTGGCGGACGGACTGTCGATCATCGATTCCCCGGGTGTGGGCGGCCTCGAATCGGCCCACGCCCTGACCACCCTCACCGCGCTGCCCACCGCCGACGCCATGCTCCTGGTCTCGGACGCCTCCCAGGAGTACACCGAGCCGGAGCTCCGCTTCCTCAAGCAGGCCACCCGGATCGTCCCGAACGTCGGCTGCGTGCTGTCCAAAACGGACCTGTACCCGCAGTGGCGGGCCGTCGCGGACCTCGACCGCGGCCACCTCTCGGACGCGGGGATCTCCGCCCCGCTGATCCCCGTGTCCTCCGACCTCCGCCTCTACGCGTCGCAGGCCAAGGACGTCGAGCTGAACCGCGAGTCGGGGTTCCCCGACCTCATCGGCTACCTCCGCAACGAGGTGGTGGGCAAGGCCCAGTCCCTGCGCCGGAAGTCGGTGGCCCAGGACCTGCTGTCCACGGCCGATCACCTGCGCCTCTCGGTCACGGCCGAGCTGCAGGCGCTCGAGAACCCCGAGAGCGTGCCCCTCCTGATCGCCGACCTCGAGGAGGCGAAGGAGCGGGCGGACCAGCAGCGGAAGAGGTCCTCGCGCTGGCAGACCACCCTCAACGACGGCGCGTCCGATCTCATCAGCGACATGGAGCACGATCTCCGCGACCGGCTGCGGTCCATCCAGCGGGAAGCGGAGGCCGCCATCGACGACGGCGATCCCGGGCTCATCTGGGACCAGTTCGCGGAGTGGCTCGAGCAGCGCGTCGCCTCCGCCGTCTCCGACACCTTCGTGTGGACGAACGAGCGCTCGCAGTGGCTCGCCGAGCAGGTGGCCGAACTGTTCGCGCTCGACGAGGTGCCCCTGCCGCTGCTGGAGGTCTCGAACACGGACGGCGTCCTCGCCCCCGTGGAGGAGGTACCGTTCCTCGACCCCGGACACGTGAGCGCCGCGGGCAAGGTCCTCATCGGCATGCGCGGCTCCTACGGCGGCGTGCTCATGTTCGGCCTGCTCACCGGCATCATCGGGATGTCCCTCATCAACCCGCTCTCGGTCGGCGCGGGGCTCCTGCTGGGCCGGAAGGCCTACCGGGAGGACAAGGATGCCCGGCTCAAGCGCCGCCAGGGCGAGGCGAAGACCCTGGTGCGGCGGCAGATGGACGACGTCGTGTTCCAGGTGGGCAAGCAGCTCAAGGACCGCCTGCGGCTCGTCCAGCGCGAGATCCGCGACCACTTCGGCGCCATCGCCGAGGAGCACCACCGCTCCCTCGCGGACTCCGTCGCCGCGGCGCAGCGCACGGCGTCGACCTACCGGCAGGAACGCGAGGCGCGCATAACCGAGCTGAAGGCCCAGCTCGCGGCGATCGACCGCCTGCACGCGCAGGCCCGCCGCCTCCTCCCGAAGCCCGCGGAGCCCGCGCAGGCCGACGCAGCGCCCAGCGGTGTCGCGGCCGGAGCCTCCGCGTGAGGGACAGCGGCGCCGTCGAGGCCCTGCTCGCCGACGCCGTCCGGATCTACGACGACGACCCCGCGGTGCGTGCAGAGCTCGAGGGGTACGCGCGGCGCCTGCGCGAGCCGCTGCGGGTCGCCGTCGCCGGCATGGTCAAGGCCGGGAAGTCCACGCTCCTCAACGCGATCATCGGCGAGGAGATCGCCCCCACCGACACCGGGGAGTGCACGCGCATCATCACCTGGTACCGCTACGCGACGACGCCCCGGATCACCCTGCACCCCGTGGAGGGGGAGCCGCGGCTGCTGCCCCTGACCCGCGTGGACGGGCGCCTGGTGTTCGACCTCGGCGGGCAGCGCGCCGAGGACGTGGCGCGCCTGGTGGTCAACTGGCCGGCCGAGAACCTCCGGGCGATGACCCTCATCGACACCCCGGGCATCGCGTCGCTCTCCACGGACGTCTCCGAGCGCAGCACCCGGTTCCTCACCCCGGAGGACGCGCCGTCCGAGGCTGACGCCGTGATCTACCTGATGCGGCACCTGCACGCCTCGGACCTGCTGTTCCTCGAGGCCTTCCACGACACCAGTGCGGGCCGCTCGGGTACGGTGAACGCGCTCGCCGTCCTGTCGCGGGCGGACGAGGTGGGAGCAGGGCGCCTGGACTCGCTGATCGCGGCCTCCCGCATCGCCGACCGCTACCGCGCCGACCCGTCCCTGCGATCGCTCGTACTCGATGTGCTGCCCATGGCGGGCCTGCTCGCCCAGAGCGCCCGGACGCTCCGGCAGGCGGAGTACCAGGCGTTCGTGGCGCTGGCGGCCCTGGAGCGGACCGAGAGGGAACGCACCCTGCTCTCCGCCGACCGTTTCGTCGCTGGCAGTGCCGCCCTCGGCATCCCGGCCGAGGACGCGGCGCGCCTGCTCGACCGCTTCGGCATGTTCGGGCTCCGGCTGGGCGCCGCGCTGGTGCGCGGCGGAACCGGCAATGCGACGGCGCTGGCCCACGAGCTCGCGCGGCGCAGCGGGCTCGACCAGCTGATGATGCTCCTGACGCGGCAGTTCGACGCGCGGGCCACGGCCCTGCGGGTCCGGACGGCGCTGACCGGACTCGAGGTGATCCTCGCCGCGCACCCCCGGGAGGCCGCCGCCCAGCTGCATGCCGGCGTCGAGAGGATCACGGCCACCGCCCACGAGATGAACGAACTGAAGCTGCTGTCCGCCCTGCGGGCCGGCCGGGTCCCGCTGCAGGCACCGGCCGCCGCCGACGCCGAGCGCCTGGTGGGCGGCTCCGGCACAGCGGCCGCGGACCGTCTCGGGCTCGCCCCGGACGCCGACCCGGGGGAGGTGCGGTCCGCCGCACTGGGGCGGCTGCACCGGTGGCGCGTGCTCGCGGAGAATCCGCTGACCAGCAGGGGAGCCCAGGAGGCGTGCCAGATCGTGGTGCGCACCTGCGAGGAACTGGTGGTCCGCGCGGGCCCCGTCACCGCGGCGGAGGAGCCGGTGGAGTCGGTGGGGTCGGTGGGGTCGGACGAGCCCGTCAGCGTCGGGATCGCAGGGAGCGTGCGTCCCTGAACCACCGCGACGCCGGCGGGAGCAGGCCCAGGAGGAACGCGAGCGCCGCGACCGCCAGCTGGACTCCCGCCAGATGGACCGTGGGCTGGAAGTCCGCGGAGCCGTCACCGAGGAAGGCGAAGACCAGCAGGACCGCACCCGCGTTCAGCACGAGCATCACGAGGAGCGCCCAGCGGACGACTCCGGCGCCGCGGACCAGCGGACGGGCGAGGAGCGCCTCGACCACCAGCACCACCGCGAACAGCGCCAGCGTGCCCCAGAAGGAGATTGCGGCGACCTGGTCGAGCCGGGCGGCGTCCGCAGCGGCATCGACGCCCGCCGCGGTCTCCCGGAGGGCGGCCAGGTGCGTGTCGCGGTCCAGGTAGGCGAACACGAGCGCCGCTGCACCGACCGCGGCGCCCATGAGCCACAGGGCGCCCACGAAGCGGACCAGCGAGGGAGGAGCCGACTTGCTGAGTGCGGGCGGCGGAACGGCGTTGGACATCTCTGGCCGGGGAGGACGCATGGTCGTAATCTAGCCCGGTCGCACGAGGGCTTCAACGGTCCTCCGGTCCCGGTATCGCCCGGTGCAGTGCGCGTCGTGGCAAACTCCCGCGGGCATGGCAAACTAGATAACCGTGCGCACATGCCCCGGCCCACCGGGGTACGTCGCGGTCCGCCCTGGTGTAATGGCAGCACCCCAGCCTTTGGAGCTGTGGAGTATAGGTTCGAATCCTATGGGCGGAACGCAGGCAGGTGCCGGCCGGGCAGGCCGGTCCGCCGCACACCGGTCACCTACAGGTAGGAGCGCTTCCCCGTGAGCACGCAGGACGCAACCACGCATCCGGGGGACCCCGACGTCCCGGCAGCCGTCATCGTCCTCGCCGCCGGCGCGGGCACCCGCATGAAGTCGCGGACCCCCAAGATCCTGCACCCGATCGGCGGGGTCTCCATGATCGGCCACGCACTGCGCGCTGCACGCGCCATCGGGCCGCAGGAGCTCGCCGTCGTCGTCCGCCACGAGCGGGACCGCGTGGCGGAGCACGTGGGCGGCCTGGACCCCGAGGCCGTCCTGATCGACCAGGACGAGCTACCGGGCACCGGGCGCGCCGTGCAGGTGGCGCTCGAGGGCCTCGACGCACGTGCCAGCAGCCCCGTGAGCGGCACCGTCGTCGTCACCTACGGCGACGTCCCGCTGCTCACCGCGCAGACCCTGCAGGAGCTCGTCGCGGTCCACCACGGCGAGGCCAACGCCGTCTCCGTCCTCACCGCGGTGCTCGAGGACCCCACCGGCTACGGGCGCATCCACCGCCACGAGGACGGCACCGTCCTCGCGATCGTCGAGCACAAGGACGCCTCGCCCGAGCAGCGCGCCATCCGCGAGGTCAACTCGGGCATCTACGCCTTCGACGCCGCCGTCCTGCGGCGCGCCCTCACGCAGGTCGATGCGTCCAACGCGCAGGGCGAGATGTACCTGACGGACGTCCTCGCCATCGCCCGCGCCGACGGCGGCCGCGTCGCCGCCGTCGTGCAGGAGGACCGCTGGCAGGTCGAGGGCGCCAACGACCGCGTGCAGCTCGCCGCGCTCGGCGCCGAACTCAACCGCCGCACCGTCCAGCAGTGGATGCTCGCGGGCGTCACGGTCGTGGACCCGGCCACCACGTGGATCGACTCCACCGTGGTCCTCGAGGAGGACGTCACCCTCCTGCCCAACACGCAGCTCCACGGGCAGACCGCCGTGGCGCGCGACGCCGTGGTGGGCCCGGACACCACGCTCACCGACGTCGTCGTCGGCGAGGGCGCGCACGTGATCCGCACGCACGGCAGCGGAGCACGCATCGGCGCCGGCGCGAGCGTGGGCCCGTTCACCTACCTGCGCCCCGGCACGGTCCTCGGCGAGGAGGGCAAGATCGGGGCGTTCTACGAGACCAAGAACGTGACGGTCGGCCGCGGCTCCAAGCTGTCCCACCTGGGCTACGCCGGTGACGCCGAGATCGGCGAGTACACCAACATCGGCTGCGGCAACATCACCGCCAACTACGACGGCGTGAACAAGCACCGCACGGTCATCGGCTCCCACGTGCGCACCAGTTCGAACACCGTCTTCGTGGCCCCGGTGAGCGTGGGCGACGGCGCCTACACCGGCGCCGGCGCCGTGGTCCGCAAGGACGTCCCGGCGGGTTCGCTCGCCGTGACCGTCGCGGAGCAGCGGAACATCCCCGACTGGGTCGCCGCGAAGCGGCCAGGCACGGGCTCCGCCGCAGCGGGCGCCGCCGCTGTGCCCTCCGACACCCCTCCGAGTACCCCCACCGAAGAGAAGAGCACCCAGGCATGAGCGAGATCACCGCACACGGCGAGAAGAAGCTGGTCCTGGCCTCCGGGCGCGCGCACCCGGAGCTGGCGGAGGAGATCGCGTCCTGGCTGGGCACCGAGCTGCTGCCGGTCTCGGCCTACGACTTCGCGAACGGCGAGATCTACGTGCGCTCGGGGGAGAGCGTGCGCGGCACGGACGTCTTCGTGATCCAGGCGCACCCGGCTCCGCTGAACAACTGGCTGATGGAACAGCTCATCATGATCGACTCCCTGAAGCGGGCCTCGGCCAAGCGCATCACGGTGGTCTCCCCGTTCTACCCCTACGCCCGCCAGGACAAGAAGGGCCGCGGCCGCGAGCCCATCTCGGCCCGCCTCGTCGCGGACCTCTACAAGACGGCCGGCGCCAACCGGCTCATGTCCGTGGACCTGCACACCTCCCAGATCCAGGGTTTCTTCGACGGTCCGGTGGACCACCTCATGGCCATCCCGCTGCTCGCGGACTACATCCGCTCGAGGGTCGACGCCGACAACGTCACCGTCGTCTCCCCGGACACCGGCCGCGTCCGGGTGGCCGAGCAGTGGGCGGAGCGCCTCGGCGGCGCGCCCCTCGCCTTCGTGCACAAGAGCCGTGACCTGACCGTCCCCAACCAGGCCGTCTCGAAGCAGGTCGTGGGTCAGGTGGAGGGCCGCACCTGCGTGCTGATCGACGACATGATCGACACCGGCGGCACCATCTCCGGTGCCGTGCAGGTGCTCAAGAACGCGGGCGCCAAGGATGTCATCATCGCGGCCACACATGCGGTATTCTCGGAGCCGGCGTCGCGTCGCCTCGCCGAATCCGGTGCACGCGAGGTCGTGGTGACCAACACGCTGCCCATCCCGTCGGAGAAGCGGTTCCCGCAGTTGACGGTGCTGTCCATCGCGCCGCTGATCGCCCGGGCCATCCGCGAGGTGTTCGACGACGGCTCGGTGACCAGCCTGTTCGACGGGAACTCCTGAGGCGCTTCGGCCAGTGACTACGTTGTCTAACAAGTAGCCCGTAGCGGCAAATGAGGTAGTACCACCGTAGTTCGAGGCTCAACAATTGAGTAGGTGGAGGGTAACTCCCGTAAGTGCTACTCGTGTAGCCCGTCAGGACTCTACCTAGGCTCGGAGGCGAACGGCCCCCTCGAATCTAGGATGTGGTCCCATGGCTGCGAACCGCCAGGGCGTATCAGGTGCTCGCCTCACTCCTTCCCAGCGCCCCGGCGCGGGCCCCGGCCTGATGCTCGTCCCGGACGAGGCACCCCCCTTCGTCGGTCGCGCGGACGTCCTCGCGGCGGTGGAGGCCGCGCTGGGCGCCCCCGGGTCCGTCGGTGCCGTGCTCGTGGGCGAGGCGGGCGTCGGCAAGACCGCCGTGGTGCAGCAGGTGCTGGCCTTCAGTGCGGAGGCCCTGTACGTCCTCCGGATCAGGGGCTCGAGGGGCTTCCGCCACCAGGCCTACCGGCCCGTCAACTTCCTTCTCTCCGAGATCGAGGGGGACGTCGTCGAGCATCCCGTGATGGTGCTCCGCGCCGTCGCGGACTTCCTGAACCATGAGGCGCGCGGGCGCCGCGTGGTCCTCGCCGTGGACAACGTCGAGTACCTCGATGCGTCCTCGGCGGCCCTGATCGGGCAGCTCGTGCTCGGCGGGACCGCGAGCGTGCTCCTGACCGCCCAGGACTTCGCGGCGGCGGACCCCCAGTTCGCCGGCCTCTGGCGGGACGGCTCGCTGCACCGGGTGGACCTCGCCCCGTTCGATGCGCTGGAGACGCGGGCCTTGGCGGAGGCCGAGCTGCGGGGGCCGGTGAGCGCCGAGGCCGCCGCACTGCTGTACCGCATGAGCGGCGGCAACCCGCGCTTCCTCCAGGCCTCCATCCGGGCGGTCCGCGGACGCAGCGTGGTGCGTCACGGGCAGACCTGGGTGCTCCTGCCGGCCGCCACCCCCGTCCCCACCGAGATCGCCGAGACGGTCCAGCTGATCCTCGAGGAACTGCCGCCCGGACAGCGGGAGATCGCCCACGTCGTTGCACTGGCCGGCCGGCTGCCCCTCCCCGTCGCGCAGTCCATCACCAACAGCGCGGACCTGGACGCCCTGCAGACCGGCGGCCTGCTCGCCGTGGGGCACGGCGAGGAGGAGAGCGTCGCGTTCCGGAACCCCGTGATCGGCTCCGGCGTCGCGGCGTCGCTGTCCGCGCAGCAGGCCGGTGACCTGTACACCCGGCAGGTGCAAGGGTCCGCGCTCGGTGACCTGCTCGATCCGGAGCGGCACACCGAGTGGCTGCTGAAGTGCCAGCGGCCGGTTCCGGCCGAGCTCGCACTCGCCGCTTCCCGCTCGGCGAACCGCGCGGGTCGGCACTGCATCGCCGCGGAGTACGCGGAGCTCGACGACGCCTGCCGCTCCTCGGTCGGTGCCGCCGTCGAGCGCGTCCGGGCGCTCACCTTCACCGGGCGCTTCCAGGACGCCGGCAACGCCCTGCTGCTCGCGGCGCCCCTGCTCGACGGCGCGCCGGCCACGGATGCCGTACCGCTGCTGCTCGCCGGTGTCTTCCTCCGCCAGCGCCTCGGCCTCGAGGGGGTCGAGGAGGCCCTCGACGAGGCCGGGGAGCGGCTGGAGTCCGACGCCGGCCTCGACCCGGAGGACCGCCGGCGCCTCCGGGCGGACGTCGTGATCGCCCGCGCGGAGGTCGCCTCGCTGCAGGGCCGTTTCGGCGAGGCCCGGGACCTGGTGCTGTCCGTCCGTTCGGGCGATGTCCCGCTGGGCAGGGACCAGGGCATCGCCGCTGATGTCCTGCTGAGTGAGGCCTGGGCCATGCTCGAGGACCAGCTGGAGGCACTGCAACTCGCCGATGCCCTGGCGGACCGTCTGCAGGAGCCCGACGTCGCCGCCCGCACCCGGGAACTCGCCTACCTGCGCCTCATCGCGATCTACAGCGCCACGGGATGCTGGGGGCCCGGCTCGAGGAGGCTGCGCCTGGCGGACGGGGACAGCGCGGCGGTGCTGCACAGCTCGGCCGTCCAGCTGGCCCTGGGACTCGTCCGCGGCCGGTACGGGACGCCGGAGGTTGCGTTGGCGGTCCTGATCCCGGCCTTCGACCAGCTGCGGGTCGGCGACCCGCACCGCGTGCTGCCCCTCGCCGCCTCGGCCATCGCCTACTGCCACTCGGTGGGCGACAACATCAAGGCCGCCATCCCCCTCCTGGTCCACGCGGAGCCCACCGCGGGGGATCCCTGGCTGGTACGCCGGGTCGCCTCCCAGCTGCAACTGCTCAGCGTCGGGCTCCGGGAGGCGAAGCCGGACGCATCCCGGCAACTGCAGGCCCTGGGCCGGAGCGACAGGGAACGGGGTGCATCGCTCTTCGCGCTGTCCGCGTTCACGAGTGCGGTCCGACTCGGCAGCACCGGGGTCCTCGCGGAACTCTCCGACGTCGCCGCCCGCGTGCAGGGGCCCTACGCGCTCGTGTGCGAGACGTTCGCGAAAGGTATCAGCCACCGCGACGCCGAGGTGCTCCTGCAGGCCATGGACCTTGCCGCCGCCGGCGGCGACCAGAACTTCGGCCGGGACGCGGCACGCTCGGCCCTCCACGCGGCGCGCGCCCTGGGGGACAAGTCGACGGTGCGGGAGGTCCAGCAGCGGGCACGGCGCGTCCTGGCGGACCTGGACGACCACGGCCCCTCGTCACAGCTCGACTGCCTCACCCCGCGGGAGGCGGAGATCGCCCAGCTGGCGGTCAGCGGCCTGATGAACCGGGAGATCGCCGAGTCCATGTGCGTGTCCGTGCGGACGATCGAGGGGCACCTGTACCAGATCTACTCGAAACTGCACGTGTCCTCCCGCTCACAGCTCGCAGAGCTGTTCCCGGCACCCCTCGGATGAGCGTCGACGGAGGGCGGGTGCCCCTCGTGGGGGTCCAACGGCCCATCACCGCCATCGCCCAGACGCTGTCCCACCCCAACCTGCACGGTGCCCTCGTGGTGGGGGAGTTCGGGACGGGCAAGAGCGCGATCGCCCGGCGCCTCGTGACCACCGGGGACCCCCAGCTGACCCGGTTCTTCCTCGTCCGCGCCACCGAGAATCTTGCGGCCGTGCCGTACGGGGCCCTCGGCCCCTACCTCTCCCACGCGACGCCCCAGACCCTCGAGTCGTCCCTCTCCGCGCTCCGCGCCCTCGTGGCCTACTTCCGGGCGGCGTCCGAGGGCCGGAGCGCCGTCGTGGTCGTCGACGACGCCCAGTACCTCGACGACGACAGCAGCCACATCCTCACCCAGCTGGTGATCTCCCGCATCATCAAGGTGGTGCTCTTCGCCGACGGGCTGCCGTCCCGGGCCGGAGACCTGTTCTCCCTCTATACGGACGGCTTCATCAGCAGGGTGGATCTGCCCGGCCTCGAGTACGAGGACGCGGTGGCCCTGTGCGAGGCAATCCAGGGAGGGCGGCTCTCCCAGGGGGCCGGCCAGTACCTCGCCCGGGAGAGCGCGGGCAACCCCCTGATGCTGCGGGCGCTGCTGGACCATGCGTCCGCGACCGGCGAGCTCGTGGAGCACGACGGCGTGTGGTGCCTGTCCGGCCGGTTCCATCCTCCCGTCCCGCAGCTCATGGACCTCGCGAAGACCCTGCTGCAGGAGCTCACGGAGCAGGAGCGGACCGTCTACGAGGTGGTGGCGCTCAGCGGCGGCCTGTCGCAGGCGCGCCTGGCGGTCATCGGTGAGGACACCGTGGCCCAGCAGCTGGTGCGCCGCGGGCTGCTGCGCACGGGTGGTTCGTCCACCAGCGCGCTCAGGGTGGCCCACCCCATGATGGGGCGCGTGGTTCGGGCGCTGGTCCCCGCCGGGCGCAGCGCGGAGCTGCGACGCCGCGTGTTCGACGACGACGTGGTGCCGCCCGCCGTCGACGAGGGCCTGATCGACCACCTCGACTGGGCCCTCGACTGCGGTGTGGCGGTGCCGCCCGCCGTCCTCCTCACCGCGGCCCGCACCGCGGCCTACGTCTCGGCTCCGGAGTCCGCCCTGCGGTTCGCGAAAGCGGCACGGGTGGCGGGGGAGCAGACCGCCGGGACGGTCGAGGAGGCACGGGTGCGGGTCACCCTCGGCGAGTACGCGGTCGCCGAGGAGCAGCTCGATCTGGTCCTGGCCGGTGAGCTCCGGCCCTGCGTCGCCGCGGACGCCGCCGTCCTCAAGGCCCTGGCCAGCGTCCAACGGGGCGATGACCCGGACCGCGTCCACGCGATCGCCGACGCGTGCGCGGACCGGCTGGCCGCGGGGTCCGCGGAGGAGACGACCGGGCAGGCGGCGTCGGATCAGCCGGCGTCCGATCAGGTGGCGGAGGCGGAGCATGCCGGGCTGGCACTGCGGGTGCTGCATCTGTTCGGGTGGGTCCTCGAGGGCGAGTTCGAGACCGCCCGCGCCGAGGCGGAGGCCCTCGACGCCGCCCTTGCTCCCGCCGGGCCGGAGTCCGGGTCCCCCCTGCCGGTCCTCCTGCTGCTCTTCCGCAGCGAGATCGACGGCGCGTTCGGGCAGTGCGACACGGCCCTCGCGGAGATTCGGTCCGCTGTCGATGCGGTGGACCGTTCCCGTGGAGGGCTCGAGTACCTGCGTCCGCGCGTCGTGGCACGGCACGTCAGCGCGCTGATCCACGCCGGCGAGTTCACCACTGCGCTGGAGGTGCTCGAGGAGTACCGGCAGCGACGCCTGGTGAGCTACGAGTATCTCGCCGGTCCGCTGGCGGCGCTCGAGGCCGTGCTCGACACGCGCCGCGGCAAGTACCGCACTGCACTGCACATCCTCGAGCCGGCCCTGGCGTCCCTGCGTCAGGTGGACTCCGAGATGATGCTCCCGTACGCGCTCGCCGTCGCCGGGTGGGCGGCCCATTCATCGGGTGAGGACACCGCCGCCCGGGCCTTCGAGCAGGAGTTCGCCGGCGTGGCGTCGATCGGCAGCCGACCGCTGCTCCTCCTCGGGCGGGCCTTCCTCGCCGCCGCGGGCAGCGGGAGGCCCGACGGCGCGGCGGACCTCAGCGGGATCGAGCGGCTGGCGGAGGCTGCACGGGAGGCATCCTTCCGCTCCTGCGAGAAGGACATGCTGGAACTCCTCGCGGTGCTCGGTGACACGGCCCGGGCATGGCGCCTCGCCGAACTCGCCGACCAGTTCGAGGGCTCGGAGGCACAGGTCCTCTCCCGCTACGCGCACGCCCTGGCGGACCGCGACGCCGATGCCCTGCTCGCGGTCGCCGATCGAGCGGAGGGCCTGCAGAAGATCCCCCTCGCGGCCGAGGCCTCGGCGAGGGCCATGCGCCTGTTCGAGGAGCAGGGCGACGGCAGGGCCCGCCGCATGGCGCTGCGCTCCGTGCGCCACCGGCAGTCGATGCTCGAAGGCGTGCTACCGCATGAGGACGGGGATCTGCGCGGCGCACATGAGCTGACGGCCCGCGAACGCGAGATTGCACGGCTCGCGGCCGGCGGAGCCACGAACCGTGCCATCGCGGAGGCGCTCGTCCTGTCCACACGGACCGTGGAGGGGCACCTGTACCGCATCTACGGGAAGCTGGGCATCACCACCCGCGAGGAGCTCGAGGGTGAGATGAGGGCGTACGACGACGAGCACTGACCTGCGCTGTGTGCGCTGCGTAGACCGCTGGCCGGGTCCGAGTAGCCTCCTCAAACCGGTCGCGTAGCACGTCGGAGAAACTGGAGTAGCGCGCACTGGTGAGCGGTCCCGGTGATCTGCGTAGGGTTGCATCTGTTGGACCGATACGGGTTCGACGCCAGGGCTTCGGCCCTCACTCGCATGAAAGCGGGTCCCGGATCGGGGCCAGCGGCAAAGGAGTCTTCCTGAGACCAAGACTCCGTCCCCAGCTGCCGCTGGCCTCTTCCCGTTTAACGAGCGATCCTCAGCCGATCACGAGGCACGAAAAAGCCGGCCCGGAGCAGATGCTCCGGGCCGGCTTTTTCGTGTTCAGTGGTGCGAAGGTCTCAGGCCTCGGCGGAGCGGCGGCGTGCCACCACGATGCTGCCGGCGCCCAGGCCGAGCGCACCGATGCCGGCGGCACCCCAGAGGAGCATCGCCGAGTCGAGGCCGGTGTCGGCCAGACCCGACCCGGAAGTGGTCGTGCCACCGGTGCCACCGGTGCCACCGGTGCCACCGGTCGTGCCACCCACGGCGTTGTCGGAGTCGACGACCACGCGTGAGGTGACCACGGGGGAGCCGTCCAGCGCAGCGGCGGTCAGCGTGTAGACGCCTTCCTCGGTGAGCTGCACGTCGTAGGAGAAGTTGCCGTTGGCGTCGGCGTTGATGGTCTCGTCGAGGACGATCTGGTTGAGGACGATGAGGCCGCCACGTGCAGCAGCCGTTCCGCCTGCGCCGAAGCCGGCAGCCGAGGGAGTTCCGTCGGTGCGGTCGACCGTGATGCGGATGGGCTCACCGGGCTCGAAGAGCCCGTCGGTGCTGCTGAAGGTGACGGTCTCACCGGGAGCGATGGTGCCATCGCTGACGGTGCCGGTCTCGCCGGTGACGTAGGCGGGGGTGGAGACGGGAGCGGCCTGCGCTGCGCCGGCTCCCAGAAGGGCGATGGTTCCGGCGACGGCCAGGACTGAGGCGGTTTTGTTCATGATGAAAGCTCCCCATTAAGGTGATTGAGACTCGACAAGCGTGAAGTGGGCGGGCCTTCGTTCCCCAAATGCCCTGCGCCTACTGCCATCAACCTATAGGACATACCTCGATTACTCTAATCGGGGCCAATCACTACTTGCGTCTGGTAGTACGCCTACTCAGACGGTAGCAAGCGCTTAGGAGTAGCGGAAGACTCGGAAGGCTCCGGACGAGGATGTAACGCAGTATTAACGCGCCCGTCACCGAGGCACCTGGCCCTCCGCGCGCTGTTGGCGCTCAAGCAGATGCTCCCCGGATCACGGACTGATTTCCAGTCCGGTATCTGGGGAGCAAGGGTCCTGCCGTCCAGCGTCAGCCTTCGTCGATGACTTCTCCGCTGGTGATCGAAAGGTAGGGCTCCCCGACGTAGTCGGCGTACAGTTCGTCCTCGAGTTCGAGCCCGAGGAGTTCTTCTGCGGCGACGACGTCGAAGTCCTGCTGGACCGTTCCCGTCAGCTGGACCACTTCGCCTTCGACCATTGAGGGGACTTCTGATTCCTCGACGATGAGCAGCGGATCCACTGCGGTGCCGTCGGCTCCGCCGATCACGAAGGTGTCCGTGGAGATGTTCTCCGTCACTTCGGCCGAGACCGTGACTTCCTGGCCGGCGTAGGCGTCGGCCCCATCGTAGAAGGTCTGGTCGTAGACCCCGTTGTAGCCCATGGCGCCGGCGCTCATGCTGGGTTCCGCGGCTGGTGAGGACGCGGCCACGTCGCCCTCGGAAATGTCTTCTACGTCGACGCCTTCCTCCGGCCCTGCAGTGTTGCAGCCTGCGAGCGCGAGTCCTGCTGTGGCGAAAATTCCTGCAACGATCATCCGCGGGTTGCGGTGGTTTCGTGTAGTCATTGTCATCCTCCAGGTAATAACGGTAGCTACCGTTGGTGTGCCTAGGAGCCGGTAGATCCGGCGGGGCATAGATCAACCGTAGGTATGTCGGTTGCGCGAGCGCAACCAGCAGTAGGCTTCCGATATCGGATCGTTGTCCTTGAAATCCCGAGCGCTCGGCCGGAAAAATCGCGCTGCTTCAGCGATCAGTCGCAGGCTTGCAGGCCTTCGGCCGGCAGGAGGACGTCGGCGGGGTCCTGCACGGTCGGGGTGACATCGAGTACCGGCTCGGTCTCCTGCACCACCTTGGAGAAGTCCATCTCGAGCGTCACGGTCTCGCCGGGCCCGATCTCCGTGGTGAGGATGCCGACGGGCCGGTTGCCGTGCGCGAACGATCCGATCGGCACGTCCTCCCCGTCGATACGCGCCTGCTGCAGGAGGGACTGCGCGGGGCCGTAGCTCACGGTATTGGTCTTCACGCGTCCGGGGTCGACGCCGAACGCCCCGTCGCCGGTAACGTACGCCGGCAGGCTCGTCGCCGCGTCGGCGGGGGCGGTGTTGGTCAGCGTCACCTTCGCCGTGTACAGGGAGTAGCCGTCACCCGGGCAGCTCTTCACGAGCTGCACGGTCCGGCGCACGTAGTAGTCCATCTTCGCGCCGGTGCCGTCGTTGAAGTACACCCCGAAGGCAGCGCCACCGACCGTGGGGCCGAGAGCCGCACCCGCGAGACGGGTCCGGGCGAGAACGTCCTGCTCCTCGGCGGTGGCGGACCATACGTACAGGCGGCCCTGCTCGGCGCTGGTTGCCAGGGCGTCGACGAGCTGCGTACTGTCGCCCTGCATATCCGTGAGGGCGCCGAAGACCTTCGCTGCCACGGCGGCGAAGTAGGCGTCCTGCAGTTCCGGCTCCTCGATCTGGGCGTAGACGTCGGAGAGGAGGGTGGGCACCACGTTGGTGGCATCGAGTGCGGTGGGCAGGGAGGTCTGCGCGAGCAGGGCGTCGACGCCGGGATTGCCGACCTCGCCGAGTTCCACGGGTCCGGTGGCTTCGAGGATGGTGGCCAGCACCACGGGATCGAGGGCGATCACGCCGTCGATGGTGGAGCCCGGGCGGCGTTCCTCCCACATCTGCTTAGCGGTGGACGCTGCGGTGGGAAAATCCGGGGTGAGGTTCACGCTCTGCATGAACGTGGCCATCCGGTACGAGTAGATGTCCTCCTGCCCGGGGTCCACCGCGATGGCCGGATCGAACCGTCCCAGTTCGGAGGCGCTGCCCTGGTCGGTGAGGGAGATCCGCCCGTCGTCGACGGTGAGGACAGCCAGCGCGCCGGAGATGCCACCGGTCGCGCGTACCTCGGCGCTGTTCTGCACCAGCACCAGGTAATCGCGCGGTTCCTCGGCGCCTAGCATCGACGGCAGCAGCTCACCGGCGCGCGCCGCAGCGTTGATAGGTCCGCTCACGTCGCCGAGAGCCAGGACGGCGTCGTCCAGCGGGCCGGCGATCTGCGGCAGCAGCTCCGAGCGGTCGATGCCCTCGAGGCGGCCGTAGGACAGGTCGACGGTGGCGGCGGCGGCGGACAGCGTCGGTGCGATGTCCGCCAGGGGAGCGGTGTCGATGCGCCCGTCCACCGGGGTCAGGGCGTTCCAGTCCAGCACCGCGACCTTGTCGACCATCGGAGCGACGGCCCGGGTGATCACATCGTCTGCGGAGACGGTCACCTCCGACACGGCGCTGAAGTTCTGCCCGACGAAGGGGAGAAGGCCCGCGGCCTTCCACAGAGGGTCGGTGCCGGCCGCGCGTGCTGCCGTCGTGTGGTCCTGCAACTGCGCGGTGACGGCGCTGGCACGATCGGTATCGCGGTCGACGACGGCCGCCTGCAGCTCGGGGACGAGCGTCATGCTGCTCTCGAGGTTGCTGCGGATCTCCTGTGCGCGGAAGGCCAGCCACCCGCCCGCGACGACGAGAAGCACCAGCACCAGGGCGGCAATCCCGAGGAGAACCCGGCGGCGCCGCCGGCGGCTGTCCCTGCTCCCGGCGTCTCCAGCCTGGGTCCGCGCTGCGCCTGAGCGCGCTGATCGCGCATCCGTCGAGCGTCCGTCAATCATTCAAAGTCCTTTGTGCAAGGGGTGTTGGCACGCATCAGAAGGCGCCGTGGCGGCCGACGACGGCCTTGAAGGTTCGTAGCAGGATGGCCAGATCACCGAGGAACGACCAGTTCTCCACGTAATACAGATCGAGCCGCACGGTCTCGTCCCAGGAGAGCAGCGACCGACCGCTGACCTGCCAGAGACCCGTCATACCAGGACGGACCAGCAGCCGACGGTGGGCGCGGATGTCGTAGCGCTCCACCTCGGCGGCCAAGGGCGGTCGGGGACCTACGAGGGACATCGACCCGCCGAGCACGTTGAACAGCTGCGGCAGTTCATCAAGGCTGAACTTGCGGATGAACTGACCGACCCTGGTGATGCGGGGGTCATTCTTCAGTTTGAAAAGGACGTCGTTCCCCTCATGGTTGTCGCGGAGATGCTCCAGCCTGGCTTCGGCGTCGACCACCATGGACCGGAACTTGTACATCTCGAAACGTTCACCGGCTGTGCCCACGCGTTCCTGACGGAAAAGAACCGGACCGCGCGAGTCGAGCCGGACGAGCACCGCGACAAGGGCGAGCAGCGGCGACAGCGCGACAATGAGCAGGCTCGAGCCGAGGATGTCGGTGGTGCGTTTGACAAAGCGCTGGCCGTTCTCCAGGTTGGGCGTGGAGACGTGGATCAACGGGAGACCGGCTACCGGTCGGGTGTGGATACGGGGTCCGGCAACGTCCGTCAGCGCCGGTGCCATGATGAGGCGGATGTTGAGGTCAGCGAGTGCCCAGCCGAGGGCCCTGATAGTTTCGGGCGCCAATTGCATGCTGCTCGACAGGGCTACCGCGTCCGGGTTGAAGTTCTTGATATCGGAGATGATGTGATCTGCCTCGATGGCCCTTCCCACGACCGGCAGGTCGAGACTGGAGGTAGTACTTGCGCCGGACTCCACCCCGGGGAGGTAAGCGCCAATAGGGAGGTAACCGGCCATCGGCTGAGCCCTCAGGGAATCGGCCAAGTGTTGCACTCCACTGGAGCTGCCGATCACCAGGACCCGAAGGGAGCTCCTCCCGTATTCGCGTTCGATATGCAGGAATCGACGAACGATGATGCGGGACAGCAGCAGCATGATGAGACCCGCAGGCAGCGCTACACCCACGTAGCCGCGGGCGGTATCAAGCTGCAGTGCATAACTGACGATCGCGACTAGGCCGAAAAGAATCAGGGAGGCGCTGACCACCCGTTTGTATTCCTCCGTGCCGTGTCCCAGAACGGTCGCCTCGCGGCTGCCGCGCAGCGATAACATGAGCCACCAGCCCATCGCCAGCACGAGAGACACGATGACGTAGGGCTGGTCCCGCGCGTTCAGACGATCTGTCTCGGGGACGCCGAAACGGACAATCAGCGCCCCGACTGTCGCCCACAGGACGACTGCCGCGTCGACGACTGCCAGCCTGCGCCCATACCGCTGGGCCCACTTGTTGTTTACTTGTATTTCCGACACCAGTTCCCCATGCCCCCAAAGCAAGCCGCTGAGCAGCGACGTGTCGATTACTTGTTCTGAGACGAAATTCCGACAACGCGCTCATTAGGGTCACGGGAGGAGTCCCTAGACCTATGACGGGTGACCTGAGGCGCGTCATCCATGGGCGGTGTGACTGCCGAATCATACGAATAGTAGCTGTAGGCGTAAGCGTCAGGCCCCTTGCTCGGCAGAAGGTTAATGACGACACCGAGCAAATCCGCATCCACCATCTCGAGATTCGCAAGGGATTTTTGCAGGTCAGCCAGTTTCACCTTAGAGGATCCGATGACGAGCACCACGCCACCAACCTGCTGCGCGAGCACTGCAGCATCCGTCACGGGGAGCAGGGGAGGAGCATCGATGACCACGGCGTCGAACTTCTGCTCGAGGCGAGTGATCAGCTGCTTCATGGCATCGGAGCCGAGCAGTTCGCTCGGGTTCGGCGGGATCTGACCAGATGTGAGGATGTACAGCTCATCAGTACCCCAGGGCTGCAGGAGATCCTCGACATCGGCCCGGCCGATAAGGGCCGTGGTGAGACCTGCGTTGCGCTCGAGGCCGAGGTATTCGTCCACCCGAGGACGCCGGAGGTCAGCGTCTATGAGCACCACCGATTGGCCTGACTGAGCGATGGCAATCGCCAGATTTGTGGCCGTCGTGGTCTTGCCCTCGCCGGGAAGCGAAGAGGTGACCAGAACCGCCTTCGACTTTTGGCTGACGTGAGCGAATTGCAGATTGGTCCGGATCTGCCGGAAAGACTCGGCCCTAGGACTTTGGGCGGGCGCCTGGGTCAGCAAAGGCTTCTTCTGGGCGTCCGAATCGAAGGAGATGCCGCCGAGAAGGGGTGCGTCGCTGATCCGGCGAACATCCGATTCGCCGCGGACTCGTGTGTCGAGTGTTGTTCGCAGGACGGCGGCGGCTATCCCGAGCGCCAGGCCCACGAGAAGTCCCAGCGCGAGGTTGAGGCGCGTATTCGGTGCGGAGGGCTCGGACGGCGCTGATGCCGGAGTGATGACAGTGAGGTTTACGGGAGATGTGGCACCTTGACCAGTACTCTCAAGACCCTCGACGGACTGAACGAGGCTCTCTCCGGTCGCCTGCGCGATGGCTGCAGCCTGGACAGGCGACGTATCTTCAACCGTGATGGTAATGATGACCGTGTTGAGATCAGCGGTGGCGGTCACCTTTGCCGCTAGCTCCGCCGCCGTCGAGTCGAGTCCAAGCGACTCGATGACTGGCTGCAGTACCAAAGGCTCGGACACTGTCTGAACGTACGACTGAACCCGCGCTTGCGTGAAGGTGTTGCCCTGCTGCAAGTCCTGCACGCTGCCCGAACTTTGGGTCGCTACGAACAGCTTCGTTTCCGCGGTGTAGGTAGGGCGAACCGCAAACGATGCAAGGGCCCCCAGGATTAAGCCGGCAAGGGCACAGACGGTAATGAGCAGCCAGTTGCGCCGCAGGATCCGAAGGTAGTCACTCAGCTCCAAGGGAGGCCTCTCAAGATGCTTGTTGTGCTGCGGGCGTTAGGACGCCACCGCGGCCGATATCAAATGAAGCGGGTGCGCTAGTGCTTCAGCCGCGCACGCTGGACTGATTCGAGCGATACCAGTCGACTGTGTTCCTCACGCCCTCCTCAAGGCCGATTTTTGCCGTCCAACCTGCATCAGCCAACTTAGAGACGTCGAGAAGCTTCTGGGGCGTTCCGTCTGGCTTACTTGTATCCCAGTCCATAGTCCCGTTGTAGCCGACAGCAGAAGCGACGATCTCCGCTAGCGCTTTGATGGTGACGTCCGTTCCGGTACCCACGTTGACCTGCTCGGGTCCATCGTAGTTCTCAAGCAAGTGCAGGCAGGCTGCAGCCATGTCGTCCACGTGCAGGAACTCGCGACGAGGTGATCCAGTACCCCAATTCGTGACTGTGTCTACGCCGGCGTTGACGGCTTCGTCATACCGGCGAATGAGCGCCGGGAGCACGTGCGACCCCTCAGGAGAGAAGTTATCCCCCGGACCATAGAGATTGGTAGGCATTGCTGATATCCACGGCAGTCCGTACTGCCGGCGAACGGCCTGTACATGCATTATTCCAGCAATTTTCGCGATCGCATACGCGTCATTCGTAGGCTCTAGGTGTCCGGTGAGGAGCGATTCCTCACGAATGGGCTGGGGGGCAAGCTTGGGGTAGATGCATGAGGACCCGAGGAAGAGTACCCGCTCGACGTTCTGCTCTTGGGCCGCGTCGAGAACGTTTACCTGGATTTGAAGGTTCTCCGTGAGGAAATCCACCGGATAGGTGTTGTTGGCCATGATGCCGCCTACCTTCGCGGCGGCGAGTACCAGGTACCGGGGCTTTAGTCCGGCGAGGTATTCGGCGACCGCAGAGCGGTCCTTCAGATCCAGCTCTGATGAGGTCTGCCCGTGGAGGTTGGTGAATCCCTCTGACTCTAGCGTTCGCCAGATCGCCGACCCGACTAGTCCTCGGTGCCCTGCGACGTAAAAGGGCGCACTTCTATCGAGGGGACCGGCTTGAAATCCCATCATGTCAGTCACTCCAGCTTTCCAGTTCGACGGTGTCGATCCAGCGACGGCCCTCATGCTTAAGTGCCTCGAGATCGGCGTCGACCATGAGACGAGCGAGATCGGGCGTGTGAATCGTGGCCTTCCAGCCCAGCTTGTCTTGAGCCTTTGACGCGTCGCCGACGAGCGCGTCGACTTCCGTCGGTCGAAGGTATCGCTCGTCGAACTTGACGTGATCTTCCCAGTTCAGGCCGGCGTGTTCAAAGGAGATCTGGAGGAAGTCCCGGACCGTGTAGTTACCGCCCGTCGCAAGAACGAAGTCGTCGGGCTCGTCGGCCTGTAGCATGCGCCACATGCCCTCAACGTATTCCGCGGCGTACCCCCAGTCCCGCACTGCATCGAGGTTTCCCATGTGAAGGTGCTCCTGCTGGCCAGCCTTGATGGCGGCAACTGCCCGGGTGATTTTGCGAGTAACGAAGGTCTCGCCTCGGCGAGGAGACTCGTGGTTAAAGAGAATTCCGTTGACGGCATACATTCCATACGCTTCCCGGTAATTCTTCGTGATCCAGTAGCTGTAAACCTTGGCCGCGCCATAGGGAGAGCGCGGGTAGAAGGGAGTTTCTTCATTCTGGGGCGGTGGAGTAGCACCGAACATCTCAGACGACGACGCCTGATAAAACTTCGTCTCGATGCCTGCTAACCGTACGGCCTCCAAGAGGCGGACCGTGCCCATACCCGTGGTGTCTGCTGTGTGCTCGGGCTCGTCGAAGGAGACCCGCACATGAGATTGAGCAGCGAGGTTGTAGACCTCGTCGGGTCGGATGTCGGCGAGGAGGGTTACGAGGCGGGAGCCATCGCTCAAGTCACCGTAGTGAAGGAACAGTTTTGCGCTGGTGTCGTGCGGGTCGACGTAGAGGTGGTCGATACGGGCCGTGTTGAAGGTCGACGCCCGTCGGATCAGACCGTGAACTTCGTATCCCTTGCGGAGCAGCAGCTCAGCAAGATAAGAGCCGTCCTGGCCCGTGATTCCGGTAATTAGAGCGCGCTTATGCAACCCGAGTCCCCCTGTTCTGATTGGCCTCATGTCCTGTCGGCCACTTGAGCACCATTCTTGCTTGCTTGGAGCGTCTGCAGCCAAGCGCCGAAGGCCACTATAGCTGCGTCCTCCGACAAGGTAGCGCTGGCGTACATTTTGCCCGACTCGCCGAGCGACTTGGAGAGCGGATGATCCTCCCCGAGGAGTTCTGCGGCCTCGAGGAGGGCAGCGGGATGCTTAGGATCCACGCGTATCCCGCCACCAGACTTGCTGATCTCGCCTGCTGTCGTGCTGTCGGGATCGGTCGCAGCTATAACGGGAAGCCCCGTAGAGAAGTAGGACGTCAGCTTGCTCGGAACCGCAGTCTCACGGAGCCCGGGCATCTCATTAACCAGCAGGATGTCTGCGGCACCAAGGACGGCCTTGAAATCTTCATCGGGGAGCGGGTCGATAAATTGAATACGACCAATACCTGCCGCCAATGCTTCGACGTGCTGTCGCTGGTTGCCATCGCCCAAGAGTACGAAGAGAACTCGGGAGTCTCGCTGAGCCGCGAGGGCGGCAGCTCGGACGACATTCGCGAGCCCTTGTTTAGCGCCCATGTTGCCCGCGTGTAGGACGACGATGTCCTGATCCTGCCACCCCCATTTGGAACGGGTCCCCGAACGTTCAGTGGATGCGGAAGTGTCTAGATGGGTCCAATTGCGGATGACGGTCACATCTCGATTAGCGACGCCGAGACCTGACACGACGTAGTCCATAAAACGTTCGTGAATGACGCACACGCCCGTTGCGGAGCGGAAGACAAAGCCTTCGATCTTGCGCATCGCAGAAACAAACGGTGATTGTCCCTTGCTTATCTCATCGAGCCCTCGGCTGTAGATGTCCTGCACCCAAATGCCCGATGCTGGGCGGCGGAGGCCGAATCGAGTCCGTAAGAGCACAAGCGCGCTCGAGAACAGGGCGGGAGTAACGACCAGGACCACGTCCGGTCTATCCCAGCGAGCGAATAACAGGCGAAGCCCGAAGCTCAGTTCCAGGTGCATCCGTCGCAGAGCGCTTGGCTTCGCCGGCACATAATGGCGAAGACGCTTCACATGCACGTCTCGAATATTCTCGCTTGATTGCCAGCCGGAATAACCGGCCCTCAATCGCCACTCGGGGTAGTGTGGGAAGCCGACCAGTGCCTGCACGGTGTGTCCCTCCGCGGCCAGTCGCTCCGCCAGTCGAGTGACGTAAGGTGCGACCCCTGTTGACTCCGGCGTGTAGTTGAGGGCGAGTATTGAAACACGCAGCTTCCGATTCATCACGATTCCAAGGATAGACACGTACGAACGCCGCTCCCGCCACGTTCGCCACCAGCTCGAGAAGAATCGCACCTCGGCGGGCGACTCCCCGGCTCTCAGTGGAGACCAAGTCATTAGGGATCGTCGAATCCAGGCCTTCGTGCGTAGCCATCCACCCTGTCGCCGCAGGTCGACTTAGCGAGACTGGCCTTCTTCATAGGGATGACGCGCGGAGCGCGAGCGTTCGGGTCCCGCGCTGGACGAGTATGTTGGTCGAGTAGCCTTGTCACGACTACACGGATCGTGCAACGGTGCAACCAAAATCCGCGTTGCGAAGGTAGCAGGGGAGCCACTACTTCGACCGAGCTCAAGAATGCGAGGTTGAAGTTGAAGTCGCCTACGACCGGTAAGAATCTTGAGAGGTAAATGCTGTGACACATTTCCGCCGACTTTCGGAGTTCACCGGGTCTGGCTACGACAAGGGCCGCAGCAAGCTTGTACAAGCTGCGTGGGTGGCGGCTTCCTCGCTGGCAGTAGAACGCGTTTGGTGTCCACCGCGCGTTCGAGTCACCGTTCTGCGAGCGTTCGGCGCGGAGATCGGTGACGGAGTGCTTATTCGTCATGGTGTTCGTATTCACTGGCCTTGGAAGCTCATCATTCGAGATAATGCGTGGATCGGCGTCGGCGCATGGCTCCTTAACCTCGAGCAAATTACTATAGGGCAGGACGTCTGCATCTCGCAGGAAGCATTTCTATGTACGGGAAGCCACGACAAGGAATCTCGGGAGTTCAACTTCGACAATTCCCCGATCTCCATCGGGGACGGTGCCTGGATAGCCAGTCGAGCGACGGTGCTCCGCGGCGTAAACGTCGGTCGAGATGCTTTGGTGGGCGCATGCGCACTGGTCGTAAGTGATCTTCCCGACGGAGCGCGAGCGCTAGCTCCCGTTGCAGACATAACCCTTCGAAGTGTTGAACTATGAGAATTCTTCAAATAGTTAGTCTGATCACGCCAGACGGAGCATATGGTGGGCCAGTCCGTGTTGCAATCAACCAATCGCATGCGCTTGCCGAAGCTGGGCACCAGGTCGAGCTTGTGGCCGGCGCGCGGGGCTTCAGCGGTCAGAACCCGTCGCAAGTCATGGGTTTCCCCGTGCGGTTATTCACTGCTCTAACCGTGATACCTCGAGTCGGATTCGCAGGGCTTACCTCGATTTCGTTGTTGATTTGGCTAATAAAAAATATTCACCGGTTCGACATCATTCACATCCATCTGGCGCGCGACTTCATCACGCTGCCGTCAGCAGCCATCGCACGTGTCATGGGTATTTCGTATGTCGTTCAAACCCACGGCATGATTGATGCCTCGGTCCACCCCCTCGCCAGTCCTCTTGACAAGGTATTGACTCAGCCAGTGCTTCAAGCAGCAAGGCGCGTGCTGTACCTGACGGATCGCGAAGCTAGAGACCTTACTGACATATCTGAGCAACAACTCGCTCTCCACTACCTGCCCAATGGCGTGCCCTTTGCTGCACAGGTCGCTCGAGCAACGTCGCGCACGGAAGTGCTGTTCCTTGCTCGAATGCACCCCCGCAAGCGTCCTCTCCAATTTGTAGAGATGGCCATCAGGCTGAACCACCGATTTCCCGAGGTAAATTTTCGACTGGTTGGCCCCGACGAAGGGGAGGGAAAGGCTGTGCAGGAGGCGATCGAAAGGTCAGGCTTGGGCTGTGCGATCCGTTGGGAAGGGGCGCTCGATCCCTCGGCAACACTAGAACGCATGTCTCACAGCGACCTATACGTACTCCCATCGGTCGCTGAACCGTTCCCGATGTCAGTTCTGGAAGCAATGTCTCTCGGGCTCCCTGTTGTGGTTGGGAGTTCGTGCGGGCTGGCAAAACACGTACGCGCCAACGATTGCGGGTGTGTTTTCGATGAGAGTTTGGAAGGGCTCGTCGGAGCTGTAGCAGAATATTTGGCTGATCCAGAGAAACGCCGCGACTCGGGAGAAAGAGCCCGCAAGGCCGCGCAGAATGACTTCAGCATGATCAAAGTTGCCTTCGAACTCGAGCGAATATACCAAAGGTCAAGCGCTGTGCCCAAGCACACATCAGGAGGCCCGCTCGAATTGCTCCGGCGGCACAAGAAAGCAGAAACGGATTGAACCCTCAGAGGGGACTCATGACAAGTCCATCTAAAGTTGCGATTATCGAACCGAATTTTTCGGGTCACCGGCTATACTACGTCCGGTTACTTGTGGAGGAGGCTGCGCGGCGAGGTGACGAGGTACTCGTTCTACTATCCCGAGACGCCTCCGCCAGCGAAGAGTTCAGACACCACCTCAGTGACATTGAGGGATCGTACACCCTGCTCTCGCTCCCCTGCAGCGCGACGGAAATGAGCGTAAAGCGCTTGTGCGCGATAGCAAGCAATCTTCTGACAGACGTTCTGGTGGTGCCGGACGGGGACCGCGTCGCGCGTGCCATGGCGCTGTCGCCTCGGTGGAAGGGACCTGGACGGTTGTCCGTTCTCGTACTTCGAGAGAAAGCACAATCGGGGAGCTTCATGGGGAGAGCGCAGATAGTCAATGCGGCCAAGTGGTTGATTCACCGACGAGCTGATCGTGCCCCCGATGCAAAGGTTGTTCTGCTGAAAACCGCTCTATGGAACGGTCGATCTAAACTAGAAACTGCAAATGACCCAGTTACGATGTGCGCGACGTCGGCTTCAATAAAGCTTGTGAAGGAGGAGTTCGGACTAGATCCCTCGAGGCAATGGTTCTCGATTCTGGGTTTTGTCGATGAGCGTAAGAATGTTCCGCTGGTTGCACAAAGTCTCGCCCAGCTAGATGCTAAGCGAATCGGCTTTCTCATCGCGGGCCAGTGTTCGCCTGCAGTTCTCGCATCCGCAGGCCCCCTTCTAGACTCGTTGCGCGCCGCTGGAGCCGCGGTGATTCTCGTGAATAGGATGCTCAGCGACCTAGAACTCGATTCGGTCGTCGCGGCGGTGGACACAGTTATTATGGCGCACAGCAACGATGGTTCAAGCGGTTTATTTGGTAAGTCCGCAGCGGCAGGAACCCGAATAATTGCGGCCGGATCGAAGACACTAAGGCGGGATATCGCGGTCTATCCAAGCTTAGGAGAGTGGACGCCACTCGAAAGGACGGAGTTGAGTGCGGCACTGGGAAGATGTTTGACTGATCAGCACGCACGCGGTCCAATGGACTCGGGCACGGAGTCATTCACGAATCCATTGCTCAACGGTCGGAAGTCCTAGCTTGAAGCGCGCGAGCGCCAGCGGGGTTGGGAGCCAAGCCGTCTTACTAGCGCTGTCGACTGGGCTGGCGCAACTAGGAATTGCCGCCATATTCATCTTCGCTGCACGCGCTACTGATCCGGCGACTCTGGGGGTCGTCGTATCTGCGATGGCGATTGGAGCTACCCTCGCCGGCCTGGTGGACTTTGGTAGTAATAGCTTCTGGGTGCGTGAGATCGCCCAAGGCGTGATGCCTCTCCCTGAACTCGGTAAGCTGCTCCTTTCCAAGATCTTCATCGGGGTAGTGGTGGCCAGTTTTCTCACAGCGGGCCTGCTAGTCGTAGTAGGGACGAACTCGCTATTATGGTCAGCCGGCTTGCTTGGTCTTGCGACCATAATTGGGCAGTCTGCACAGACGCCGTTGCGCGGAGCGGCATTAGGACACCTGGCGTCTGCGGTGGTCGCGTTTGATCGCCTCATCGCCGTGATTACGTACATCGTTCTATCGTCTCTTGGCACTTCAGCCCCGCTCGCAGTTATCAGCGCTCTCGTACTTGGGCCAGTTGCATCCGCAATATTGGCTAGGTATTTGATACCAAAGTCAAACGCGCCGGAATATGCAGGCTTCCGCTTCCGTTGGCCGTGGGGCCGCTCGGCCAATTTTGGAGTTTCGGCGGGCTTTCTCTCGCTGCAAGGGCTGGACGTTACGATCTTGAGTGCAATGGCCGGGTCAGCAAGTGCGGGAGTCTATGGCGCCGTCAATAAGTGGATTCAGCCGGTTAGCATTTTGGCGGGAGCATTTGCATCCGCTTCTGCACCGTTCATAGCTCGTGCAGGCAATTTCCACGATTCTTTGAAGATACTACGGCAAGCTATCTGGATTCCAGTTGTAGCCATTACCGTTGCATGTTCGCTGGCCGTCTTATCACCATGGTTAGTAGATACGCTTCTAGGTGAAGCCTACCGGGACGCGAGTACAGTTCTGACTTTGCTGGCAATTGCTTGCATTCCGGGGGTGATGAATCAGCCACTCATGATCGGTTTACAATATCTGGGACGAGAGAAAGCCGTGGCTGTCGTTCTCTCTGCAGTCGTCATTCTGCAGCTTGTTCTAGTGACCATGTTGGCTCCGTCCTTCGGCGCCCTTTCCTGTGCGTTGGCTATACTGATGGTTCAACTGCTCCAACTCTTGGCTTTTGTTTCCCTCGCTGTGCGGGAGTCAAGACGACCGCGCAGCGCACCTGAGGTTACGCAACTCAGCGTCGAACAAGCCTGATACGGCCGCGTTGCCTTCAAGAGAGGATATCTATTTTGAAAAACGCTCTGCCGTTTGGTCGGTCGAATGCACCGCGAAGTGATGAAGTGTTGTGGATCACTAACTTCGCTGCACCTTATCGTCTCCCTGTGTGGGAAGCGCTAGCGGTGCGGTATCCGCTCGAAGTCGCACTCCTCGTTCAGCCGGACAGCTTCTACTTGGATGCGAAGAATCGAGGCGAGGAATGGTCTCCGGCCAGAGAGTCAGCGTTAGGCTACTCTATTGAAGTATTGGACTCGTACCGGGTTCCGAAAATCGCACGGTCGATTCATTTCTTGCGCCCTGTTAGAACTTGGAAGCGTTTCCCGGCAAGGGGCGCGGTCGTATTGGGAGGATGGGAAGAGCCGGCATACTGGCAGGCTTTGCTGGTTGCGAAGCTTAGGGGTGCAAGAACAGTGGGGTTCTACGAGTCAATTTCTCTATCTCAAACTCATCGGACCGGATTAATTGCTGCCGCCAGGAGCTTCTTTTTCAAGTCTCTAGATGCAGTGGTTGTTCCAGGGCCGGCAGCATCAGCAGCGATTCAGCAGATGGGTGTAAATCCGAGGAATATTTCTGAAGGTTTCAATGCGGTTGATGTCGCCGCTTTCGCGGAAGCACGTCGCTTAAGTGAGCGGTCGCATGACCTGCAGGGGCACAGATTCATTTACGTTGGCCGTTTAATCGGGCTTAAAAATATTGCGTCCATCGTCCGAGCATTCGCGCTCATTGCATCACTCGATGACACACTCACGGTCGTCGGAGGTGGAGAGCAACACGATGAACTAGTTGACCTGGTGGAAAGCTTGAGTTTAGGCGGTCAAGTATTCTTCTTGGGTCCGGTCCCGTACTCTGATTTACCTGGGGTGATTGCGCAGTACGACACTCTGGTGCTTGCATCTTTGACAGAGGTCTGGGGTCTCGTGGTAAATGAAGCTCTTGCGGCAGGGCTGCACTGCGTCGTGGGGCGCCGCTGCGGGGTTGCCGCGTCAGTCAGGCATATGCGAGGGGTCTACATCGTGGACCACGGTATCGATGAACTTGCATCCGGCATGTCGGTGAGTCGCGGTAACTGGACGGGGCCGATTGCGCAACCGGAAATACTAGAGAAAACGCCGGAGTCATTTGCGCTTGTATTCGCCGACGCGATCCACCCAATTGAACGTTGAACAAGGCACGGGGAGGGCGGGGCCGAGGAAGCTACCTGACGGCTCGCGAGCTGTCGGTTGAGAGACATTATCGCCGAAGCCTAACTAGGTTCGAAGGGGAAGTTGTGCGGACTTGAGACCCGTCTCGGGGAATCGGTCGATCGGGGCAGGATCGCTCAGCGTGTCACAATGCGATTAGGCTGGCCGTGAGAGGTTAGCCGAAACCGGTCTCCGTGTTCGCCTTGTCCGATTTGGCGGAACATTTGAAGCAGTCCTTGGACGCAATGTTAAAATGGGCGCGTGTGGCCGACGAGAGCTCATTTGATCCATTTGGTGTTGAATTTCCTGGGCACGAATTTGCTGGCGTTAGACGGCTCTTCACGAACGAGGGTTTAGTCGTCTGAGCACCCAGGCCCCCAGAGCCGATGATGGAAATGCGCACGTTGATACTCCTCAATCAGAGGAACGATCCTTAGCCCGCGCTCGTGGGGCCTGAGAAACTCGCGGTGAAGGCAGGCTGGGAAGAACTGAATAGCTGGTGAACCTACGGAGTCCTGTGCCGTTGCCAGCGGGAAACCAGCACCCACGCCGCGAGGGCACCGCACGCTGCCCCGAGGGTATTGGCAAACATGTCCCACGGCGTCGCAAAGCGCTGCGGGAGCAGGAGGAGTTGCGTGAGCTCGATCAGGATGGACAACACCAGCCCGGCGAGCGGTCCAGCCCAGCGCCAGCCCCGCGGCGCGAGGAAGAACCAGAACAGGCCAAACGGAACGAACATAAGCACGTTTGCCAGGGACTCCACCATGCCGTAGGAGAAGAAGGCCGGCGCTCCATGCTCGTGCAGAAACGCCAGCAGGCGGCGGAGCGTGCCGCCGCCGGCGCGGTCCACCGGCGTCGGCCACAGCACAATCAGCGCGACAGCGAGGAGCCACACTGCGCACAGTGCGGCGGCCACGGTTCGGTCTCGATCGGAGGGGAGCGGCGCAGTTCGCAGAGTGGGTCCTCAAGGGTTGGGCTGGACGGCGGGCGACCGAGTTGCTCCAGTATGGCCGAGGACCGGGGGAGGGGCGCCCCCGGTCCTGTAGGATGGAACGCGATGCCTAGGCGAGGGAGCGGGCCGGACTGCATGATTTCCGGCCGTACTCCGTGATCGACGGTGGCTAGCACCTTGACTGGTTTCTAGACGACTGCCCCACTCGCGTGTTCCTTCCGCCCGGCTGTTGTCCCAGTGCTCCCGCAACCGTGCGACGAGCCGCAATCGTTTCAGGAGAAGCCATGTCCGAGCAGAAGCTCGCAGCACACGTCCGCACCGAGTTCGGCAAGGGCTCTGCCCGCCAGGCCCGCCGCGCCAACATGATCCCCGCCGTCATCTACGGCCACGGTGCCGATCCCATCCACGTCCTCCTGCCCGCCAAGGCCACCACCCTGGCCGTCCGGACGCCCAATGCCCTGCTCTCGCTGGACATCGCGGGCGAGAACCACCTGGCCCTCGTCAAGGACATCCAGCGCAACCAGCTCAAGCGCATCGTCGAGCACCTCGACCTCCTGACTGTCCGCCGCGGCGAGAAGGTCCAGGTGGACGTCACCATCCACGTCGAAGGCGAGCCAGTCCCCGACGTCGTCTTCAACCTCGAGGCCACCACGGTCCTCGTCGAGGCCGAAGCCACCCACCTGCCCGAGACCCTCACCGTCAGCATCGACGGGCACGACATCGGCGAGCACGTCCATGCCTCGGACATCGTGCTCCCTGCGGGTGTCACGCTCCTCACGGATCCCGAGACCCTCGTGGTCAACCTCATGGCACCCACGGTCCAGGACCTGGGCGAGACCGAGGAGACCGACGTCGACACCGAGGCCACCGCCGAAGGCGCCACCGCTGGCGACGCCGACGCGGACGCCGTCGTCACCGACGCCGACGAGAAGTAAGTAATCATCGGTGTCCTCTGACACCTGGCTCGTAGTCGGGCTCGGGAACCCCGGGCCCGGCTATGCCGGCAACCGCCACAACGTGGGCCAGATGGTCCTCGACCTCCTGGCTTCCCGCATGAGCGGACGCTTCACGTCCTCGAAGGCACAGGCCGTCACCCTCGAAGGACGTCTCGGGATCGGCGGTCCCCGCCTCGTCTTGGCGAAACCGCTCACCTACATGAACATCACGGGCGGCCCGGTCTCCACGCTGGCTCGCTTCCACGACGTCGCGCCCGATCATGTGATCGCCGTGCACGACGAGATCGACATCCCATTCAACACGCTCAAGCTCAAGCTCGGCGGTGGCGAGGGTGGTCACAACGGCCTCCGCGACATCAGCAAGGCCCTCGGCACCAAGGACTACTACCGGGTGCGTGTCGGCGTGGGGCGTCCGCCGGGGCGCCAGGATGCTGCGGACTTCGTGCTGAAGGACTTCGGCACGGTAGAGAAGAAGGAACTGCCGTTCCTGCTCGACGATGCGGCGGATGCCGTCGAACTCCTCATCCGTGACGGCCTGCTTGAAGCGCAACAAGAGTTCCACGCCCAGAAATAGCTGTGCCGGGGAGAGCAAGCCGATATTCCTTAGGATTGACGGCAACCGCCACGGATTCGCACGTACACCGCGGCCGACCACAACACCCTCGTTCGTGAAGAGCCGCTACACCGTGCCCGGCGGACCCTGCACACGGGCGCCGACCTGCTCACCGAGAAACGGAACACGCGGCTGAGGGCCGTCTTCGCGACCGAGGAACACCTCGAGGTCGAGGAGACCCGGGGCATCTACAAGCGAATAGTTGCCGCTCACCGCGAACCAAACAAGGCCCGCGGTAAGGAATTGATGCAGGCCGTCATCGACGCGTTTACCAGCGGCGTTCCTGCCGCACTGACCGAGATCCGCCGGCTCGGACGGACCCTGAAGTAGCGGGCCGCGGATGTCCTCGTGTTCTTCGCCCCCCCCGCCCCCCGGCACCTTGAATGGTCCCACCGAGACAATCAATGGGCGACTCGAACACCTTCGCGGCTCAGCCCTCGGATTCCGGAACCCTCACCAACTACATCGCGCGCAGCCTGCTCGAATCAGGCGGATTCAGACCTGCGCTACACCCTCGTTCGTGGAGAGCCCCTTAACCCCGTTCATCTGCGAAGAGCCCTAGTGTCGGTGTCGGTGCTGGGCTCGTGCGGTGCTGTGGTTATCCCCATGAGGTGATCGTACCTACCAAAAATTCAGGTCACTGCCGCAGCGCCGTAGCTCTCCGGGGGGCAGGCGCTATGGCAGTCTCGCCCGGCATAGGAGGCGCATGGCCCGCAGGCGGAGCGGCGAGCAGGTAAATCAGCCCCACCAGGACGAACACGAACGTCGAGTCGCCGGCAGGCTGAGACAGCAGCAGCGTGACAAAGATGAGCATGATTGGGGCCACGGTAACGTGTTTTGCCTGATGCCCAATTGCTGGCAGAACTAGTGCGGCAACTACCAGCAAGCTGAAGGGTAACCCGAGCGGTGCTATGACAGCGATGAGGTTGATCGAGTCTTGAACTCCAGTTGGGGCCCCACCAAAAGGAGCCTCAGTGAGAGCCCTTACGCCCGCCGAGGTAGCAATGGCTCTCTCACTCAACGACACGGAGTTCAAGGAACCCTTCGCCTCTAGGCCCAGAATTGGAGCGTATATAGCTACCCACGCGGCGCCCGCCAAGAGCGCTGCTTTGAATAGGAACCCGATGTAGTGCGTGAATAGGTCACCACCGCGGGGTTTCCGCATGATCCAAGCGATTAGTAGGACGACGGCGAAGGCACCAAACCCAGCCGTCGACAATGTGCCAAGGAGCCCCGCGACTAGAATAAGCTGGCCAAGCCGCCGAGGCTTGCCGACTCGAGGCCATAGAAGTAACGCCAGGCCGCAGTAGAGCGCCATCCAGCCGGGCTCACGGCCAAGTCCTGTAAAACGTGGCATTCTCGTGTCGAGAACATTGAGCACGCCGTAGCTTGGCGTGAACGGGAAGAAGATAGTGCCGATTCCGGTGCCATTTAAGCTGATGGGGAACGTTGTTATGGGAAGAGCCCCAACCCCGAGCGCCGCCCAGACCATGAGAGTGACGACGTAGGACGCGCTCAGCGCCAAGATGACGTAAACGAAGCCCTTACCGATCGCGCGTCGCCTTATCGGGCTAGCTAGGACAAACCCAGTCGCTGCGGTGGTGACCGCCGTAGTGAAAGTCCCACTAACAATCTGGCTAACGGCCACGGTCCCGAAAATCGTGGTATGAACCAGCAACCAGAGGTAGATGGCACCAACGCATAGGGAAACTATGACGTACGGGCGTGGCAGGCGCAGCCGCCCATTACTGCCCGCGAATGCGATCACCGCGGCCGTGAGACAAAGGGCCGAACCAACTACGGCGTAGTGCACGCTCAAAACGTTTGGGCGGAGAAACGGCAGCGAAGCGAGAACGAGTGCCGTCGATACTGCATCCGGTTTCTTCGCCGCCACCATGAGCAGCGCCAGCCCAGCAAAGACGAGGGGAACAATCAAGGGCCAGCGCACCGCAACCAGTACGGCAACGGCAGTCAACCCAATCCCGACGCCGTACCACCAGAGAGTATTTCGCACCCGCACGATACTACCCGGCCTTACGGGCGTTCAAGTCGTCCTGTAGCCTATTAGGGAAGCTGTCGTGCGATGCAGAAGGATTCCAGCCAACGACTCCGGACGCCCCTCTGTCCTCGCCATTGTGCACGGCTTGGTCACCACAACCTTGAAGGCGAGCAACGCATCCGTCACGGCGCATCATCATTCCGACGTTACTAAGGGACCTAACTTGCCCAACTCGAATAAGGCAAGGGATTCGTGGCTTGACTTCTTGCGGGGTCTCGCGATTTTTCTTGTGATAGCAGACCATAGCGCAATAGCAACTGCAGAGCGGCTCGGTGCCGCACCGGGAGTGGTCGAAGCGCTAAACGACGCCGCGAATCCGTTCCGCATGGCGACGCTAATATTCGTATCAGGCATGCTCCTCCCACGGTCGTTGCAAAAACCAAAAGGGCAGTATCTGTGGGGGAAGATCGCAAACATCGCGTGGCCGTATCTTTTCTGGTCCTGCGCCATCCTCGGCGTCTATGCGGCGGGCTACGCACTTCAAGGCAGCGAACCATTAGAGGCGGGAATATTCCTGCGCATCTTTTACTCGCCCCCCACGATGCTGTGGTATTTGGCCTATCTGTTCGCCTTCTACGTGGTAACGCTGTGGCTGAATGCAACGGTGAAGGCGCTGCTGATCCCAGCAAGCATGCTCGTGTCTTTCTTGGCGGCGGGAGACGGCTCCTGGCAAAGTATGTTTTACCTATTTGGCTTCTTCCTCATTGGAGATTTAGCTTCCCGGCACCGCGCGAAGTGGGAGCCGCTGACTAGGAGACCAGAACTAACTTCCCTTGGGGCTGGCTTCGCTTTACTAGCGGCCGTTGCATCCGTAGTCGGAGTTGAAGTGCGGTATCAACCGGCTTGGGCCGTGGCGGTTCCAGGCGGGATATTCGCAGTCGTCCCATTAGCGAAAGCTCTCGCTGAGACCCGGCTGGGGAGGGTCCTCGCTGGCGAGGGCTCGGACTCAATTGTGTACTACGTCACGCACGGACTCGTCATTCTCATCCTCTCTGAGGCCTTGGTGAGGGGTGGAATGTCGAACGCTTGGGTTGTCTACTGTGTGTGCCTAGTCTCGGCGCTTGTAGTTGGCTGGACCGCTTTGCGCTTCGGCCATCGCAGCCCCGCCCTCGACGCTACATTCAGACTTCCACCCCTCCGGGTGAAGGCCTCGCGTATTCGGCGGGCCCGGCCATGAATTCGGCCGACGGTGCAGTAGCCTGAGCCGGTGAACATCACTGCCGTGCAAAAGCATCTCATGGTCCGTAATTCCGGACGCCCCTTCACCCCCTCGCCGCTTCGGACGGCTCGCTTGATTTTGGCTACGAAAGCATGGAACACGTTAGTCACCAGGAATTTCAAGATTGCGACCACGGGCCGGTTGGACCTGAGCCAAGAAGGCGTCAATCGGTTTGGGACTGCGTTCTACGGGTTCGCGGACGGCAGTGAGAAGTCTCTGATTCGCGTCCGAGGGCACCTCGAATTTCAGGGGTCCATCACCGTGGCAGCCGGAGCTCGTTGGGACATTGGCCCGGACGCAACCGTAACAATTGGTCCGAGGACCTACTTCTCACCGGACACGATGCTCGTCGCCATGCACAGAGTCAGCGTTGGATCCGACTGCGCCATCGGGTGGGGCGTGCAGATCTTGGACGCTGACTTCCACGCTCACGGACAGCAGAGCGAGCTCGGCGAGGCAAGCGCCAGTGATTACGTTGCGCCCGTCCAAATCGGCGACCACGTCTGGATAGGAAGCCACGCCAAGATCTACAAGGGCGTCACAGTCGCAGGGGGATGCATTGTGGCGGGCAACGCTACCGTGACCAGATCGGTTACCCAGCCGAACAGTTTGATCGCAGGAAGCCCCGCCCGCGTAGTCAGGAGTAACGTCGAATGGAAGTGAAGCCTCGATATAAATCCGGCTTAGTATAGGGAAGCTTGCTTCCGCGGAGGTTCGGCCGGTGCACAGGGCTCTACTCCCGGTGCATAGTCCGGCCCGTTGCTGTGAAAGTCGCTGCTGCATCCTCATGGGAACAGGAGGGCAGCGTTGTGGAGTCTCAGGCGCACCCTCATCAGCGGTGTGCTTCCAGTTTCGGCGCCCCAATTGCCGCTTCGCAGGCGAAGCAGGCTTTTTTCTTGGTACGGACGGACATGCGCAACGACGACGCCTCGCACGCCATCGAACTCCTCATCCGCGACGGCCTGTTGGAAGCCAGCAGAAGTTCCACGCGGAGAGGTAGGTCCGTATCGGGCAGATGTGACCCGCGGCTGCGGTGTCAGCGGTGGCGCAATTCCCAGTCCTCGAGAGCCTTGACGGCCGGCACCAACTCGCGGACCATCTGCTGGTACACGGCGTCCGGGCGGCGATACGGGTCCACGACGTCGTCGTGGCTCGGGTCCGCGGGATGCACGGTACGTGCCCGGATCACCCTAGGCAGGATGGAGCGCCATCGGTCCGGTCCTGTCAGGGAAGGGTCACCGTCGAGTGGGCTGAGGAGACGTGAGAACTCACGAAGGGTGAAGGTCTTGCGCAGAAGCGACGGATTCATCTCGATGACGCGCCCCCTGTGCGCGCGGGTCAGGGTCAGGACGAGGTCCTTGCCGTCAAGAATGCTGCTGTCCAGCTGACGTGCGGCGAAGTTCTGCGAGTCGGCGCCGAAGATGCGAACGAAACCGGCGACCTGCGGGTCCACGGGGTTGCCGACCAACGCACCGGTGCCGGCGCTCGAGACGTCGAATTCTCCGGGTGCAATCCTGGCCAGATTCGCCTGCAGCAGGCGTTCGACCATGGGAGACCTGCAGATGTTGCCGGTACACACGGCGAGAATGCGAAACGGCGTATCCGCGGTCATGGCTCGATTTCTTCAGGGTCCTCGCCGGGGGTAAGGGCCGGCGACGGCGTGCGGGAGTGTAGACGCAGCTTACCTGCAGGGACTCCCCGCAGCGTGCACGCCGGTGGTGCACCCAGCAGGTCCATGAGGCGGCCCGCGCACGTAGTGCCAGGCCCTGCTCCCGAGTAATCAGCCGACCCCCAGACCGAGTAATGCGAGTAGCGCCGATGAAACACTCGGTACATCCCACTCGTGTGAGCGGCACAACGCCTTCCTAGGGTGAGTGCAGGTCTTTCGCTGCATTCTCTGGGGAACAGGACGGCGCCACTGTGGAGTCTCGAACACTTGCTTTCATCGGTACGGAAACTCCCTCCAGCGCATCTGCAGCCGGCTCACCGGGGGAGTACGCCTTCGTCGCGGCGAGAACAGACCTGGTGGACGCCGTGCTAGCGCGGATCCAGTCACCGGGCGGCGTCGGCGCCGTGCTCCTCGGCGAGGAGGGCAGCGGCAAGACGGCGCTCCTGCGGGCCGTGGCCCACCGCGCGTCCCGCACCCACCACGTGGTGCGCATCTGGGCCTCGAAACGCGCTTCCGCCGAGCCCTACCGTGCCATCGCCTTTTTGCTCGCCGAACTGGAGTCCGGAGACACCCAGCATCCGCTGACCATCATCCAGGGTGTCCGTGCACTCCTCGAGGAGCAGTCCGGCGGCCGCCCCGTGCTCCTCGCCATCGACAACGCAGCGCATCTGGATACCGAGTCCGCAACGGTCATCAGCCGGCTCGTGATCGCCGGAACGGCGTCGGTGCTGATCGCCGCCGAGTCGCTCCGGACCATGAACACCTCCTTCTCCGACCTGTGGCGCGACGGTGACCTGGAGTGCTTCGACCTCCCGCGGCTCACACGGCAGCAGGTCCGCACCATCGTCGAGGCCGCGCTCGGGGCTCCCGTGTCCCCGGACGCCGTCGAGGCGCTCGAGCGCTCGAGCGAGGGCAACGCCCGCCACCTCGCGTCCGCCCTCGAGGACCTGACCCACCGGGGCATCGCCCTGCGGGGCGGAGCCTGTGTGGCCGTCTCGGACCGGATCTCCGTCCCCTTCACCGTCCGGGACAAGGCCCGCTCCACCCTCGCGGCCCTCCACGAATGCGAGCGGCGGATGGTGCGGGCGCTCGCCCTCGCCGGTTCGCTTCCCGCGGCCGCCCTCAGGCACCTCGCCCACGGGCTGGAGACACCTTCAGATGCACCCGCTACCGCGTCTCCCCGGGAGGCGGAGGCGGCCCACCTCGACGCCCTGCAGCCTCTCGTCGCGACGGGGACCGGTGGGGGAGCCACGACGGTGTCGCTCCGCTCGGCGCTGTTCGCGGTCGCGGTCCGCGAACAGACGACGGCGGAGGAGGCCGCAGCCCTCCACACGCAGCTGGTCGGCGGCGCCGCGAAGCCGGGGGTGTCCGATCGCGCCGTGGTCACTCCGGCAGAGCTCGATCCGCTGCTGCACGCCGACTGGCTTCGCGCCGCCGGCCTCCCCATCCCGGCCGACGTATCCCTCGCTGCGGCGCGTCGCTGCGCGTTCCTCGGACTCCACGAGCGGGCCCTCGCCCTGACCGCCCTGCACACCGACGACGACCCCGAGCGGCTCCTCGTCGCAGCCGACGCCGCCCTGAACCTCGGGCACTGCGACCAGGCCGAAGCGCTCCTCGCGGACTGCCCGCTGGCCGCGGACGGCCTTCCTCTGCCAGTGCAGGTCAGGCTCCTCCTGCTGCGCAGCCGTGCCGCACGCCTCACAGGAAGCCCTCGGGACGTGCGCGCGGCGCTGCTCGACGACGCCGACCGGCTCCTCACCGGCACCGAGCAGTCCGGCACCGGAGAACGCCCGGGCACCCAGCTCCTCGGGTGCCGCGCGCAGGTGACCATCGAACGTGCCGACGACGCCTCGTTCGCCGGCGACCACTCCAGCGCCATCAGGCTCCTGCAGGGAGCGGATCGCAGCGGCTGGACCCCGGTGCAGGAGGTCCTCGCCGACGGTCTGCTGTGCGAGGCCCTCGCGCTGACCGACCAGCAGCTCGCCGCCGTCGCGCTGGCATCCGGGCTCCAGGAGCGCCTGGACCCGTCCGTCCTCGGACGGCGCGTCGTCGACGTCACTCGCCTGCGCCTCGCCGTCGCCCGGTACGCCGCGGGCAACGCCCCCTCCGAGGGCAGCACGGACGGGCACGGTGTCGCGGCGACGGACGCCTCCGCAGCACCGTCGCCGGACGGCCCTGACCTGGTGCAGGACTTCGTCATCGGACTCGGCGCGGCCCTCCACGGCCGGCCCGACGAGGCACAGGCGCTGCTCCTGCCGGTGGTGCGGCAACTGGAGCTGCTGGACCCGTACGGTCTCCAGCCCCTCGCGTCGGCGGCGCTCGCGCGCAGCTACGCCGGAACCGGCGCGGGGGATGCAGCGATCGGTCACCTGCCCCGGCCCCAGACCGGGCGTGCGACGTCGTGGCTGGCCACCGCCATGGTCAACCATCTGCGCGCGCTGTCGGCCGGGCCACGGGACCCGCGGGCGGAGACCGCCGCTTGGTTCCGGCTCCTCGCGCAGGCCGCCGAGGCGCAGGGGGCGCTGCTGCCGGCGATGCTGCACCGGTTGGCCGAGGTCCGCTCCGGCAACATGCGGGCCGCCGGAGCCCTGACGGCAGCGGCGGCCCGCGTGGAGGGTGACTACGCCGCCACCTGCGAGTTGTACGCCAAGGCAGTCAGCGCGTCGGACGCGGAGCTGTTCGCCCAGGCGATGGAGGGCGCGGCGCGCGCCGGAGATGTGGGCCTGTCGCGGGACTGCGCGGCCCAGGCGTTGCAGACCGCGCAGCTGACCGGCGCCCGCGGAGTCCTCCGCGACGTGCAGCGGCGGGCCCGGGGGCTCTTCGGGGACACCTCGGACATGGAGCTCGGTGTTGCGCTCGAACGCCTCACCCGGCGCGAGCGGGAGGTGGCGCAGCTCGTCGCCGCCGGGGAGAACAACCGGAGCATCGCCCTGACGATCGGCGTCACCACCCGGACCGTCGAGGGGCACCTCTACCAGATCTTCTCCAAGCTCCACCTGCGCGGCCGCAACGAACTCGCGGACCTCGTCCAGGTCGGAACCCGGTGAACTTCCCTCCGACCACGACACTGCTGCCATGCCGGCAACCCGTTCTCGAAGCGCTGCTGGACGTCCTGCGCCGGGGGGACAGGCAGGGGGCCCTGGTGCTCGGGGAGACAGGCATGGGCAAGTCCTCGCTGCTCCGCGCCGTCGAGCGCTCCCTGCCGGCCCACAAACCCTGCCTCATGGTGCGCGCCTCCCGGGCTCTGCACGCCGTGCCCTACGGGGCCCTCGGCAGTCTCCTTGACGGTGTCCCGGTGGCGGACCTGGCCGGTCCCGTCGCCGCGTTGCGCGCCGCCCGGCAGCGCCTGCGCGGAACCGACGGCACCACCGGCGCGGTGCTCGTGGACGACGCGCAGTTCCTCGACGAGGAGAGCGCGTACGTGCTGACGCAACTCGCGGTCACGGGGGTGATCCGGCTCGTCGCAGCCGCCGATTACTCGCTGGCCCCCTCCTCCGGACTCCACGGCTTTGCCGGCGAGGGCTACCTCGACCGGGTGCACCTCGAACCGCTCACCGACGCCACGCTGCGCGCCGTGGCGGAGCACTCGCAAGGATCCACGCGCGGCGGGTCAGTACCGCTGGGAACCCGGGCGCTCGGGCGGCTCCGGGATGCCACGGGCGGCAACCCGATGCTCCTCCGGGCCCTGCTCGGGCACGTCGCCGCGACAACCGGGATCACCGCGAGGACCACAGGGACCGCGCAGCCCGGCGAGGACGAGGACTGGGATCTGGACCCGGCGCGGTACCCCACGGCCGGTGCGCTCACCGATCTCGTGGCCTCGCTCCTCGCGCCGATGCCCGAGGAGCAACGCACCGTCATGGACCTCCTGGCGCTCGGCGGGGCGGTCCCCGCAGCCGACGTCGAGCGACTGATCGGGAGCGACGCCGTCCGCGCCCTCGTGGACCAGCGCTTCGTGGTCACAGACGCCGGCGACGCCCGCTACCTGACACTGCGCCACGGCCTGTACGGCGACGTGCTCCGGGCCACCCTGCCGCTCGGACGCAGGGCGCTGCTGCACGCGCGGCTCTGCGAACCGCCGTCCACCGTGCCGCCGGACCGCTGCCGCCGCCTCCGGCACCTCGAGTGGGCTCTGGATGCGGGGGCGCCGGTGGAAGCGTCGGCGCTCCTCGACGCGGCTCGGGTCGCGACCGGGCTGGGCCGGCTGGAGGCGGCGGAGCGGTTCCTGCACGCCGTCGCGCCGGGACACGGGCTCGCGACCGCCGTCGGACGCGCACGCCTGCTCATCGCTCGCGGGTGCCCGGCGGACGCCGTGCAGGTGCTCACGAGGCAGGGCGCCGGACCGGACGCCGGCGCGACGGGGCGGGCGCGGAACGGCGCCGACGACGACGCGGACCTCGCGCGGATCGCCGTCGTGCTGCAGGGCACGGCGCTGCGCCTGGCAGGAGCACCTGCGTCCGGGATCGGCGCGCTGCTGGACGACCTCCCGGGCCGGGACGCCGCCCCCGGTGCGGCCGAGGCGGGAGCGGACCTCCTGAGGGCGCAGCTCCTCCTCGACGCGGGCCGGCCGGCGGACGTGCTGCACCACCTGCCTGCCGCTCCGGGCGGTCCGGCCCCCCCGACGACCTACCCGCCGGCCTCCCGCGCCGTCGCCCTCGCCCTGCGCGGGGGAGCCCTCGGCCTGCTCGGCCGCGCGGTCGAGGCGGAGCGGTGCACGCAGGCCGCGCTCGACGCCGTCCTCGCCGATCCGTACGGGCTCGCCCACGTGTACGAGGACGTCCTGACCCACCACGTCCTCGTCCTCGCACATGCCGGCGCGAGCGGTCGCGCGCTCGCCGCCCTCGAGCAGGCCGAGACCTCCGTCCTGCCCTTCGGTCCGGGGGAGGTGCTGCGGGGCATCGTGCTCGTACGGCGGGGAGAGGTCCGGGCCGGCCTGCAGGTCCTCGACCCGGCGCTCGCCCGGCTGCGGCGGGTGGACCGGCAACTCCTGCTGCCCTACGCGGTGGGGGCGGCATCCTGGGGAGCAGCGGTCCTGGGGGACGCGGACCGGACCGGACCGCTGGTCTGGGAGCACCGCGCCCTGCCACCCCGTGGGCGGCTCGACCTCGGGATCCTGGGCCGCGCCTTCGCCGCGGCCGCGGAATCGCTGGAGCCACGCACGCCGCAGCAGCCTCCGCTCCTCGATGCCCTGCTCGCCGACGTGCGGTCACCCGGGCTGGCGACCTGCGAGAAGGACCTCCTCGTGCTCGCCGTCCTGCTCGACGTGACCGGTGCCACCGACCGCCTGGCCCGGGCAGCGGCTGCGCTGCAGGGGGAGGAAGCCCTCGTCCTCGCCCTCTTCGCCCAGGCCGCCGGTGCGGGGGATGGCGCGGCACTCGGCGAGGTCGCGGACCGCGCGGCCGCCGTCGGGCTCCCCCTGGTCGCCCTGAACGCCGCAGCCCGGGCCTGGGAGCTCCGGGGCGAGTCGGGTGCCACTCCTGACGACCGCTCCCTGGCGCGGCGCCTCGGCCGGTACGGCGTGCCCTTCGTCGGCACGCGTTTCGAGGCACCCGGCGGCGCGGGCCGTCGGACGGACCTCACGCGGAGCGAGGCCGCCGTGGCACGTCGGGTCGCGGGCGGGGAGAGCAACCGGGACATCGCGGAAGCACTCTGCGTCTCGGTGCGTACCGTCGAGGGGCATCTGCATCGGATGTACGTGAAGCTCGGACTCAGCGGGCGGCCCGACCTGGTGCGGGAGTTGCAGGGGCTGGGCCCCGACCGGCTGCAGCCGGCTACCTAGGTCCCGCGGGCGCGGCCGGGGACCGGCCCCCGACGCCGGCCAGTGCGCCCCCTCACAGGCGGGTAGCGAAACACCCGTTAAGTACTGGTGCGGGTAGACAACCGAGTAATCTCGCGTATGATTCGGCGAAACCAACGTAGAAGGCGCCGGACCCTTCCCGAGGCGGGTTGGGGGAGTCGAGGGCCAGTCATGCGGTCGATGGGGATGGACTATGGCGGAGCGCAGGGATACGAGGTGCCTACGGCGCGTGGGCCCGGGCCTGCCCGGCGCCTCCCGCCGGCCCGGTGTGCTCCGTGCATGACGTCGTGACGCAGGGCGCGTGGCCCCTGGTGGGCCGCATCGCCGAGACGGACCGGGTGCGGGCCGCCCTCCTCGATGCGGTGAGCTCGGGCGTCCTGCTCGTGGGAGCCGCCGGACAGGGCAAGACGGCGGTGGCCCGGCACGCCGTGAACGCGCTGCCCGCGGGGCATGAGGTCCTGTACATCCGGGGTTCGAGTCTCGGTGCCCCCGTGGCCTACAGCGCGCTGACCGTGCTCCTCGTCGACCTGGACGACGCCGTGACCCGGAGCCCCCTCGTCCTGCTCACCGCACTGCAGGCGCTGTTCTCCGAGATGCCCGGTGGCCGGCCCGTCGTCGTCGTCGACAACGTTGCGGAGCTGGACCCGGAGTCCGCCACGGCCCTGGCGTACCTCGCCTCCGCAGGGTCCGTGCGGCTCGTGGTCACCACCGAGCAGATCCCGCGCACGCCGGAGCCCTTCCTCGAACTGTGGCGGAACCAGCTGCTCGTGCGGGTGGACATCGAGCCGCTGACGTTCGACCAGACCCGCGACCTGCTGCGGGAGGTCCTCGGAGGCGAGGTGTCCCGCGCCCTCGCGGTCAGCCTGTGGCGGGCGAGCAACGGCAAGGCCGGTGACCTGCGTACCCTCCTGCCGCTCGTGCTCGAGCACGGGCAGGTGGGACGCCGGGACGGGATCTGGACGCAGGGCCGGGAGCGGCCGGGAGCCGGTGTCTCCGGCGCCGGCCTCGTCCCCAGCGCGTTCGACCGCGCGGCCGGCGGCTCGCGCCTGGGCCTCGCCCTCCTGTCCGTGCTCGGCGCGATGCCCCTTCAGATGCTCCTGGACCACATCCCGCCGGAGGAGGTCGACGCACTCCAGCAGGGCGGGTCGATCCGCGTGCACGGAGGCGGTGACCCCACGGCGGTCGTCGTGGAGCCGGTCGCCGCCGCCGCGTTCAGGGCTGCCCTGGCGCGCTCCCCGGAGCCCGCGCTCCTCGCCGCCCTCGACACGATCGATGGGCGCGAGGACCTGCCTCCCGGCACCCGCGTCCACCTCACGGACTGGCTCCTCGATACCGGCACAGCCGTCCCGGACCACCGCCTCCTCCAGGCGGCCCGGCACGCGAACCAGCTCGCTGATCCCGGCGCGGCGCGGCGTTTCCTCGAAGCATCGGAGGACTGGCGGCGCCACCCGGCCGGCGTCGTCGAATACGCGCACCTCCCGCTCGACGGCGCCGCGGCCCACGCCGTCCGCTCCGCCCTCGACGCGCTCCTGCCGGATCCCGGGCTCACCGCGGCGGACCGGGCGGAGCTCCGCCTGGCGGACGCGCGCCTGCGGCTCCGCTCCGCCCCCGTGGACGACGCCCTGCCCGAGGTGCTGCGACGGTGCGAGGCCGACTGTTCAGCCGTGCAGGGGGCGGACCGCGGGCACCTGAGGGACGAGCTGGCCCTCCTGCGCGTCGAGTCGAGCCTCATGGCCGGCCGCTACCGCAACGTCATCCGCGACGCCTCCGGACTGATCCCCTCCATCCTCGACGCCTCGTCGACGTCGATCCGGGCGAAGGGCCTGCTCATGATCGCCCTCGCCGCGACCGGACAGCAGGAGCGCGTCGACGTGCTCGCGGAGTCACTGGCCCTGACCCCGCACGCCGGTTTCCCCCGCGACCGGCAGGAAGCGCACCAGAGCGCCCTCCTGGCCCTCGCCCTGGCGGGCCGCTTCGACGAGGTGGTCCGGCGCCTCCGCGGCGTCTCGTCCTCCCGCCACGACGCGCAGGACGAGGTATGGGCGGAGAGCCTGGCGGGTATCCTGCTCGCCGGGGCGGGCCGCAGCCGGGAGGCACTGCGGCTGCTCCTGCCGGCTCTGGCGGAGCTGGGACTGGAGGACCGCTCGGGGATGCTGCCCGCCGCCGCGGCCGCCGCGGCCTACGCCTACGCGCTGGACGGCCAGGACGAGCGCGCGCGGGGCTACCTCGATGACGGGCGGCAGGGCCGGACCACCAGCTGGCTCGCGGGGCGGTTCGTCGACTACTTCAGCGACCTGACGGCGTCCCTGCTCGAGGACCAGGGGAGCGCGGCGCAGGCGATGCTGCGCGCCGCGGACCACGAGCGGGCCCTCGGCAGCAGGGGCCTCGAGCTCATCTACCTCCTGCAGGCCGTGCGGCTCGGGGAGGCCTCGGTGGCCCACCGGCTGCTGGTGTGCTCGGGCGAGGTCACCGGTCCGCTCGGGCACCTGTCCCGGCTCTTCAGCAAAGGCGTCCTCTCCCAGGATGCGGCACTGCTGCTGGAGGCCTCCGAGGCGGCCCTCACCGCCGGACACCACGATCTCGCCGGTTCCTCCTCGCTGCTCGCCGTCCAGCTGCGCGCGCCCGAGGACGATCCCCTGATCTTCGTCCGCGCGGAGCAGATCCTTCGGCAAACCTCCGTGGAACGGCGGCGGTCCCTGACCCGCCAGGCCCTGACGGAGCGCGAGCGCGCCGTGGCCAGGATGGTGGCGCGCGGCGCCTCGAACAAGGACATCGCCGCCTCGGAGCATCTATCCATCCGCACCGCGGAGGGCTACGTGCACCGGGCCATGTCGAAACTGGGCGTGCACAACCGCAAGCAGCTCCGCTCCGTGTTCGGGAAGCGCTGATGGACGCCGGAGAGGGGCCGCAGATGCTGAACGGGAGGACCGGACTCGTCAGGACGGTGCTCGACGGGCTGACGGCGTGCGATGCCGTGGGCGTCCTGCTCGTGGGAGAGGCGGGCATCGGCAAGACCGCGATCACGCGCCAGGTCTCGCACCAGCTCCCGGACGCCGTCCGGGTCATCCCCGTGCGCGGCGGGACCGGTCTCCGCACCATCCCCTACGGGGCGCTGTCCCGGTACCTCGTGGGGCTCGCACCGGACGACACCGCGTCCGCCTCCGCCGTCCTCCGCCACTTCCTGCGGCACGTCACACCGGGGATGAGGGCCCAGGCCCCGCCCGTCATCCTCGTCGACGACGCCCACACCCTGGACAACGAGTCCGCACTGCTCATCATGCAGCTGGCCACCGCCCGCAAGGTGAAGATCCTCGCCACCGCGCGCCACGCGCCGGGCCCCGCGGGCGAGTTCGACCGCGCCGCGAAGGACGGCCTGCTGGCGCATCACGCCGTGGAGCCGCTCACCCTCCCCGACGTCCGGGAGCTGTGCGCGGAGGTACTCGGCGGCCCGATCCTCACCGGCACCGCCCGCCTGCTCGCCGAGACCACACGGGGGAACCCGCTCCTGCTGACCATGCTCCTCGAGCAGTACCGGACGCAGGGCTATCTCGTTGCCAGGAACGGTGTGTGGCGCTCCCGGGGACCCCGCCCCGCCGTCGGTGCGCCGCTGACGGAACTCCTGCTCCACGGGCTGGGCGAGCGCAGCCGCGCGGAGCTCGATGCCCTCGAGGCCGTCGCCGTCGAGGAGCGGATCCCGCTGGCCTCCCTCGAAGCCGCCGTCGAGCGCGGGGTGCCGGCACGGCTGGCGCAGGAGCGGCTGATCGAAATCGACTCCCAGAACGGGCAGCACGTCTCCCTCCGGCACCCCCTGCACGCCGAAGCGCTGCGCGCGAGCCTCCCCGCAGCCCGAGCCCTGGAGCGTGCCGGGACCGGGCATGCCGCGCTGCCCCACCCGCCCCTGGACGCGGACTCGCTCGCCGCCTGGCCGGCCTCGGCCCTCCGGGCGCCCGTGCCGGTCGCGGACGCCGTCCTGCTGCGGTCGGCGCGGGTCGCCAACCGGCTCCATGACCCGTACCGGGCGCTGGACGCGCTCGCGGCGGTGCAGGAGCCCGCTCCCTCGCCGTCGTCCCTGCTCGAGACGGCGTGGGCGCAGGCTACCGGCGGGAACCCGCGGTTCGCCCGGGTGCTGCTCGACGAGGCGCTGCGGTCGGGAGAGGACCCCGCTGTTGCACGGGACGCGGCCGCCCTCTCCGTGCAGCTGGACCGGCACCTGCCGAAGGACGAGCGCGCGCTGCACACCGACGTCGAGCGCTGGGCAGGCCTGCTGGAGGCCGAGGCCGGGCGCCGCGACGGCGACCCCCAGGTCAAGGGGGCCGCCGGCGCCGCCGTCCGCCTGCTCCGCACCGCCGTCGGGATCCTGGGTGGGGACCTGCGCGGAGCGCAGGGGCTGGAGGACGCCCCGGTGGATCCGGGCCTGCCGGGCGAGGTGCGGCTGGGCCACCGCATCCTCCTCGCGCACGCCCTGACCCGGTCCGGGCGGCCCCACGCGGCGAGCAGCGTCCTCGAGGAGGCCTGGCCGGTCCTCGAGGAGGAGCCCGAGCACCTCCTGACCTACCGCGACGCCGTGTCCGGGGAGCACCTGCTGTCCCTCATCGGCGCCGGCGCCTGGGACCTGGCCCGCGACCGCTTCCACCGGTGCTACCCGCCGACGGGCGAGGGTTCCTTCCGCCTCAGCGGCTGGCTCGACCTCGTCGACGGCAGCAGGAGCCTGCAGGCCGGCCGCTTCAGCGATGCGCGCGAGCAGCTGCTCCTGGTGGTCGAGGCCCTCCGCGACGACGACGGCCTGCACCTCTTCGACTGGGTCTGCGGTGCCGCGGCCTACGCCTGTGCGCGCGCCGGCGACGCGGCGAGTGCCCGGGCCTTGATCGACGCCCACGGGCCACTGACGAACCGGTCCGACGCCGTCGCGCGCCGCATGGGCGACGCCCACGTGGTGGCCGCGGAAGGGCACCTGGGCGGGGAGGACGCCGTCCGGCGTCTCCGGTCGGTCGCCACCCGGGCCGAGGGCCGGCGCTCGCTCCTGGTGGCCGCCACGGCCCTCGACCACGCTGCGGCGCTGGGGGACAGGACGGCGCTGGGTCCCCTCGCCGCGGTGACACGGACGTTCGACGGCGAGCCGGGCAGCTGCCTCCACCGGTTCGCCGCTGCAGCCGCCGACGGCGACCGCGACGCGCTCGTCGTCGAGAGCGAGGCGGCCCGGCAGCGGGGCTACCTGCCCCTCGCCGTCCGGTGCCTGGAGGAGGCCTCACTCGTGGGGCCGACCGGCGCGGTGGCACGTGGCATCGACCGGCAGCTCGCGGCCCTGCGCACCGAACTCCGTGCAGTGCCCGGCGGCAGCACCATGGAGCCGGCCCACGAGGCCCTGCTGACGCGCGGGGAGCAGGTGATCGTCAAGCTGGTCGCCGAGGGGCACACCAACCGGGAGATCGCCGAGATCCGGGGGATCTCGACGCGCACCGTCGAGGGACACCTCTACCGCATCTTCGCGAAGCTGGGCATCACCCGCCGGGAGGTCCTGCAGCAGCCAGGCCCCAGGCTGTAGCAGCGCGGGCGGCGGGACCAGGTAGCCCGAGTGTCGCCGCCATGGTCTTCACGTAGCTATCCGGAATTAGGGGAGTAGACTTCGCGGTGCCCGCGCCGGCAAGTGCAGTAGGGAGTACTCGTTCTTACCCGAGCGTGCTTACCTAGGCTTCGAGGAATCGCAATTCGTATTCCGGATGCCTGGGGTTCCAATGATTTCTACTGCCATTCATTCACTGCATCGTCCCGTCGCGCCGGGTAATTCTCGGGATTCTTCGAAGCTGGGGTCGTGGCCAGCATGAGAACCGTCCCGAGAATACTTCTCCCTTTCGCTTCCATCCTCACGCTCGTCGCGTGCCTGCTGGTCGCATCGCCATCACTGGACCTGTCCGCCGAGGCTGCCCCGGGGAACCTCGTCGTCAATCCTTCCCTTGAGGAAGGGACGGGCACACCCACGTGCTTCTCGCGCTCGGGCTGGGGCACGCAAGGGGTCTGGGCATTCCAGGCCGGTCGGACCGGCGGAAGAGCCGTCGAGGTCACGACGACCGGCTATGTGCAGGGCGACCGCAAGCTCCTGCAGACGGAGACGGCGGCATGCGCACCCAAGGTCACGGCCGGCGCCACGTACGACATGGAGGTCTGGTACAAGTCCACGACGCCGGTGACCCTGACCATGTTCCGCCACACCGCGCAGGGATGGAGCTACTGGGGTGACGTCAAGCGCGTGCCGGCCGCCGCAGGATGGACTGCAGCGACCGCGGTGACGCCCGTCATCCCCGCCGGGACCGACCAGATCATCTTCGGGCTCTCCCTGAACACGAACGGGACGCTCGTCACGGACGACTACTCGCTCTCGCCCGTACAAGCCGTTCCCGCGCCGCCACCCGGGCAATTGATCGTGAACGGGAATTTGTCCCAGGGGACACCTGTGCCCTCCTGCTTCCAGGTCGGGGGATGGGGGACCAGGAATGTCGCCCAGACTCTTTCCGCGGATGTCCCCGCGAATTCCGTCGCGGGAACACGGTCATTCCAATTGTCGATCTCGAACTACGTCTCCGGTGATGCGAAACTTTTGACTTCGGAGGCCGCCGGATGCGCACCGGCAGTGACGCCGGGCACCCAGTACGACCTCTCCGTCGACTACAAGAGCAGCGGGACGGGCCAGCACGGCCTCAGCGTGTTCTCCCACACCGCGGCTGGCTGGCAGTACTGGACGGACCTGAAGGCAGTCCCGGCCTCGGGGGTCTGGACGGCAGCGACGGCGCGGACCCCGGCGATACCCGCCGGCGTGGACCGGATCGCCTTCGGGCTCTCGGTGGCCGGCAACGGCACGCTCAACACCACCAACTACTCCGCCAGGGCCGTCACGGTCGAGGCTCCGGCACCCGCCGGTACACCCGAATCCGTGGGGACCTGGGCCGTGCAGGGCGCGCAGCTACCTATTCGAGCGATCCACAACACCCTCCTCAGCGACGGCCGGGTGCTGCTCGTCGCAGGATCTGGGAATGACGGGCAACAATTCGCTGCTGGTTCCTTCCGGGCCGTGGTCTGGACCCCGGAGACCAACGTCTTCAAGGAGGTGCCGGTCCCGTACGACATGTTCTGCGCCGGGCACGTCACACTGCCGGACGGCAAAGTATTGCTCTCCGGTGGGACCCAAGCCTTCCCGACGGCGGACCAGGGGCCGAACACCTTCAAGGGATCCAAGAAGAGCTACTACTTCGACCCCGCCACCGACACCTTCCACCCGACGAGCGACATGGCCGGCGCCCACTGGTACCCGTCCCTCACCAAGCTCGGCAACGGCGACGTCTGGGCGGCAGGTGGCCTGGACGAGAAGGCCGAGGGGACGGTCCTCACGGAGATGTTCTCGACGAAGACCATGAGCTGGCTCCCGTCGAACCAGGTGCCGCAGACCTGGAGCTTCTGGGGGACCTACCCGCACATGTTCCTCCTGGACGACGGCAAAATGTTCTACAGCGGGGCGCACACCTTCGGTAACGGGCTGCCGGGAACCGGCTCCAGCGTCTACGACTGGGCGACCGCGAAGATCTGGGACGTGCCGGGTCTCCGGCAGAAGGACATGCGCGACCAGGCCGGCTCCGTCTTCATCGGCCCGGCGCAGGACCAGAAGCTGATGATCGTCGGCGGCGGCAACACCGATGGTGGGGCTCCCGGAATCAACCTGGTGGACATCATCGACTTCAAGAAGCCCGCGCCGGCGTATGTGCCCGGGCCGGACCTGCCAGGACCGGGAAAGACCTACGTCAACCTTGTCAACCTCCCCGACCGGACGGTACTCGCAGCCAACGGCGCCCAGTACAACCGGGCCGGCAACGTGAACACGGCCGCCATCTACACCCCGGGCACCAACACCTGGCGGTCGATCGGCGCGGACCCCGTGGGGCGCAACTACCATTCGACGGCGATCCTGCTACCCAACGGCAAGGTGGCGGTGATGGGGTCCAACCCGGCGGACAACTCCTTCGAGCTGAGGATCTCCGTCTATAGCCCCTCCTACCTCTACAAGGGCACGCCGCCCACCGTCGCGACCTCGACGAGGGCGACCTACGGGCAGACGTTGCAGCTCACCGTCACGGGCGACGTAGCGTCCGCGTCACTGATCTCGCCGATGTCGGCCACGCACCAGACGGACACCAACGCCCGTCTCGTGGATCTGCCGATCACAGGGACCGGCGGGACGCGTAACGCGGTGGTTCCGGCCAATCGGAACCTGCTTCCTCCCGGCCCGTACATGCTCTCCGTCCTCGACACCAAGGGTGTCCCTAGTATCGCCAAGTGGGTGTGGATCTCATGAATCCCGTATCGCAACCAGGACCATCCCGCCGCACCACAGGAAGCGCGGTCAGCGGGACGCGGAGGCCGCGGCGCTGGGCGGTCACGCTCAGCGTGGCGGGCATGGCCACCGTGGGCACGCTCCTCTGGGGTGGGTTCGCCGCCGTCGACACCGTGCAGGCGCGAACAGCCGAACCGACGTCGTCCTCCTCGGGGGCAAGACCAGCTGCTGCGGTCGCGGGCCCGCAGTCGGCCCAGGCTCCGGCTCATGCGGGTTCCCATGCAGTCCCGCCCGCAAACGCTCCGACCGGTGACGTCCAAGCTGCTCCGCCTCCCGCCGAGTCGAAGGCGCCAGCGCCGGGCAACCAGCCTGCCGTGGGGAATCGACCTGCACCGGGGGACCAGCCCGGGGCCGGGAACCAAGCAGTCCCACCGGCTGTCGCTGCGGTGAAGAACACAGGAGCCGGGAAGCCCGGAGACAAGCTTGCGCCCCCGACTCCCGCCGAGCAGGCGGTTCCCGGCGCTCGGAAGGAGAAGTCGCTCGCAGAAGCGGGCGCCGAACCCGGCCGGGGCCAGGCGGGTGCAGGCGCAGGTAAGGACCGCTCCGCCGGCCTCGCGCCACGGGGGCCCGTCAGCCCACCGACGGTCAAGGGACCAAACGGACCAGCCCTCGGCGGGTGCCTGGCGGAGTACGGCGCGGACGGGCAGTGTCTCCCGGTGGTGCCGCCCAGCCAGGCCGCCCACGCACAGCAGATGAAGGAGAGCGGCCTTGACCCGCGCTCCATGCCGCACCCCTGGTCCTGCGATGAAGTTCGGCTGTTCTTCGCCGACGGGTTGACGGTGCGTCAGCCGGCCGTAGACCCGCAATCGCTCGACACCAACGCCGACGGCACAGCTTGCGGGGCCGGCGACTGACCGGCCGCCGAAACCGCTTCCGCACAACACCCAGGGGACAACCATGACCTTTTACCTGCTCGGATGCGCCCTCGTCGTCGTCGTGGCGTTGGTGCTGTTCGCCATCGCCTCCTCCACGCTCTACCTCAACACCTACGCATGGTGGGACCCGAAAACCCAGGTCCGCACGTCCTACACGGGTCTGCTTGAGACGGAGACGCTCTCCTTTTCGCTGATCATGCCCTGCCGGAACGAGCGTGAGGACGTCATGCGGGCCACGCTCGCTGCGCTGCTGGCGCAGACGCACTCGCGCAAGGAGATCATCATCTCGGTGGGGCATGACGACCCGGAGACCATGGGGACTGCCTACCGGCTGGCGAACGAATACCCCGGGCTCGTGAGGGTAGCGCTGGACAGGAATGAGACCAAGAACAAGCCGCGGCAGCTCAACGGGGCACTGGCGATGTGCCGTAACGACGTCGTGGGTGTCTTCGACGCCGAATCGATCGCAGCGAAGGAGTTGCTGGCGCACATCGACAGCGTCTTCACCCGGCGCAACGCGGACGTGGTTCAGGGGGCCGTGCAGCTCATCAACTACCGCGACACCTGGTATTCGCTGAGGAACTGCCTCGAATACTTCACCTGGTTCCGCTCCCGCCTCCACGCCCACTCCCGCCAGGGCTTCATCCCGCTGGGCGGCAATACTGTGTTCATCAGGCGTGAACTGCTGCAGACGGTGGGCGGCTGGGACAGCGCATGCCTGGCCGAGGACTGCGATCTCGGTGTCCGCCTCTCCACCCTCCACCGGCGAATCATCGTGGCATACTCCCCGGAACTGGTGACACGGGAGGAAACCCCCGACTCGATCGCGACCCTGGTCCGTCAGCGCACGCGGTGGTCGCTGGGCTTCATGCAGGTCTTCGCCAAGGGTGACTGGAGAGCTCTTCCAACCCGGCGGATGCGCACCATCGCCTGGTGGACGCTGATGCAGCAGCACTTCATGGCCTTCGCCGGCGTGTGCATCCCCCTCGCGATCATTGCCGCGGTCTGGGGGGACTTCCCCCTGCTGGTGACGCTGATCGCCTTCCTCCCACTCATCCCCACCCTCGCCACGATCGCCTTCGACCTCTGCATGCTGCGTGAATTCGGCCGGGACCACCGTTTCGAGCTGTCCGCGTACGACTACGCCAGGCTCGTCCTCGGAACGCCGTTCTACCAGATGATCCTGGCATTCTCTGCGCTCCGTGCCCTCCTGAAATTTCAGCGCAGGGACTTTCGCTGGGAGAAGACCAGCCACGCAGGCTCGCACCTGTCCTACATCGACGTCGTCGAGGCTGTCGATGTCGATACCGTGGCGGTCGCTCCGGCGCGCACCTAGACCGCTCCACCCTCGTCCCAGTCCCTTGACCAGGCTCTCAACGGTCCTGTCGGCCGCACTTGCACCCAGGAGGTCTCGATGTCCCTGCTCGAACTGAAATCACCGCTGCGGATCCCGACGCCGCGACCGAAGACCAGGGCCGCCCACGTGGCACCCCTGACCAGGGACCAACCGTTCGACCTGACCCGCCTGAGCCCGGCCGACCGCTTCACGATGATCGGCCTGCTGGTCGCCGCCGTCATCCTCAGCCTCTGGAACCTGAACGGGGCTCCGAGCTACCAGGACGACGAGGGGACGTACACGGCGCAGGCGTTCTCGGTCCACGAGGGCGAGCTGGCTCCCTACACGTACTGGTACGACCACCCGCCACTGGGTTGGATCCAGATCGCGGCGCTCAACTGGATCCCGGTGACGCTGAACCTCGGAGACGGGACGGCCATCGGGGGTACCCGATACGTCATCTCGGTGTTCTTCGTCGCCAGCGCCATGCTGCTCTACATGCTGGCTCGGCGCCTGCGAGTGCGGACACCCTTCGCGGCCCTCACGGCGATCGTCTTCATTCTGTCCCCGCTGTCCCTGGTCCTCGGCCGGCAGGTCTACCTCGACAACGTGGGGGTCCCGTGGCTGCTGCTCGCCTTCTATCTGGCCCTGAGTACCCGGCACTCCCTGCGGGACCATGTCCTCGCCGGTGCCTGCTTCGCGGTCGCGGTTCTCTCGAAGGAGACCCTCGCGATCTTCGGCCCAGCACTGCTGCTCGCCATCGTCAACCGTCCGCGGTGGAGCAACCGGGCATTCTCCGTCGTCGGATTCCTCGCCGTCGGCGGACTACTCCTGGCTTTCTACCCGCTTGCGGCGCTTCTGCGCAATGAACTCATCGCCGGGGAGGACCATGTCTCCCTGCAGGACGCTCTCGCCTACCAGTTCCTCGAGCGTTCCGGTTCCGGCACGATCTTCGAGCCCGGCTCCAGCCGGTCCGAGCTCCTGATCGGATGGCTCTACTTCGACAAGTACCTCATCGCCGCCGGCCTCCTCGCGGCCGCCGTGTGCCTCATCCGACGCAACGCCCAGTGGGTGTCCCTCGCGATCTTCGTGTTCACGCTGCCGATCGTCCTGGGGCAGGGGTACCTGCCCGCGATGTACATCATCGCCGTCATCCCGTTCCTCGCCCTCGCACTGGGTATCGCCGTCGACGTGGCGTGGTCCGGGACCGAGAGGCTGTGGCTGCACAATGACCACCTGCGCATCCCGGTCCGGGCCGCCTTCGTCGTCGTCCTGGCCGCCTCCCTGTCTCTCATGTCGATGCCGCAGTGGCTGCAGCAGGACCGGGTGCTGCTGACCGCGCAGGCGAACACGGACTGGTTGAAGACCGTCGAGTGGGTCAGGGCGAACGTGGACAGGGAGAGCGTGGTCCTGGCCCCGTACTCGATGTGGTACGACCTCAACTCGAGCGGCTGGGACGATCCGTGGACGATGATCGCGATCGAGAAGCCCGACCTCGACGAGCGGTTCGACGCGGTGCACCCCGAGGGATGGCAGGCGGTGGACTACGTCATCGTGGGGCCGGTGGTGCTCGACAACATCGAGAACCTCGGCCTGACCCGCACCGGCAAGGCGCTTCAGTACTCCGAGCCCGTCGCGACCTTCGGGGAATGGACCGTCAACCGCGTGGACGTGCCCCCGAACGTACCGAAGGGGGACTGATCGTGAGCGTCTCGATCATCGTTCCGGCCGCCGCGCCGACGCGGGAGGATGTGCGGCGGATCGGTTCCGCGTGCGCCGGCATGGATGCCGAGGTCATCCTTGTCCGTGACCCGCAGGGGGGCGCGCCCACCGGGATCGACGACGCCGACCTCGCCGCGGTGCTGCCGGTGCGCCTCGTCGAAGGCGCCATGACCGATGCGCTCGTGGCGAGCCAGTCCACCTACTGTGTCGTGCTCGAGGGCGGGCCGGAGTGCCGACCCGAGCTGATCCCGGCGCTCGTCGCACGGCTCGACGACGGCGACGTCGACCTCGTCGTCGTCGCCCGCACCGGTGGGACGCCGGGACCGGACGGGCGGTCGGTCGGCGCCCCCCAGCGGGGCGTCTCCCGCCTCGCGCGCACGCTGTTCCCTGAGCGATTGGCAGGCTGCACCGACCCTACGTCGGGTTTCTTCGCGCTCCGCCGCAGCGCCCTCGGCGTGGGTGTTCTGCCGCCGAGGAACTCCGGCCTCCAGTTGGAGATCCTGCTGCGACGCCCGGTCAGGGGCCGGGTCGGGGAGGTTCAGCACCGGACCGGACGGCACGCCGCCGTGCGGCCGGGCGCGCTCCCGGAGGACCTGCGCGCCCTGCGGCGCCTCGCGGAACTGCGGGTCGGCCGGGCCGGGCTCTATGCCGCGGTGGGCGGCGCCGGGACGGTCCTGAACCTGCTGATCATGACGGCACTGGTCGCGTTCGGCGCCCACTACGTCACCGCGGCGCTCGCCGCCGCGGGGCTGACGATCCTGTCCAATTTCGCGCTGCAGGAGAAGCTGGTCTTCGCCGAGGACACGCGATCCGCGCAGATGCTGCGTCACCGGTTCGTCCAGTCCGTCGGGTTCAACACCACCGAGGCGCTGCTGCGCATGCCGTTCCTCCTGCTGCTCGTCGAGGTCCTCCTGCTCAACAGCGTGGTCGCCCAGGCGGGCACGCTTGCGGCCGCCTTCGTGGTTCGCTACCTGTTCCACGCGAAGGTGGTCTACCGTCGACGGTCCGCGGGGACCCTCCACCCGCCGCTGCTGAACCCGGCGAAGACCTGACGGCCGACTTAGGCAGTGCTGGGGTGCCCCGCGGCGCCCGGAGTGGCACGATTAGAGCAGAGAAGCCTTGCGTAATTGGCGCGGGGCCTGCTGCTGATCCGAGGAGTCCGAAGTGCCCGTGGTCGACACACCCGTCACGCTCACCCCGTCCGATGCCGGGCTGACCGACGCCGAGGTGCACCGCATCCGCAACGACTTCCCGATCCTCGGCACCGAGGTCGACGGCAAGCCGCTCGTCTACCTCGACTCCGGCGCCACCTCCCAGAACCCGGTGAGCGTGATGGAGGCGGAGCAGGAGTTCTACGAGCAGCGCAACGCAGCCGTGCACCGCGGATCCCATACGCTCGCGGTCGACGCCACCGATGCCTACGAGGACGCCCGCGCCGCCGTCGCCCGGTTCATCGGCGCACGCACCGACGAACTGGTCTGGACCTCCAACGCCACCGAGGGCATCAACCTCGTCGCCTACGCGATGTCCAACGCGAGCCTCGGACGCGGGGAAGAGGCCGCACGTCGCTTCGCCCTCGGCCCCGGGGACCGCATCGTCGTCACGGAGATGGAACACCACGCCAACCTGATCCCCTGGCAGGAACTCGCGGCGCGCACGGGCGCCGAACTCCGCTTCATCCCCGTCGCCGACGACGGCACCCTGCGCCTCGAGGACGCTGCAGCCGTCATCACGTCGGCCACGAAGGTCGTGGCCTTCTCCCACGCCTCGAACGTCCTCGGCACCATCAACCCGGTGGCCGACCTCGTACGGCTCGCGCAGGGCGTCGGAGCCCTCACCCTGCTGGACGCCTGCCAGTCCGTGCCGCACCTGCCCGTCGACGTGAAGGCCCTGGACGTCGATTTCCTCGTGTTCTCCGGCCACAAGATGCTCGGGCCCACCGGCATCGGCGCCCTCTACGGGCGCAGGGAGCTGCTCAACGCCATGCCGCCCTTCCTGACGGGCGGCTCGATGATCACCACCGTGACCATGGAGCGGGCGGAGTACCTGTCCTCCCCGAACCGCTTCGAGGCCGGCACGCAGCGCATCTCCCAGGCGATCGCCCTCGGCGTCGCCGCGAACTACCTCGCCGAGACCGGCATGCAGCGCATCGAGGACTGGGAGGCGACGCTCGGGGAGCGCCTGGTGCGGGGACTCGGGGCCATCGAGGGCATCCGCGTCCTCGGGCCGGACGCCGGCGTCCCGCGCATCGGGCTGGCATCCTTCGACGTCGACGGCGTGCACGCCCACGACGTAGGGCAGTTCCTCGACGACAAGGGCATCGCCGTGCGCGTGGGCCACCACTGCGCGCAGCCGCTGCACCGCCGCCTCGGGCTCACCGCGACCACCCGCGCGAGCACCTACCTGTACACGACGACGGACGAGGTGGACGCGTTCCTGGACGCCGTCGCGCTGGTCCGTCCCTTCTTTGGAGCACACCGATGAGCACGGGCCTCGAACAGCTGTACCAGCAGATCATCCTCGACCACGCCAGGGCGCGACACGGCTCACCGTTGCGGGAGTACGACGGCGCGGGCCGCGCGGGCGAATCCCACCAGCTCAACCCGGTGTGCGGTGACGAGATCACCCTCCGTGCGGGCCTGGCCGACGGCGCCGTGACCTCCGTGAGCTGGGACGGCGCCGGGTGCGCCATCTCCATGGCGTCGGCCTCCGTGCTCACCGACCTGGTGCAGGGTCTGCCGCGGGACGAGGTGATCGCACTCGTGGACAGCTTCCGTGAGGTAATGCGCTCGCGCGGCAGGATCGAGGCGGACGAGGAGGTGCTCGGCGACGCCGCCGCGTTCTCCGGTGTCTCCCGCTTCCCGGCCCGGGTGAAGTGCGCCATGCTCGCATGGGTGGCCCTCGAGGAGTCACTGCTGGCGGCCAACGCCTGACAGGTCAGCCTGCGCCGCCGCCCGGTCAGCGCACCGGCTGCGGGATGCACATGCTGAAGCAGGACCCCACGCCCGGCTCGCTCGTCACGGAGATGGACCCGCCGTGCTCGCTGACGATGCTCTTGGTGATCAGCAGCCCCAACCCCACCCCCTGCACGGTGGAGGAACGCACCGACGAGGACCGGAAGAAGCGGTCGAAGACCTGATGCAGTTCCTCGGCGTCGATGCCGATCCCGGTGTCCTCCACGCGGACGGTCAGGCCGTCGTCGTCGAGCGCGGCGTCCAGCGTGACGCTGCCGCCGGTGCGGGTGTACTTGATCGCGTTGCTGAGCAGGTTGTCGACGGCCTGCGCGAGCCGCAGCGGGTCGGCCACGGCCTGCAGACTCGGCGGCGCGTGGTTCGTCAGCCCGACCCCCGCGCGGCCGGCCCGGACGGCGCTCGACGACGACGCCTCCGCCAGGATCCGGCCGACGTCCGTGGGCACGGGATGCACCTCGAACGTGCCCGCGTTGATCGCCAGCAGGTCCTCGACGAGCCGCTCCAGGCGCAGGGCGTTGCGCCGCGCCACCTGGAGGAAGCCGGCCACGCCCTCCGGCAGGTCGTCGCCCCGTTCGAGGCCGAGCTCGAGGTAGCCGAGGATCGATGTCAGGGGCGTCCGGAACTCGTGGGAGACGTTGGAGAGGAAGTCGTCCTTCGCATGCAGGGCGCGCAGCAGTTCGGTGACGTCGTTGAAGGACACGACGGTTCCGGCGAACGCGCCGTCGTCGTCGTGCATGGAGCGTGAGGAGATGCTCATGGCACGCTGGGACCGTCCCGTGCCGGTCCACACCTGTTCGCCGTCGAGGTCCTCGCCGCCGATCGCACGGAGGACGGGGCGCTGGTCCGGCGGGACGGGCGTGACCCGGTCCTCGCCGAAGATCAGCAGCTCGGCCTCGGCGGGGTTGTCGTTGCCCGGCGGTGCCGCGACGGCGTGCCCTTCGCGCTGGCGGGCGTTCATGAGGATGTCGTGGCCGTCGGCGTCCACCGCGAGCACGCCCACGCTGACGGTGTCCAGGACCGTCCCGAGCAGCCGTTCGCGTGCCCGCCCGGCCGCCACGCTCTCCTCCAGGGCGGTCTGGGAGGACCGGAGTGCTGCCTGGCGCCGCCGGTTGTCCTTCGTCAGTTCGCTGACGAACCACGCGAGGCCGGTGAGCATGATCGGCAGCAGGATCGGGTCCAGCAGGGAATCGAGCGTCACCGGTCCGGGCTGGGCGAGGAGCGGGAGCCAGATGATCGCCAGGGCGGCGACGACGGTGACGGCGACGGCCACGACGGTCCGTACCCGGGAGGCGGCGATCCAGACCACGGGGAACGCCGCGAGCAGGCCGACGCCGGAGAGCGCCTCGCCCGCCGCCGCCCGCGCCAGGCCGATGGCCATGAAGTCCAGCAGGGGCATCAGGATGACCCAGCGGCTGGCGATCCTGGACCACGGCAGGGTGCAGCACAGCACCAGGACCGCGACGTTCAGCAACCAGCCGACCAGGAAGAGGGCGGTCGAATCCAGGGCTTCGCGCTGGGCGAGGCCCAGTCCCACCGTGAGCGTGAACGTGATGGTGAGGGCGAGTTCACTGAGGATGATGCGGCGGCGCCGGCTGAGGGCGCGTCGTATTCCGGGCCCCGCGCCGCGGATACTGCTTCGCGGCCGGCCGGTCTCCGTCATGGACCGATCCTAGTTGCCGCGCTCCTCGAAGACGTCCGGGATGCCGTCCGCGTCGGAGTCGATCTTCTCCTCTTCCTCCATCCGCCGGTAGTACCTGTTGCGGGCACGCAGCACCACGCTCGCGAGGAGCGCCGCCAGCAGGGACGCGGCGAGGATGCCGACCTTCGCGTGGTCGTCGTGCTTGCTACCGGCGCCGAAGCTGAGATCGTTCACCAGCAGCGAAACCGTGAAGCCCACGCCGGCGAGCATGCCGACGCCGAGCAGGTCCCACCAGCTCAGCCCCGGGTCGAGGTTCGCCCGGGTCGTGCGGGTCACGATGAACGTGGTCAGCAGGACGCCGATGGGCTTGCCGAGGACCAGGCCGAGCACGATCCCGATGAACACCGGGTCGGTGACCGCCGACAGGAACCCTGCGGCGCCTCCGATCGCCACACCGGCCGAGAAGAAGGCGAAGACCGGGACGGCGAAGCCCGTGGACAGCGGACGGAAGCGGTGCTCGAAGACCTCGGCGAGGCCGGGCTTGTTCGGGCGGGGCGGCAGGGTCTTCCCGTCGCGCTTGCGCAGCACCGGGACACAGAACCCGAGTAGGACGCCCGCAACCGTCGCATGGACGCCGGAGGCATGCATGAGGGCCCAGGTGGCGAAGCCGAGGGGGAGGAGGATGAGCCAGGGGCCGCGCGTGGTGCTGCCGAAGAACTTGGGTCGGCGCTGGGCGAGCAGCGCGAACAGCCCGAGGGGCAGGAGCATCCACAGCAGGTAGACGAAGCTGACGTCCTCGGAGTAGAAGAACGCGATGATCGCGATGGCGATGAGGTCGTCGACCACCGCGAGGGTCAGCAGGAAGACCCGCAGGGCCCCGGGCAGGTGCGAGCTGATGACCGCGAGCACGGCGAGCGCGAACGCGATGTCCGTCGCGGTGGGGATGGCCCAGCCGCGCAGGGTCGACGGGGAGGACAGGTTGACGGCCACGTAGATGAGCGCGGGCACGACGACGCCGCCGAAGGCCGCGGCCACGGGGACGATCGCCCGGCTGATCTGCCGGAGGTCGCCGGCCACGAACTCGCGTTTGAGCTCCAGCCCGACGAGGAAGAAGAACACCGCCAGGAGGCCGTCCGACGCCCACTTACCGACGGAGAGCTTCAGGTGCCACGGCTCGTAGCCGAACTCGAAATCACGGATCGCGAAGTAGGAGTCGGCGAACGGGGAGTTGGCCCAGATGATCGCGAGGCTCGCGGCGATCAGCAGGAGAATGCCGCCCACGGTCTCCTTCTGGAGGATCTCCGTGATGCGCAGGTACTCGGGGTAGCTGGAGCGCTGCAGGATCACCGACTGGTTCTTCGGATTCTTGGGATCCTTGGGATCCTTCGGGGACTCGTCGTGGGCCATCAGGTCTCCTGGGTGGGGGTGGCTGCGGTGGGGGTCGCTAGGCGACGAGCGTGCGTACGCCGATGACGGCGGTCGCGGCGCCGAGGATCATCGACGTGGAGATGAGCATCAGGTGCACCGTGAGGAATCGCGTGGCGGCACCGTTCTCGTCCCGGGCGCGCGGGTCCTTGAGGACGCGCCGCAGGAACGGCGGCCAGACGATGAGCGTCCAGACGCCGGCGAGGATCAGGATGAGGGCGAGGGGTGTGGGGAGCTGCATGGCGTGCGGGGATCCTTCGGGTCGGCGGGAAGGGAGCGTGACGCGTGGCCTTCGGTCAGCGGTTCTCGAGCCACTTCCGGGCCTCGACGGCCTGGACGTTCAGCGCCTTGCCGATCATCGGCTCGGCGGCGCCGGCGATCTTGCTCCCGAGGAACGGGATGGTCGAGGTGACGGTGCCCTGCAGGTCGACGACGGTGTCCGTGCCCTGGGTGATCAGGCGCTGGACGGCGGCGACGTTTAGCGGCACGCCCGCGACCGTCATCTCGAGCTTCGCCTCCCGTGAGCCGTCCGCGGACGGCGCGCTCCACTGCTCCGTCTGCGTGACGGAGAGGGTCTCGCCGACGAGCTTGCGGGCCATATCGGGGAGCTTGTCGCTGGGCATGGTGCGCACAGCCGTCAGGGTGAAGGGGCCCGAGGTGTCGCCGTCGACGACGAGGGACTCGAGGGACCCGCCGACGTACTCGCTCATGTGGCGGACGAAGGCCGCGTCCGTGAGCACGCCGAGCACCGTCCCGGTGTCGTAGGGGAGCGTGGTGGACGCGTTCAAAGCCATGGTTCCTCCGGAGGATGCGCGGGTGGGTGCCGCGTCGCGGCACGGTCAGGGGTCTCCGGTAATCCTACGGCCTGGCCCTCACGGGTGTGCCGCCGATTACAGGCCACGGGGAGCGTCGGTGGGGCTTGGTAGTGTGGCATCGTCCCCGGGAACGCGCCATGTTTTCGGGCTTTCGTGCTGTCGTCACCCCGTTCTGCCACGTTCACCCGTCCTTCACCGTCGCCCGAGGAGCCCCACCAGATGAGCCTGAACGGATTGCGCGCGGCGCTCGCCGAGGATGCGTCCTACGCCCGCGTGCGGACCAACGCATCACGCCCGGTCGACGAGCGCAGCGCGGACCTGCAGATCGGCGCCCCCGCCGGGATGCGCGCGCCCCTGATCGCCGAGATGGCCGACGGCCTCGACGCCGTCCCGGCCACCGGCGACGCGGGCAGCCCCGTGCCGGTGGTCCTGGCGATCACCGCGACGGGCCGCGAGGCCGAGGACCTCGCGGCGGCCCTGCGCAGCTACCTGCCGGAGAGCGCCATCGAGGAGTTCCCCAGCTGGGAGACCCTCCCGCACGAGCGGCTGTCGCCGCGCTCCGACACCGTGGGCCGGCGCCTGTCGGTGCTGCGCCGGCTCGCCCACCCGGAGGGGAGCCCCGTCCGGGTCATCACCGCGCCCATCCGCGCGGTCGTGCAGCCGCTCGTCGCCGGTCTCGGGGACCTCGAACCGGTGTCGCTGAAGGTCGGTGACGAGATCGCCTTCTCCGACGTCGTTCGGGCCCTCTCTGACGCCGCGTACGCACGCGTGGACATGGTCACGCACCGCGGGGAGTTCGCGGTCCGCGGCGGCATCATCGATGTCTTCCCGCCCACCGAGGACCACCCCGTCCGCGTGGATTTCTTCGGCGACGAGGTGGACCAGATGCGCTGGTTCGCCGTCGCCGACCAGCGCTCCCTCACCTCCGGCGAACCGCCGACCGCCCTCTACGCCCCGCCCTGCCGGGAGATCCTCATCACCCCCTCGGTGATGTCCCGGGCCGCGAAGCTGCAGGCCGAGCTGCCCGCCGCCGCGGCCATGCTGGAGAAGATCGCCGGCGGGATCGCCGTCGAGGGCATGGAGTCCCTGGCCCCCGTGCTCGTCGACGCGATGGTGCCGTTCCTCGGCGAACTGCCGTCCGGCTCCATCGCCGTCGTCCTCGAACCCGAGAAGGTCCGTACCCGGGCGCACGATCTCGCGGCGACCAACGAGGAATTCCTCGCGGCCGCGTGGTCGACGGCGTCCGACGGCGGCGCCGCACCGCTGGACCTCGGCGGCGCCCTCGGTGCCGACCTGCAGGAGGCGAGCTTCCGCTCCCTCGCCGACACGCGGTCCACGGCGCTCGCCCACGCGGTGGCCTGGTGGGGCATCACGTCCTTCGGGGCCGACGAGGAACTGGCCGACGTCGACAGCTTCTCGCTGCACGCCCGCGAGCCGCGCGGCTACCAGGGCGACGTCGCCGAGATGATGGACTTCATCGGCGGGCGCGTCCGCGACCAGTGGCGCGTCGTCGTCGCCACGGAGGGCCCCGGACCGGCGCAGCGCCTCGCGGAGCTCTTCCACGACAACGACATCCCCACGAGCCGCGTCGACACCCTCGACGCCGCCCCGCAGCCGGGCATCATCGAGATCACGACGGCGTGCGCCGGCCGCGGCTTCGTGGTGGACGGCCTCAAGCTGGGCCTGCTCACGGAGGCCGACCTCCTCGGCCGCACGAGCGCCTCGGGGACGCGCGACATGCGCAAGATGCCCTCGCGGCGCCGCAACGCCGTCGACCCCCTGCAGCTCAAGGAGGGCGACTTCGTGGTCCACGAGCAGCACGGCGTCGCGAAGTTCGTCGAACTGCTGCAGCGCTCCACCGGGGCGGGACCCACCCGGACCACGCGCGAGTACCTCGTGCTCGAGTACGCGCCGTCCAAGCGCGGCGCCCCCGGCGACCGCCTCTTCGTGCCCACCGACCAGCTGGACCAGGTGACACGCTATGTGGGCGGCGATGCCCCGGTGCTGAGCAAGATGGGCGGCTCCGACTGGAGCAAGACCAAGAACCAGGCCCGCAAGGCCGTCAAGGAGATCGCCGTCGAGCTCATCCGCCTCTACTCCGCACGCATGGCGTCCAAGGGCTACGCGTTCGGCCCGGACACGCCCTGGCAGCGTGAACTCGAGGAGGCGTTCCCGTACGTCGAGACCCCCGACCAGCTGACCACCATCAACGAGGTCAAGGCGGACATGGAGCGCGAGGTCCCCATGGACCGGCTCGTCTCCGGCGACGTGGGCTACGGCAAGACGGAGATCGCGGTCCGCGCCGCGTTCAAGGCCGTGCAGGACGGCAAGCAGGTGGCGGTACTCGTCCCCACCACGCTGCTGGTGCAGCAGCACTTCGAGACGTTCTCCGAGCGGTTCTCCGGCTTCCCGGTCCGCGTCCGCGCCCTCTCCCGGTTCCAGACGGCCAAGGAGTCGCGGGAGACGGCGGCGGGCCTCACCTCGGGGGCGGTCGACGTCGTCATCGGCACGCACCGCCTGCTGTCGAAGGAGATCGCGTTCAAGGATCTCGGGCTCGTGATCGTGGACGAGGAGCAGCGCTTCGGCGTGGAACACAAGGAGGCGCTGAAGAAGATGCGCACCAACGTGGACGTCCTCGCGATGAGCGCCACGCCCATCCCGCGCACGCTCGAGATGTCACTGACCGGCATCCGCGAGACCTCCACGCTCGCCACGCCGCCGGAGGAACGCCACCCGGTCCTCACCTACGTGGGCCCTTACACCCACAAGCAGGCCTCGGCCGCCATCCGGCGGGAACTGATGCGCGAGGGCCAGGTGTTCTTCGTGCACAACCGTGTCTCGTCGATCGACCGCACCGCCGCGCAGCTCAGGGAGCTCGTGCCCGAGGCCCGCGTAGCCGTGGCGCACGGCCAGATGACGGAGTCCCGGCTCGAGCAGATCATCGTGGACTTCTGGGAGAAGCGGTTCGACGTCCTCGTCTGCACGACGATCATCGAGACGGGCCTGGACATCTCAAACGCGAACACCCTCATCGTGGACCGTGCCGACTCCTACGGGCTGTCCCAGCTCCACCAGCTCCGCGGCCGGGTGGGCCGTGGGCGGGAGCGGGCCTACGCCTACTTCCTGTACCCGTCGGAGAAGCCGCTCGGCGAGGTCGCGCTCGAGCGCCTCAAGGCGGTGGCGTCCCACAACGAGCTGGGCGCGGGCATGCAGCTGGCCATGAAGGACCTCGAGATCCGCGGTGCAGGCAACATGCTGGGCGGCGAGCAGTCCGGGCACATCCAGGGCGTCGGGTTCGACCTCTACATCCGGCTGGTCGGCGAAGCCGTCGCGAGCTTCCGCGGGGAGGCCGAGGAGAAGGCGGCGGAGATGAAGATCGAGCTGCCGATCAACGCGCACCTGCCGCACGACTACGTGCCGGGGGAGCGGCTCCGCCTCGAGGCCTACCGGAAGCTCGCCTCCGCCGTCACGGACGAGGCGATCGACGCCGTCGTCGCCGAGCTCGACGACCGCTACGGCGAGCCGCCCGCGGCCGTGGAGAACCTCATCTCCGTGGCGCGCTTCCGGGTGGCCGCCCGGGCCCTCGGCCTCACGGACGTGGCGCTGCAGGGTAACTTCATCAAGTTCGCGCCCGCGGACCTGCCGGAGTCCAAGCAGATGCGCCTGATGCGGATGTACCCGGGCGCCGCAGTGAAGCCCGCACTGAACGCGGTGCTGGTCCCGAAGCCGAAGACGGCGAGGATCGGCGGCCGCGACCTCGTGGACGCCGACATCCTGGACTGGGCGAAGAACGTGCTCGATTCGGTGTTCACCGCATAGCGGCCCGACCAACGCAGGAGGCCGTCCTCTTCGGGGGACGGCCTCCTGCGTTCGTCGGGCGGCGCTGGGGCGCCGTCGTCTTCGTCGTCGTCGTTACGAGCTGACGGCGGCGGAGGTCGACTTCTCGTCCGTCTGCTTGCCCTCGGCGAGGTTGTAACCGGTGTCCGAGCGGCCCATGATGCCCTGGGGGATGAAGAACGCGAGGAACGAGATGATCACGATGGCGGCCATCGGCCAGACGGTCTCCAGGGTCAGCCAGTTGAGCAGGTAGATGCCCAGCAGGAAGGCGCCGAAGATGACCGCGAACACCACGATGTTCTCGACGAGGTGGCCCTCGCCGGCGTGGGAGGGCTGCTTCGCGGCGGTGGCTTCGTGTGACATTGGGTCTCCTTGACTGCGTTCGTGCGTGCCGGGTCTACTGCTGGATGTGCTGGTGGATCTGGTGCTGCTCGGGCCGCGGGCCGGCATCCTGGTGGTCAGTAGCCTTCGGCGCCCTGTTCACCCTTAACGATAGCGACTCCCGAGCTCGCCCCGATACGCGTCGCCCCGGCGTCGATCATGGCGCGCGCGTCCTCGAGGGACCGTACCCCTCCCGAGGCCTTCACGCCGAGATCCGGGCCCACGGTCTTCCGCATCAGGGCGACGTCCTCGACCGTCGCGCCGCCGCCGTTGAAGCCGGTGGACGTCTTCACGAAGTCCGCGCCCGCCTCGACGGCCGCCTCGCAGGCGAGGACCTTCTGCTCGTCGGTGAGCAGGGAGGTCTCGATGATGACCTTGAGGATGGCGCCGTGCTCGTGGACGGCGTCCGCGACCGCGAGGATGTCCTGCACCAGCAGGTCGCGGTCCCCGGCACGTGCCGCGGCGATGTTGATGACCATGTCGATCTCGTCGGCGCCGTCGGCCACGGCACCGCGCGCCTCCAGGACCTTGATCTCGGTGGTGGTGGCGCCGAGCGGGAACCCGACGACGGAGCAGGTGAGGACACCGGTGTCCTTCACCGCCGTGCGCACGGTACTGACCCAGACCGGATTCACGCAGACCGACTTGAACGAGTACTCGACGGCCTCGCGGCACACGGTGAGGATCTGCTCACGGCTGGCGTCCGGCTTCAGGAGGGTGTGGTCGATGAACGTGGCGAGGGATACGTCGTTAGGCATGCTCCCCATCTTTCCATGTCGTGCTGAGCGGTCGTGCGCCACTCCCGTGGGGATCTAGAGGCCGAGGGCCGCGGCGACGTCCTGCTTGACCGCCTCGAGGCGCACGCGGGCGCCCTCCTTCGCCTCACCGAGCCCGGCAGCGGACCCGACCGGCTCCACCACCTCGAGGTAGCACTTCAGTTTCGGTTCCGTGCCGCTGGGCCGGATGATGACCCGGGTCCCGTCCTGCGTGAGATAGAGGAGGCCGTCGGTCGGCGGCAGGTTCGCGGAGCCCTCGGCGAGGTCCTCGGCCACGGCCACGGGGGAGCCGGCGAAGGACGACGGCGGGGCCTGCCGCAGCCGGCCCATCATGTCCCCGAGCAGGGGGAGGCTCTCCACGCGCACCGAGAGCTGGTCCGCGGCATGCAGGCCGTGTTCCAGGAAGGCGTCGTCGAGCAGGTCGAAGAGGGTGCGGCCGGCGGCCTTCGTCGCGGCGGCGAGTTCGGCGAGCAGCAGACCGGCGGACATGCCGTCCTTGTCCCGGACGAGCTCGGGCGCCACACAGTAGCCCAGGGCCTCCTCGTAGCCGAAGGAGAGGTCGTGGACGCGGGCGATCCACTTGAAGCCGGTGAGGGTCTGCCGGTGGTCGACGCCCGAGGCCGCCGCGATCCGGCCGAGCAGGCGGGAGGAGACGATCGAGTTCGCGAAGACGGCGGGCCGCGGGGCGCCGGCGGCCGTGTCGGTCGATGAGGCGAGGCGCGCCGCGAGGTGCAGGCCGAGCAGCGTGCCCACCTCGTCACCGCGCAGCATGCGCCATGTGCCCGCGGGTTCGCGGGCCGCGAGTGCCACGCGGTCGGCGTCGGGGTCGTTCGCGATCACGAGGTCCGCGCCGACCTGCGCCGCGGTCTCGAGGGCGAGGTCCAGGGCGCCGGGCTCCTCCGGATTGGGGAACGCGACGGTGGGGAAGTCGGGGTCGGGCTCGGCCTGGCGTTCGACGGCGGTGACGTCGTCGAAACCCGCGGTCGCCAGGACCGCCGTGGCCGTCCGGCCGCCGACGCCGTGCAGCGGCGTGAGGACGATCTTCAGGTCGCGGTCGGTCAGGGCCGGATCGGCGAGGGCGGCGACGGCCGCCACGTAGTCGGCCTCGATGGAGTCCGGGAGGATCGTCCAGCCGGAGGCCGCGAGCGGGATGTCCCGGACCGCGGCGATGTGGGCGGCGATCCCGGCGTCGTGCGGGGCCACGATCTGGACGCCGCGGGCGTCCTCCTCGACGGCGCGCCCACCGAGGTAGACCTTGTACCCGTTGTCCTGCGGCGGGTTGTGGCTCGCGGTGACCATGATGCCCACCTCGCAGCGGAGGGCGCGGATCGCGTAGGCGAGCACCGGCGTCGGCAGTTCACGGGGCATGAGGAACGTCTCGAGGCCGGCGGCGGTGAGGATGGCCGCGGTCTCCTCGGCGAAGATGCGCGAGTTGTGGCGGGCGTCGAACCCGACGACGGCGCGCGGGGTGTAGGCACCGGCGGCGAGGTCCAGCGCGTGGGCGGCGACCCCGGCGGCGGCCCTGCGGACCACGACGCGGTTCATGCGGTTGGGGCCCGCGCCGAGGGCCGCGCGCAGCCCCGCGGTGCCGAACAGGAGCGGACCGGAGAAGCTGTCCCGCAGTTCCTGCTCCGCGTCGGTGTCGCCGGCGCGCACCTGCCCGGTGAGCGTCCCGAGCTCCTCCGCCGTCCGCGGATCCGGGTCGGCGTCCGCCCAGGCGTCAGCGGCGGCGAGGAGGGTGTCCAGTGCGGGGGTGGTCATGCGGGTCCCTTACGTGGGTCGGCGGCGGACGGAGGGGCGGCCGGGAGGCTGCGGGCGGGCTGCGGGGTTGCGGCTAGAGCGCGGCGACGATGTCGGCGAGCAGGCGGGAGATGCGGGGGCCCGCCGCCTGGCCGGCCTCGAGGACCTCGGTGTGGCTGAGCGGGACGGGACTGATCCCCGCCGCGAGGTTCGTCACGAGGGAGAGGCCGAAGACCTCCATGCCGGCGTGCCGGGCCGCGATGGCCTCGAGCGCCGTGGACATGCCCACGAGGTCCGCGCCGATGCGCCTGGCGTACTGCACCTCGGCGGGGGTCTCGTAGTGGGGGCCTGTGAACTGCGCGTACACGCCCTCCTCGAGGGTGGGGTCTACGCTGCGGGCCAGCTCGCGCAGGCGCGGGGAGTAGAGGTCCGTGAGGTCCACGAACGTCGCACCCTCGAGCGGCGAGGTGGCCGTCAGGTTGATGTGGTCGCTGATCAGCACCGGGGTGCCGGGCTGCCAGTGCTCCTGCAGGCCCCCGCACCCGTTGGTGAGGATCATCGTCGTCGCGCCCGTCGCGGCCGCGGTGCGGACGCCGTGCACGACGGCCCGCACCCCCTTGCCCTCGTAGAAGTGCGTGCGGGCCCCGAGAACCAGCGCGCGCTTCCCGGCGGGCGTGAGGACCGAGCGGATGGTGCCGGTGTGGCCGACGACGGCGGGCGCCGAGAAGCCGGGGATGTCCGCGGCGTCGAGGGTGTGCGTGGTCTCGCCGATCAGCTCGGCCGCCTCCCCCCAACCCGATCCGAGGACGAGGGCGGTGTCGTGCCGGTCGATGCCGGTGGCTCGTGCGATGTGGCCGGCAGCGTCGCGGGCCAGGTCAAGGGGATCAGAAGTCACCGCTACAACTTACCCCCTATTTCCCGCGCGTCAGTGGCATGCGCGATGATGGGACGGTGACCAACCAACTCGATTTCAGTTCATTGCGCCTGGCGATCCTGGGCGGCGGACCCGGCGGCTACGAGGCGGCGCTGGTCGCGGCGTCCCTCGGCGCGAAGGTGACCATCGTGGAGCGCCAGGGACTCGGCGGGTCGGCGGTCCTCACGGACGTCGTGCCGTCCAAGACCCTCATCGCGACGGCGGACACCATGACGCGCTTCACGGACGCGAGCGGGCTCGGCGTCCGGTTCTCCGAGGACAGCAAGGTCTACGCAGATCTGGACAAGGTCAACCAGCGGCTCCTCAAGCTCGCCGTCGAGCAGTCCTCCGACATCCGGGCCACCCTGGAACGCCTCGGCGTGCGCGTGATCATCGGCACCGGCAAGCTGCTCGACAACCACCGGCTCGAGGTCACCTCGGAGGGCGGGACGAGCATCGTCGAGGCCGACGCCGTGCTCCTCGCGGTCGGTGCCACGCCGCGCGAACTGCCGACCGCCATGCCCGACGGCGAACGCATCTTCAACTGGACGCAGCTCTACAACCTCCGGGAGATCCCCGACCACCTGATCGTCGTCGGATCGGGCGTCACCGGCGCGGAGTTCGCCAGCGCCTACAACGGCCTCGGCTCCAAGGTCACCCTGATCTCCAGCCGCGACCGCGTGCTGCCGGGTGAGGACGCCGACGCCGCCGAGGTCCTGGAGAGCGTGTTCAAGGACCGCGGCATGACCGTCCTGTCCAAGTCGCGGGCCGATGCGGTGGACCGCACGGACGACGGCGTGATCGTGCGCCTGGCGGACGGCCGGACCGTCGAGGGCAGCCACTGCCTCGTCGCCGTCGGCGCCGTCCCCAACACCGCCGGCATCGGCCTCGAGGACGCCGGGGTGGCCGTCAGCGACTCCGGGCACATCACCGTGGACGGCGTCTCCCGCACCACGGCGCCCAACGTGTACGCCGCCGGGGACTGCACCGGGGTCTTCGCGCTCGCCTCCGTGGCCGCGATGCAGGGCCGGATCGCCATCGCCCACCTGATGGGCGACTCCGTGAGTCCGATCAAGCTCAAGCAGGTCGCCTCGAACATCTTCACCTCCCCGGAGATCGCCACCGTCGGCGTGACGGAGGAGGACATCGAGTCCGGCCGGTACCAGGGGGACGTCGTCAAGCTCTCCCTGCACACCAACGCCCGGGCCAAGATGATGAACGTCAAGGACGGCTTCGTGAAGGTGATCTCCCGGAAGGGTTCCGGCACCGTCATCGGGGGCGTCGTCGTCGGCCCGCGGGCATCCGAGCTCATCTTCCCGCTGGCGCTCGCGGTGACGAAGAAGCTGCACGTGGACGACGTCGCCAACACGTTCACGGTGTACCCGTCGCTGACGGGGTCCATCTCCGAGGCGGCACGCCGCCTCCACGTGCACATCTGACCCCGGGCGGCGGGTTCCCGCTGTCCACATGGTGGACATACTTATCCACCTAGTGGACGCCGGTGATCAGATATTGGCATTCATCTGTTGCACGGACGCCGTGTTGCCGTGGCCACAGGCCCCTGCGGCTGCGTCTCGTTTCAAGAAAGCCAACGCCTATGACCTCCTCCACGTCCGCCAGTGCCGGCGGAACCACCAAGCCGCTGAACTCGCGGGGCAAGGTGATCTTCGCCAGCCTCATCGGCACGACGATCGAGTTCTACGACTTCTACATCTACGCCACGGCCGCGGTGCTGGTGTTCCCCGCCCTGTTCTTCCCGAACCAGACCTCCGCGAACCAGCTACTCAGCTCCTTCGCCGTCTTCGGCGTCGCGTTCGTCGCCCGGCCCCTCGGCTCCGTCGTCTTCGGCCACTTCGGCGACAAGATCGGGCGCAAGGCCACCCTCGTGGCGTCCCTGCTCACCATGGGCATCGCGACCTTCCTCATCGGCCTGCTCCCGGCGGCGACGACCGACGGCTGGGTGTTCCTGGCCCCGCTGCTGCTCGTGGTGCTGCGCTTCCTCCAGGGCCTCGCTCTCGGCGGCGAGTGGAGCGGTGCGGCCCTGCTGGCCACCGAGAACGCCCCCGAGGGCAAGCGGGCCATCTTCGGGACGTTCCCGCAGCTCGGCGCGCCCATCGGCTTCATCCTGGCCAACCTCCTGTTCGTCCTGCTGAGCACCGTCCTGACGCCCGAGGAGTTCCTCGAATGGGGCTGGCGCGTGCCGTTCCTCCTGAGCGCGGTCATGGTGATCGTCGGCCTCTACGTCCGGCTCAAGCTGATCGAGAGCGCGTCCTTCCAGAAGGTCCAGACCGAGGGCAAGGTCGTCAAGGTGCCGCTCGGCACCACGTTCCGCCTGCACTGGCGCGCCCTGATCCTCGGCACGTTCATCATGTTCGCGACCTACGTTCTCTTCTACTTCATGACCGCCTTCACCCTCACGTACGGGACCTCGCCGTCGAGCGTGGAGCAGGCGCGGGCCCGCGCCGAAGCCACCGGCAAGGAGTTCACCGACGCGCAGGCCGCGGCGTTCGTGCCCGGCCTGGGCATGGACCGCACCGACTTCCTCTGGATGCTGATCATCGGCGTCGTGTTCTTCGGCATCTTCACGCTCGTCTCCGGTCCGCTGGCCGAGCGCTTCGGCCGGCGCAAGATGCTCCTCGCGACCACCGTGGGCATCGCCGTCTTCGGACTCCTGTGGGCGCCCCTGTTCGGCGCGGGAACCGTGGGCGCCATGGCGCTGCTGATCATCGGCTTCATCCTCATGGGGCTCACCTTCGGCCCGATGGCCGCCGTGCTGCCCGAGCTCTTCCCCGCCAACGTCCGCTACACCGGCTCCGCGGTCGCCTACAACGTGTCGAGCATGATCGGCGCCGCTCCGGCCTCCTTCATCGCCGTCGCGCTGTGGCAGGCGGCGGGCGGAAGCACCGTGCTGGTCGGCGCCTACCTGACCGTAGCTGCGGTCGCCACCTTCATCGCGCTCTGGGTCTCCCGCGAGACCCGGGACAACGACTACGAGAACAACGTCGGCTGACCTGCTCCGATCGCCCGTCCGACGGCGCCGTACGCACCCGGGTGCGGCGCCGTCGTCGCCCATACCCTATTGCTCGACGGTGTGCAGGGTCGTACTGCATGCCCCGGGATCCGACCCGCCCCGTAGACTTGGCCGAAAGTCGGCTTATCGAATCCCCGGACGTGCGCCGATCGTGCGCGCCCGGAAGCCGCACGGGGTAGCGGAAGCGGGTGGCATGGAGAAGCAGGCACTGGCCGGGCGGTACGCCCTGGGGGAGCGTGTCGGCACCGGCGGGATGGCGGAGGTCTTCTCGGCCCGGGACACGAGGCTGGGGCGGGACGTCGCCGTCAAACTCTTCCGGCCCGGCATCTCCGACGGCATCGAACGGGGGTCCGCCGAGGCGCGGCTGCTCGCCGGCCTCGACCACCCCGGCCTCGTGCGCGTCCTCGACATGGACACCGGCGACACTACCCGGGACGACGCCTATCTGGTCATGGAACTCGTCGACGGCCCGGACCTGGGCGTGCTGCTGCGCTCCGGTGGCCCGCTCGGGAGGGAGGACGTCCGCCTCATGGCGCTCGACCTGGCACGGACGCTCCAGTACATCCATGGGCGCGGTATCGTGCACCGTGACCTGAAGCCCTCGAACGTCCTGACCCGGCAGGTGGATGCGGACAGCGGCGTCTTCCGCTTCCTGCTGACCGACTTCGGGATCGCCCGGTTCTTCGACGGCAGCCGGATGACCGCCACGGGCCAGGTCATCGGCAGCGCCGCCTATTTCAGTCCCGAACAGACTCGGGGCGACGGCGTGGGCCGGCCCTCGGACATCTACTCCCTCGGCCTCGTCCTGATCGAGGCCCTCACGGGGGACCGTGCCTTCCCCGGGACCGGCGTCGAGAGCGCCCTGGCGCGCCTGCACCGCAGCCCGTCCGTCCCGCACGCGGCCGGACCAGCCCTGTCGGCGCTTTTGGTGGCCATGACGCTGGACGCACCGGACGAGCGTCCCGATGCCGCCCGCGTGGTCCAGGCCCTGGCCGCCATGGGCCCCCAGCGCGACGGCGGTGCCGCGACGAGCGTCGACACTGCGGTGTCCCACCCTGCGGTAGCCCACCCCGCGACGCCCGACACGGCGGTAGCCCACCCCGCGGTAGCCCACCCCGCGACGCCCGACACGGCGGCCGTCCCCGTGGACCGCGACGTCCCGTCCGATCCCGCCCACGCCACCGCGGCGTTCGGGACCACGGCCCCGGACACCCGGCAGGGGCCTGTGGACGGTCCGCCCGCGCGGACGGGTCGGGAGCCCGCGGCACCGCGTCGACCGCCGTCGGCTGCCCCTCCCGGACGACGGCGGCACGTCCTCCCATGGCTCGTGACACTGCTCGTCGTCGGGCTCCTGGCCGCCACGCTGTGGGTCTTCACCACGACGGCAGCTGGCCAGGGCTCCGACGTCGAACCCCTGCCGGCGGTACCCGGCGAGACAGGCGAGAAATTACAGGAACTCTACGACAGCGTGCAGCGATGAGGACCATCCGTACGCGGCTGCTGCCCCTGCTGGTCGGTGCGACGCTCGTCCTCACCGGTTGTGGGGACGGGGCCATCGATGCCGGCGCGGCCGGGGAGTTCCAGTCCGAGGTCCGCGCCATCGCCACGGCGGCAGCGGCAGGGGACGCCGACGGCGCCATCCTCCTCGCCGAGCGGCTGAAGGCGACCGTGGACGGCGCCCGCATCGAGGGCAGCGTCACCGAGAACCGGGCTGCGCTGATCAGTCTGCGCATCGACGCCGTCATCGCCTCACTCGACGCCGGGCAGGTCCCCGAGGAGACGGACGAGCCGACGAAGGCTCCGACCGAAGCGCCGGCGGGCGACCCGCAGCCGGTCGTCCCGGACGGCGAGCCCGTGCAGCCCGCCCCCGTGCAGCCCGCCCCGGTGAATCCGCAGCCGGTGCAGCCTGCCCCCGCCGATGTGCCCCCGGCAGAACCGGCCCCGGCCGAGGCGCCGCCGGCACAGCCCGCTCCTGGTCCTGCCCCTGACGGCGCGGACGACGACGCGGACGACGACGGCCCGGGCACCGGCGACGCAGATGACCCCGAGGAGGCGGACGGCGCCGGGGGGAACGGCGACGACGACGCGAGCGGCGAGGACGCAGGCGACGGCAGCAAGGCCGCCGAGAAAGCCGCCGAGCAGCAGCGCAAGGCCGACGAGAGGGCGAGGGAAGCCGCCGGGCGGGCAGAGAAGGACGCCCCCGGGAACGGCATGGGGAACGGGGGCGGTTAGCGCTGCCGCCCGCCCCGAACGGGATCGTGGCAGTTCGCGCTGCCCGGGCCGTCGGAGGGTTCAAGGCCCCGCTGTGGATGCGGTGGACGAGGGGCAGAGCCTCAGGAGGCGGAGACCGTATTGCTGCCCTCGGTCTCGATGCTCGGTTCGCCCGTCCCGTAGGTGACGGTGTTGTCACTGCCCTCGACGTCGATCGCTCGGGTCTCGCCGACCTCCACGGTGTTGCCGTCACCGTCCACGCTGACGTCCCCGATGGCGTCCGCCTCAGCCGTGTTGTTGTCGCCTTCGATGTCCATCGAGTCGGCGGAGCCCCCAGTGACGGTATTGCCGTCGCCGTCTACCTCGATGTCCTCGCAGTCACCGCTGAAGGACAGCTGCACGTTGTCGCTCTCGAGATCGATGTCGCCGCCTCCCGAGCATTCCACCGTGACGGATGTGGCGGAGCCGGTGATCTCGTGCTCGTCGCCTGCCCGCAGGGCGATCGTGGTCGGCGTGGCCCCGGCGCCGGGCGTCGCGGATGGTCCGTTCCCACCTGCGGCACCCGAAGGGGTGGCACCGGCCGACGGACTGGCGGAGGGCTGGTCGGTCGACGCATTCTCCTCGTTCTGCGTCGCCGTGGCACCGGCGTCCGGGGTTGTTTCCGCCGAGCACGCGACCAGCAGCAGAAGACCGGCGGCGAGAAGCCCTGCACGCGTCATGGGGTGGTTCTGGGGCCTCATCGGTTTCTCCCTGGCTCTCGGGTTGCCTGTATCCGCACGCTTCGAGTCGGGCGTGCGGCGACGACCGCTGGACTCGTAAGGCTAGATGCCGGAGAGGCCTGGGGGCGAGGCTTCATCAGTGTTCGAATGCGCTTGAACCTCGATGCTGGTTCGTGCTCCTGCCGGGCGTCCATGACGGGGACGGGGGCGGGCAGCGCTGTCGCCCGCCCCCGAACGGGATCACAACCGTCAGTCGCCGATGGTGGCGAGGACGGAGCCCGCGGACACGGTGTCTCCAGGCTTCGCCGCCAGGCCGGACAACCTGCCCGACTTGTGCGCGGTGAGCGGCTGCTCCATCTTCATGGCCTCGAGCACCACGATGAGATCGCCCTCGGTCACCTCGTCGCCGTCGGACACCGCGACCTTCACGATGGTGCCCTGCATGGGGGAGGTCAGCTCGTCACCGCTGACGGCGGTCTTGCCGGCCCGGGCGCGCGAGGACTTCTTCGACTTCGCCGGGGCGGCCGTCTTGCCGTTCGACGGCGCGCCGAACCATGAGGGCAGCACCACCTCGAGGCGGCGCCCGCCGACCTCCACGGTGACGCGCTGGCGGGCGTCGTCGTCCGCGGTGGGTTCGGCCGGTCCCTTCCACGGTTCGATGGTGTTGACGAAGTCCGTCTCGATCCAGCGCGTGTGCACCGAAAAAGGCCCGTCGGCAGGAGCGAACGCGGGGTGCTCGACGACGGCGGCGTGGAAGGGCAGGACGGTCGGCATGCCCTCGACGACCATCTCCTTCAGGGCCCGGCGCGCGCGCTGCAGGGCCTGGTCGCGGGTGGCACCGCTGACGATCAGCTTGGCGAGCATGGAGTCGAAGTTGCCGCCGATCACCTCGCCCGCTTCCACACCGGAGTCCACGCGGATGCCCGGCCCTGTCGGGAGGGTGAGGGTCTGGACGGTGCCCGGCGCGGGCATGAAGCCGCGGCCCGCGTCCTCACCGTTGATACGGAACTCGAACGAGTGGCCGCGGACCTCGGGGTCCCCGTAGCCGAGTTCCTCGCCGCGGGCGATGCGGAACTGTTCGCGCACCAGGTCGAGGCCCGTGACCTCCTCGGAGACGGGGTGCTCGACCTGGAGCCGGGTGTTCACCTCGAGGAAGGAGATGGTGCCGTCCTGGCCCACGAGAAACTCGCACGTCCCGGCCCCCTGGTACTCCGCCTCCCGCAGGATGGCCTTCGAGGCCTCGTAGAGCTGCGTGGTCTGCCCCGCGGAGAGGAAGGGGGCTGGTGCTTCCTCCACGAGCTTCTGGTTGCGGCGCTGCAGGGAGCAGTCACGCGTGGACACGACGACGACGTTCCCATGGGCGTCCGCGAGGCACTGCGTCTCGACGTGGCGCGGGGCGTCGAGGAAGCGCTCCACGAAGCACTCGCCGCGGCCGAAGGCCGCCGTCGCCTCGCGCACCGCCGAGTCGAACAGCTCCGGGATCTCCCCGTGGCTGCGGACCACCTTGATGCCGCGCCCTCCACCGCCGAACGCCGCCTTGATCGCGATCGGCAGCCCGAACTCGGAGGCGAAGTCGATGACCTCCTGCACCGATTCGACCGGGTCCTTGGTGCCCGGGACCAGCGGTGCCCCGACCCGCTGCGCGATGTGCCGTGCCTGGACCTTGTCGCCGAGCTGCGCGATGGAGTGCGGGGACGGGCCGATCCAGGTGATGCCGGCGTCGAGGACCCGCTGCGCGAACTCCGCGTTCTCCGACAGGAATCCGTAGCCGGGGTGGATGGCGTCGGCCCCGCTGCGCTCCGCGGCCTCCAGGATGCGGTCCATCACCAGGTAGGACTCGCCGGCGGTCTCCCCGCCGAGCGCGAACGCCTCGTCGGCCATGCGCACGTGCAGGGCGTTGCGGTCCGGGTCCGCGTACACGGCGACCGATGCGATCCCCTCGTCGCGGGCGGCGCGGATGATCCGGACGGCGATCTCCCCCCGGTTGGCGACCAGGACCTTCGTCACCCGGCGGTGGGGCCCGGGGTCGGTACTGGCGCTGTGACCGCTGGCAGCGGCGGACTCGGACGGGCTGAGGGGGGACTGGCTCATGGGGGTCTGGACTCCTTCTTTCTCTCGTCGGAGCCTAGCCGTGTTTGGTGGCTTCCGCCCATGGATCGTGTCGAAGGGGAGTGTTGTATGACGATCCTTTGTAGGGAACCTACAACGCGGGCGCGGGCGTCCAGAGCTCCGTCACGGAGACGCCGGCCGCATGCAGGAGGCCCCTGAGCGTGGAGATGCTGAGCCCGACGACGGCGTGCGGGTCGCCGTCGACGCGCTCGATGAAGGCACCGCCCAGGCCGTCGATGGTGAAGGACCCGGCGCACTGCAGGGGCTCGCCACTGGCCACGTACGCCTCCACTTCGGCGTCGGACATCGCGCCGAAGTGGACGGTCGCCGAGGAGACCGCCCCGATGGTGGCACCGGATCCGCCGGCGCGCGCATCCACGAGCCAGTGACCCGTGTGCAGGACGCCGGAACGCCCACGCATCCGGCTGATGCGCTCGATCGCCACCGCGGGTTCGTAGGGCTTGCCGTGCGCCTCGCCGTCGAACTCGAACACCGAGTCGCACCCGAGGACGAGGGCCCCCTCCGCCTCCGCCAGGGCCGCGACGGCCTCGGCCTTCGCGCGCCCGAGCAGCAGGGAGGTGTCGTGCGCGTCGAGGTCGCCGTAGGCCGCCACGACGGCCGCCTCGTCGACGTCGGACACGAGCACCGAGTGCCGGATGCCGGCGTCGGCGAGGAGTCGGGTGCGGGCAGGGGACTTCGAGGCGAGAATCAGGCGGAGGGTCATGCACCAAGCCTAGGTGCAGCCGTGCCGCCCGGCTCCTCACCAGCGGTGCGCGACGTCGATCACCACCCTCGATCCGGCCCCGGGCCCCGGCACCACGAAGACCCTCATGGGAAGGCGCGCCCGGACGCCGAGCCCGAAGGTGGTCTGCCCCTCGAAGCTGCCGGCCAGGGCGATCTGGCGGAACGTGGAGTACCCCGCCACGTTGACGAGGTTCCTGCGGTCGGCCGGCCGATAGGTGGCCCGCCCGTAGGCGTCATAGGCCGGTGCGAGCACGGTCACGGACAGGCGTGCACCTCCGCGGAGCGGGACGACGAACCCGGAACCGGGTTGCCGGACCTGGGTGACGTACCGGACGTTGTACCCGGCCGCACGCCCCCGCACATCGACGACCATGCGGTCGAAGCAGTGGTGCCGGCCCGCGCGGACATTCGTGATGGGAGCCGGACGGATGGTGGAGGTGGCGACTTCCGCCGTCGAGCCCCATGTGATGCCGCAGTACGCGGCGGATGCCGGAGGTCCCCCTGCGAGGCCGAGGCCTGCAGTGAGGGCGAGGGCGGCGAGTGTGGCGGAGAGCTTCCCCGTCATGCGCGATTTCGTCATGGCGCACCACCTGGTCGAACTGGATAGGGAGACCCATCGTCCTCCCGTGGCAGGCAAAAAGCGCCGCCGTGGCCCTGAACGGCGCCGAATCGTTAGCCGGGACGCGCGACGGCCCGCTCCCGGCGGGGGCCGGGAGCGGGCCGTCGATGCTGCGGCCGGACTCTAGCGGGTGAGGGACGCCGGGCTGTCGTCGTTCGCGGCCGGGCCGGTGGCATCCGCCGCGCCGGTCACGCTGTCATCGGCGAACGGGTCGCCGGTGCGCCGGGCGTTGTAGAGGTCGAGGTCCAGCAGTCCCTCGCGCCGGGCGACGATCGTGGGGATGAGGGCCTGGCCTGCGACGTTCACGGCGGTGCGGCCCATGTCGAGGATCGGATCGACGGCGAGGAGCAGGCCGACGCCGGCGAGGGGGAGCCCCAGCGTGGAGAGCGTGAGCGTCAGCATGACGACGGCACCGGTGGTCCCGGCGGTGGCGGCGGAGCCGAGGACGGAGACGAGCGCGATCAGCAGGTACTGGGTGAGGCTGAGGTCGATCCCGAAGAACTGGGCCACGAAGATCGCGGCGATCGCCGGGTAGATGGCCGCGCAGCCGTCCATCTTCGTCGTCGCACCCAGGGGTACGGCGAACGAGGCGTACCCGCGGGGCACGCCGAGGTTCCGCTCCGTGACGCGCTGCGTGAGCGGCAGCGTGCCCACCGAGGAGCGCGAGACGAAGGCCAGCTGGATGGCGGGCCAGGCGCCCGAGAAGTACTGCCTGACCGACAGCCCGTGTGCCTTGATCAGCACCGGGTACACCGCGAAGAGCACGAGGGCGAGGCCCACGTAGACGGCCAGGGTGAACTTGCCGAGGGAGCCGATGGTGTCCCAGCCGTAGACGGCGACGGCGTTGCCGATCAGGCCGACGGTGCCGAGGGGGGCGATCCGGATGATCCACCAGAGGACCTTCTGGATGACGGCCAGGGCGGAGGCGTTGACGGCGAGGAACGGTTCCGCCTGCTTGCCCACCTTCAGGGCGGCGATCCCGACGGCCACGGCGACCACGAGGACCTGCAGCACGTTGAAGTTCAGCGACGTGGTGACGGTTCCGGAGTCGGCGACGGCGGACGAGGCCTGGAGGCCGAGGAAGTTGGCGGGGATCAGTCCGGTCAGGAAGGCCCACCAGCTGCCGGTGTTGCCGGTGTATTCGGCGGGCTGGGTGGCGTCCGTGCCGGCGCCGGGCTGGAAGAGGACGCCGAGGCCGATGCCGATGACCACGGCGATCAGGGCGGTGATGGCGAACCACAGGAGGGTCTGGGCGGCGAGCCGGGCGGCGTTGGTGACGGCGCGGAGGTTCGCGATGGAGCTCACGACCGCGGTGAAGATCAGGGGGACGACGGCGGCGCGCAGCAGGGCCACGTAGCTCGAGCCGAGGGTGGCGAGCGTGGTGCCGAGACCGGTGGGCGTCTCCTGGGTGTGCCCCGAGTACTTGGCGATGAGGCCCAGGACCAGCCCGACGACCAGGGCTGCGATGATCTGGGGTCCGAAGGAGGTCGCCCAGCGGGGCAGCCTGCGCCGGGTGGGCGGGGAGCTGGTTTCAGTAGACACGCCCGAAACTCTAGGGACGCCGTATACCAAGGCGAAGCGGAGGTTGCGGAATGTTACGACCCGCCGGGCCGTCGTCGTGCCCGGTTCCGCTGCATATCCGCGCGATGCCGCCGTCCTGGCGGGCGGACCGGGGGAGTACCCCGGTCCGCCTGTGACGAACGTCTACGTCAGGAGACGAGGGCGCGGCGCAGCGTGTCGAGTCCCACGGAGCCCAGGTTGAGGGCCCGTGTGTGGAAGGTGCGGAGGTCGAAGGCGTCGCCCTCGGCCGCCCGGACCTCGTCGCGGACCTGCTCCCAGAGGCGTTGGCCGATCTTGTAGGACGGCGCCTGTCCCGGCCAGCCGAGGTAGCGGGTGAACTCGAAATTGAGCTGCCCCTCGCTGATCGCGATGTTCTTCCGCAGGAAGTCGTAGCCCTTCTCCGGCGTCCAGGTGCCCTCGCCCCATCGCGCGGGGATCTCCAGCTCGAGGTGGACGCCGATGTCGAACACCACCCGTGCGGCGCGCATGCGCTGGGCATCGAGCATCCCGAGCCGGTCACCCGGATCGGACAGGAAGCCGAGTTCCTGCATGAGGCGCTCCGCGTACAGGGCCCAGCCCTCGCCCTGCCCGGACACCCAGATGGCGTTGCGGCGCCACGGGTTCAGCAGTGCACGCTGGTAGGTGGCCGTCGCGATCTGCAGGTGGTGTCCGGGGACGCCCTCGTGGTAGACGGTGGTCGTCTCCTTCCACGTGGTGAAGGAGTCCTCTCCCTCGGGGACGGACCACCACATGCGGCCGGGGCGCGAGAAGTCGTCGCTGGGGCCGGTGTAGTAGATGCCGCCCTCGTTGGTCGGGGCGATCCTGCACTCGAGGCGCCGCATCACGTCGGGGATGTCGAAGTGGACCCCGGCCATGGCGTCCACCGCCTTGTCCGAGAGTCCCTGCATCCAGGCCTGCAGGGCGTCGGTGCCCTGGAGCTGGCGGGCGGGGTCCTCGTCGAGGATACGGATGGCCTCCTCGATCGAGGCGCCCTCGCGGATCTCGTTGGCCACGGCCTCCTGCTCGGCGATGACGCGGTCGAGTTCCTCGACACCCCACTGGTAGGTCTCCTCGAGGTCGACGGCGGACCCGAGGAAGACGCGGGACATCAGCGCGTAGTGGTCGCGGCCGACGGCGTCCTTCTCCGGGGCGGAGGGCAGGAGGTCGTCCTGCAGGAAGGAGGCGAGCGTGCGGTAGGCGCTGCGGGCGGCCTCGGCACCGGAACGCAGCCGGTCGCGCACCGCCTCGGGCAGCTCGCCGTCGTCCGCCGTGGCGGTCCCACCGAGGGTGTCGAAGAAGCCGCCGTCCTCGGCGTACTTGGTGGACTGCTCGACGACGATCGCGACCTGGCGGCGCGCGGCAACCAGGCCGCGCTCGCGTCCGGCCTTCAGGGAGGAGATGTAGCCGTCGATCGCGTCGGGCACGTTCGCCATGCGTCCGGCGATGTGGTCCCAGTCCTTAGCGGTGGCCGTGGGCATGAGGTCGAAGATCGCGCGGATGTTCTGGGCGGGGCAGGCGATGTTGTTCAGCTCGGAGTAGTCGAAGCCGGCCTCGTGGATCTCGAGGGCGAGTTCGAGCCGCTCCCGTAGGGCGTCCAGCGTGACGGCGTCGACGTCGTCGGCGGGCTGCAGGTCGTCGAGTCGCCGCAGGGTGGTCCGGGCGGCTTCCGCCTGGGCCTCGAGGCCGGCGGGCGAGTAGTCCTGGTACTCCGTCTCGTGGCCGGGAAGGCCCAGCTCGGTGGCGAAGTTGGGCATCAGTTCGAGCAGCGTCTCGTAGTACGACGTCGCGACGGCGTCGATGGCCGTGGCTTGTCGTGCGGGCAGCTCGCTGGCGGACGGGGCGGGGGCTGGGGTGTCGTGGGTCACGCTCCGAGCCTAGCGGCAGACCGTTGCCGCGGGCTACCGACTGGGTGCTGCCGGTGTGGCCAGTACGGCCGGCCAGACCGGCGGACACCGGCGGACACCTGTGGACACCGGCCCCAGAGGTCGCGAGGTGCGGCTTTTCACCGGACCTGGATGGTGCCCATCATGCCGAGGTCTTCGTGGTCCAGGATGTGGCAGTGATAGGCCGAGCGGCCACGGAAGTCCTTGAATGCCACCCTTACTTTCACATGCCCGTTGGCGGGTACGTTCACTACGTCCTGCCAGAGTGCGACATTCGTTCCTGGGGTGTCTTCCTCGATGATCTGCATCGGCCAGACATGAAGGTGGAACGGGTGATCCATGGGACTGGTGTTGATCAACGTCCATTCCTCCACATCCCCGGCCGCTACCGTGGTGTCCGTTCTGGCCTCGTCGAATTCCCTGCCGTTGATGGTGAAACGCATCATGCCCCCGCCCATACCCATGCCCATGTCGGCGGCCAGGACGATCCGCCGGCGCGCCGCGACGGACCCCGACCGGAGGTCTGCCGGCCCTGGCTGGGCGGGCACGGCTGTCAGGGCTGCCACCGGTTCGCCGGCCACGCGGAGGGTGGCCAGTGCGGTGCCGCCCGGCTGGTCTGCAGGGTTGCGTGCTCCGGCTCCCGATCCCATCATTCCCGCCATGCTTCCCCGGTCCCGGTGGAGCGCGCGCAGCGTGGAGTCCCCGGTCGTGGTGGTCACGAGGAGGTCTGCGCGGTTTCCTGGCGTCAGGAGAAGTTCATCCAGTGGCTCGGGTGTCGGGAAGCGGCCGGAATCCATGCCGAGGAGCTGCAGCTGCTGTCCGTCGAGCCGTAGACCGAGGTAGCGGGACACGCACGTGTTGATGATGCGCCACCGTTCGCGTTGTCCGGGGCGGGCGCTGATGTGGGGGTTGCGGTGACCGTTGACCAGGATCAGCTCACCCTCGCGGCCCATCATCCGTTCCATCGCGGAGACTTCCGGGATGTTCCCGAGGTCGTCCAGGGTGGTGTCCGAAATGACCAGTACCCGTTCTGCGCTTGCCTCGATGTGTTCAGGGTCCTCGACGATGATCGCTCCGAAGAGTCCGGCGAAGATCTGATCGGCGACCATGCCGTGGTGGTGGGGGTGGTACCAGTACACGCCTGGGGGATGATCGTCGGGAAGCGTGTACTCGTAGTCGAAGGTGCCGCCGGGATCGACTGAGACGAAAACGTTGTCCCCATTGCCTTCCGGGGATACGTGGAGGCCGTGCACATGCAGGTTGGTGGTCTCGGCCAGGTTGTTGACGAGCCCGATCTGCAGAACGTCGCCGGCGCGTACGCGGAGTGTCGGGCCGGGGATGCCGCCGTTGTAGCCGAGGGCCGCGGCCGGCCGGCCGGCCAGCAGTAGCTGTCCGGGTGCGGCTTCGAGCCGTACCTGCAGTCGACCGTTGGTGCTCCGTTCTTCCGGAGGCTGGGTCAGGTCGCTCCCCGTGACCGGGACATCCCGGGACGTCAGGGTCCAGATCAGCCCGGCACTGCTGGCTGCTGTCCCCGCGACGCCGAGCCCACCCAGCACCAACGCCTGACGACGGCTGATGGGCTGCACTACGGGCCCTCACCGAGTACCAGGGGAATCCAGAGCCACAGCCATCCCATGCCCTGTCCGTAGCCCGACATCATGATGAGTGCCTTTCATTTCCGGAGTTACCTCCGACTCTTCGCGCGGCCTCGGCTGACAGGTAGAGTCCGAGGTCCCGGACCACCCTGCCGACGGCTTTGCGGCAGCGGCGCTGAACGGACTGGTGCCGGCGGGACCTCACATCCCGTCTGCATCCCAACCAGCGGTCCACGGGCGTGATCCGGGTACCTCCGAGTCCTGCTCGCCAGGAGCTACGGTGCGGCCAGGGGGTGGAACGTCGCTCCGCTGTCGCTGGAGACCTCGACTCCCTGATCGGTGGCTACCCAGATCCGGTACGTGTCATCACCGGTGTGGTCCGCGGCGATGGCCGCGGGTTCGCCCTGGATGGTTCCCTGCTGTGCCCAGGTGAGTCCGGCGTCGGCGCTGGTGTGGATCGTTCCGTCGGGCGTCACACCGACGGCGGTGTCGCCGGCGAAGGTGGTGAAGGCCAGCAGGGGAGCGTTCGGGACGGAGGCCCACGTGCCCCCGTCGTCCTCGGACCGGTAGGGCCCTTGCTCGGTGGTCGCCAGGACGATTCCGTTGGTGGCTCCGGCGAGGTTGTACGCGGGCACGTCATCGGCGGTGACGGTCCAGTGATGCCCGTCGGCGCTGGTGACGATTCGTCCTTCGTAGCCGATGAGCCCGGTGCTGGTTGCGGCGAGGGCGTGGAAATCTGTTTCACCCTGGCGGGACACGGGCTCCCAGGTGCGCCCGTCGTCGGTGCTGGTGATCAATCCGACCGGGTCGGGCAGGTCGGTGCCGGGTCCGGGGTGCCCGGAGGCGTAGAGGGTTCCGTCACTGGTGCCGGTGAAGCCCATGAGGTCGATCGTCGGGCCGATCTGCTGGGCGGGGGTTCGGGTGACATCGAACAGGCCGTCGTGGGTGGCGAGCAGGATGCGGTTGGTTCCCGGGTCCACGCTCATCCCATGGATGTGCCCGGACGGGTACCCCGCTGAGGCTGTCGGTTCCGTGGGTGTGTCCTGGAGTGCGGGGGTCGGGGTGGTGCACGCGCTGAGCAGCACGGCGAGGGCCGCGGTCAGGCTCAGGCATGCGGTGCGGGACGGGGTCGAAGGCAACGGGCATCCTTGAAGGGTCGAGGGTGGTCCACCGGGTGGTCGACCTGGTGGTGGAAGGGTGCCGGTGTGGGTGGAACGGGGACACCTACACCGGCACCGGTCAGAGGGCGATCGCATGCCCTGGAGCTTGCTCGCGCGGATCAGAGGCCCGCGAGGAGCTCTTCCATCTCGGCGATTTCGGCGTTCTGGGTTTCGACGATCGTCTCGGCCAGCTCGATCGCTTCCGGGTTCTGGCCGTTCTCGATCTCGTTTTCCGCCATGCCGACCGCGCCCTCGTGGTGAGCGGTCATCGACTCCATGAAGATGCGGGACGCCTCGGTGCCCTCGGCGGACTCGAGCTCGGACATCTGGTCCTCGGTCATCATGCCTTCCATCGACTCAGAGCCGCCCATGTCAGATCCCATGGAGTGGCCGTCCATGCCGCCTTCGGGCTCCATGGGCTCATCCCAGGCTTCCAGCCAGCCGGTCATGGTCTCGATCTCGGGGCCCTGGGCGTCCTTGATCTTCGTCGCGAGGTCGGTGATCTCCGGGCTGATGCCGTCCTTGGAGAGCATCATGTCGCTCATCTCCACGGCCTGCTGGTGGTGGGGAATCATCATCTGCGCGAACATGACGTCCGCGTCGTTGTGCTCGGCCGTGGCCTCGGATGAGCCTGACGTCGCTTCGGTGCTGGTTTCGGCAGTGGCGCTGGGGACGGCCGCTGCGGAGCTTCCGCCGCTCGTGCCCGCCGTGTCTCCGCCGGAGGAGCCGCAGGCGGACAGGGTGATGAGGGCAGCGACGGACAGGGACGCAAGGGAAAGGGAACGCTTCATGGTGGTCAGATCCTTCAGTGCTCAGGTGGGGGTGTCAGCTGCTCGTACCGCGCAGGGCGGGTACGGCGAGGGCCAGGCTGCGCGGGCGGGCGGGCGCAGTCGAAGGCGAGAAGGTGGCCCAGCCGCCCCGGGGAAGGGGCAGGTGCGGGCCGCGGATCCTAAGTCCGGCTGATACAGAGACGAGTCAGTGAAGGAGTAGGCGCAGGTCGGGACACCCAGGACAGTGCAGGAGGACCCCGCCGCCCCAACGTCGACAGGAGGGCGCGGCCGGCTGGAGTCAGCAGACCGCCGATGCCGACGACGATCATCGCCAGCACACACAGGCCCACCATCATCTCGTCGGCGCAGTCCCCACCGCACCCGACCAACCCACCACCGTCTGGGACGGCCTTCGTGACGGTGTTCGAGGCGGCATGCGACGCGGCGTCCAGGGCAGTTGCTTCGACCGTTGCCATGGCAGCGACAACCGCAGTCGTGGTCTGGGCATGAAGAGTCGTGCCTCCGTGGCCTGACCTGTCGACCGGATGAGTACTCGTGGTCGTGCCGGCGGCGGGGGCCGCTACATGGTGGGACGTCGCCCCGTGGCCGCCCATCCAGACGTGCATCGCGAGGATCCCGACGATGACGGCTGTCAGGCCGACGAAGGCGACAACTGACGGTACGACGGCGCGTAGCAGGGAGAAAACAGTGTGTGATGCCCGGTTCCTGGTCACCGTCTCCGTCCTCTCTGTCCGCGTTGTCCCTTACGCCTGGGCGGTCGTCATTTGGTGTCGTCCTACCAGCCTAACGAAACGGGCGAGTCGTCCCGTTCACGCCGTCTGCCTGGTCACAGCTCCGATCACGACGTCGCATGACCAACGACCAGGCAGAGGTGCAGGTTCGCCGATGAGGCAGAGCTCACGTCCCGATGAGCTCTGCACCCACTGTCTCGGGGCTGGTCAGAGCGTCCCGAACCGCTCGGGGCGGAGGTCGATCCGCCGCAGGAGCTGCGCGTTCAGGGCGACGACGATCGTGGACACGCTCATCAGGACCGCGCCGGCGGCGGGCGAGAGGAGGATCCCAGCGAAGGCCAGCACGCCGGCGGCGAGGGGTACGGCGAGCAGGTTGTACCCGGTGGCCCAGACGAGGTTCTGGATCATCTTCCGGTAGCTGGCGCGGGACAGGTCGATCATCGCCAGCACCGATCGTGGGTCGTTGCCCGCGAGGACGACGCCCGCCGATTCCATGGCGACGTCCGTGCCCGCGCCGATCGCGATACCCACCTCCGCGCGGGCGAGGGCCGGGGCGTCGTTGACGCCGTCCCCGACCATCGCGACCTTCAGACCGCGGGCCTGCAGCTCGGCGACCTTGGAGTCCTTGTCCTGCGGCAGGACGTCGGCGAACACCTCGTCGATCCCCAGGTCCGCGCCGACGGCGTCGGCCACCTGGCGGGCGTCGCCGGTGATCATGGCGACCTTCACCCCGCGGGACTGCAGGGCTGTCACGGCGGCCCGGGATTCCTCACGGACCCTGTCCTCGAGCCGGAGCGCACCGATCACGGCGCCGTCCCGGATGACGTGCAGGACGGACGCGCCGCGGCCGACCCAGGCCCGGACGGTGTCCTCGACGTCCACGGGAGTGCTGAGGCCCAGGTGCTTGAGCAGGTTGGGCCCGCCCACCATCACGTCCTGGCCATCGACGGTGGTCCGGACGCCGCGGCCGGTCAACGAGCTGAACCCGGTCCCCGCGCGGGCGAGTTCCGCGGCGGCCGGGTCGGCCTGTGCGGCGGCCACGATGGCCCGCGCGACGGGGTGCTCGCTGTCCGCCTCCGCGGCTGCGGCCAGGGCGAGCAGCTCTGCGTCCGGAACGCCGTCGACCGCGGTGATCGCGGTGACCGCGGGTCGGCCCTCGGTGAGGGTCCCGGTCTTGTCGAACAGCACGACGTCGACCGTGCGCATGCGCTCCAGGGCCATCCGGTTCTTGATCAGGACTCCGGCCTTCGCGGCGCGTTCTGTGGAGATCGCAATGACCAGGGGAATGGCGAGGCCGAGCGCGTGCGGGCAGGCGATCACGAGGACGGTGACGGTCCGGATCACCGCATCGTCCGGGCTCCCGAGGAGCAGCCAGGTGATGAAGGTCAGGATGCCGGCCCCGAGCGCGAAGTAGAACAACAGCGCGGCGGCGCGGTCCGCGAGGGCCTGGGCCTTCGAGGAGGATGCCTGTGCCTCGGCGACCAGGCGCTGGATGCCGGCAAGCGTGGTCTCCGCGCCGACGGCGGTCACCTCCATGCGGACCGCGGTGTCGGTCGCCACGGTGCCGGCGACCACCGTCTCCCCGACGCCGCGGGAGACGGTGCGTGACTCCCCGGTGATCATCGACTCGTCGAACTCCGCAGTCCCGTCGACGATCCTTCCGTCCGCAGGGACGCGCGCCCCGGAGCGGACGAGGAGGACGTCACCCGTCACGAGGGTGCTGATCGGCACGGTCTCCACGCCGGTAGCGGTGACCCTGTCCGCTTCGTCGGGGAGCAGAGCGGCCAGGGCGTCGAGGGCGCCGGCGGCAGAGCCGAGGGCACGCATCTCCATCCAGTGCCCCAGCAGCATGATGACGATCAGCAGGGCCAGTTCCCACCAGAAATCGAGGTCGAAACCGCCGATGCCCAGGGTGGTGACCCAGGAGGCGGCGAACGCGACGCTGATTGCCATGGCGATCAGCAGCATCATGCCGGGTTGCCGCGATTTGAGCTCCGCCACCCCGCCCTTCAGGAATGGGGCACCGCCGTAGACGAAGATCACCGTCCCGAGGATCGGGGCGATCCACCGGGACCCCGGAAACTCGGGTGGCATGGTCCCGAGAAGCATGGTGAACATGGGGCTGAACGCGAGGACGGGCAGCGTGAGGGCCAGGCTGACCCAGAAGCGCTGTCTGAACATCGCGGTCGAATGGCCGGCGTGCTCGCCGTGGGAGTGGACCTGGTGATCCTCGTCCACGTCATGCCCGGCACCGCGTGGTGCGGGCTGTTCTTCGGCGGAAAGGGCCGAGCGGGGTTGATCGGCGGGCATCGCCTGGCCGTGTGTCGGTTCCGTGTCTGCGTGGCCCTGCGAGTGAACGTGCTTGTCCGTGCTCATGGTGATTCTCCTCCGGTGTCCCGTCTGGCAGGAGCTAGGTCCTCGGTATCGGGGAGACAGCTCTCTCAGGTGCCTCTGAACATATACCCCCGGGGGGTATGCGGTCAAGGGGTCCGGTCAAGTCACCGAGGGTGATTCTGCTGCCCTCTTGCACTGGTCAGCAGGCTGATCTTCTGTTTGGATGGTGCGCATCCCCACCGACGAATCAGGAGAGAGCTCATGACAGACCACGTGACGTCCATGCTCGAGACCTACCCGAAGGACCTGGGAGGAGTGGACCGCGCCAAGCTCGCGGAATGCATCAAGGCGTGTTTCGAATGCGCGCAGACCTGCACGGCATGCGCCGATGCCTGTCTCAGCGAGGATATGGTTGCCGAACTCACCACGTGCATCCGGACCAATCTGGACTGCGCCGACATCTGCGCGGCGACGGGCACCATCCTGTCGCGCCACACCGGGTATGACGCGAACCTCACCCGTAGCATCATGGAAGCCTGCAGGGCCGCGTGCAAGGCCTGCGCCGACGAATGCTCACAACACGCCGAGATGCACGACCACTGCAGGATCTGCGCCGAGGCGTGCCGCCGCTGCGAGAAAGCCTGCGACGAACTGCTCGCCTCCCTCGGCTGATACCGGCTGAGCCACCCGTCCGGACGGCGCGCCGGCACTCCGTCGCGCCCGTTTCCATTCGACAGGCCCGCGCCTACCGTGGGGGAATCACGCGAGGGGGATTCCATGACGCAGTCCGAGGTGCCCGCGGCACGCATCGTCGTCGAGCCGGGTCGGTTCCCCGAGGCGGAGGATGCCCTCCGCCGTACGGCCTTCCGGCTCGGCGCGGCACTCGTCACGCGCCCCGCCACGAACCAGGTCTGCAGCCCGGTGAGCGCTCTCTACGCGCTCTCGATGCTGCGCGCCGGTGCGGGCACCGCGACGGCGTCGGAGCTGGACACGGTCCTGGGGCTCCCGGCGGAGCATCACGCGGCCATGAATGCGCTCCTCGGAACACTGCAGTACTTCGACGGCGATCCCGTCGCCGTGGATGAGGAGGATCCTCCCGAGCAGCCCCTGCTGCACCTCGCCAGCGCGGTCTTCGCCCCCGCGGGAGGGGAGATCGGTGAGCAGTTCCTCGACACGCTCGCCCGGCACTACGGCGTGGGTGTCCATTCGGTGGACTTCGCCGATCCCGCCACGCCCGGCCTGATCGACGAGTGGGTCCGGAGGGAGACCGGCGGTCGCGTCGCGAAAGCGCCGTTGACCGTCGGCCCGGACACCGGGCTGTCCCTGCTGAACGCCGTGTATTTCGCCGCGGCCTGGGACGAACCGTTCGATGCCGCTGGCACGGGCACGGACGCCTTCACCCTGAGCGACGGCACGCGCGCCTTCGTTCCGACGATGCATGGCTACCGCTGGGTGCGCTACGCCGGTGGACACGACTGGCGGGGCGTCGATCTGCCCTACGGCGAAGGGTTCTTCCTGCGCCTCGTCCTGCCCGACGAGGGCGTCCAGCCTGCGTGGGACGAGCAGGAGCTGCTCGCGATCGGGGATGGACTCGACGGTGCCGAGAGCATCCGTGTCGACCTTTCGCTACCGATATGGGAGCACAGCACGGCCCTGGACCTGATGGCGATACTGGCGGGGCTGGGGCTCGAGCGGACCGTCGGCGCGACGGCCGACTTCGACGCCATCCGTCCCGGGCTCCGCGTGTCGGGGGCCGCCCAGGCCGCCTCCATCACGGTCGCCGAGAAGGGGACCATCGCCGCCGCCGTCACCCAGCTGGCGATGATGACGAGCGCCCCGGTGACTCCCGAGGTCAGCATCTCGTTCGATCGGCCCTTCGGCTACCAGATCATCCACGAGGACACCGGACTGCCGCTGTTCCTCGGCACGGTCGGCGACCCACGCTGAGGGCCAGGACCTGGTCAGCTGAGCTCGGCCCGGTAGGCGAGGGCAGGATCGACGCGGCTCTCGATGAGCGCGAACGCCTCATGGCCTTTGGCGAACCACGACTGCTGAAGTTCCACGGATACGGCGTCGACCGCGTGGAGCGCGATCCCGTAGGGCGTGTATTCCAGTCCGCGGACGTCCTCCCAGAGAACGGTGGTCACCACACGCTCCACGAGACTGACGCCGTCGTCGCCGACCACCAGGCGAGCCCCTGATGGGACTCCCTGGAAGGAGCCTCGGAGACTGCGCTTGAAGGAGCGCCCGGACACAGGTTCGTGGTCTTCGCTCCCGAGCATGCGCAATGAGGGATCGGACGCGGTTGTTCCCTCGGGCATGCCCACGATGAGTGTCCTGTCGAGCAGGGAGAGTGCATCCCGCGCCGCCTGTCGGGTCACTGCGGCGGTCCCGGTGATCATCTGTTCGGGGAGGACGATGTGTTCACCGACGAGGTGGCGTCGCGCGGCATCGGTGGCGGCGACGGCTGCTGAGCGAGGATCCGCCACGAAATCCGTGATGTCGTCCGTCAACTGCTGCAGTTCCGATTCCTCGGGCCCATGCAACGCGAGGTCCTCGAGGATTCCCCGAAGCTCGCTGCATACCAGTTCGGCGTCCTCCTTCCGCGGATCGGCCGTGAAGCACAGCACGCCCCGCCCAGCGCCCGCCTCGAAGGCGTCGTATCCGATGTCATAGATCAGTCCACGCTGCTTCCTCAGGACAGCCAGTGCCCGCTGGCAGACGATCTGCGCGATCGCGGAAGCACTGTTCCTCGCCATCTCGGACCCCGACTCGACCTCGAAGGACAGAGCGAGCGGTGGCCCGCCCGACTCGAACCAGAGCGGGAGCGGAAGATTTCCGATCGGACGGGCAGGGGAGGGATGCCGTGCTTCACCTGGAGGCAGATCGAGTGCCAGGCCCGGGGGAGGAGGGCCCGTCAGCGCCAGTGCTGCATTGCCCCTGCAGAAGAAGGTGCTGATGGTCGCCTCGACCGCGGCCCCGCTGATCCCGTTGAGTGCCGGCTGGTCGACCCCGGCAAGCCCGAGGGAGGCAAGACCGTACCGGCGAAGGAGATGTTCTGCGACTGCTGGTTCGACGACGGAGGAGGCCTCTGCAGCCAGGACCTTCTTCTCGACGTCCAGGGAGCTCGGATCAGGCGCGCAGATGCTCGAGCAGACATCATTGAGAAACGCCACCACCTGCTCCGGACGGCCGGTGGCCTCGAACGAGGTGAAGCTCAGCTCGACTGTTGCATTGTGGTCGTGCCGAGGAGACCGTATGCCGCCCATCACGACGTGCTCAGCAAGATGGGTGATGCCGGATGTCACCAGGGACTCGTCCCTGACACCCACACGGAAGACGAGCTCGGCGCTCAGGGGCGGAGGACCGTCGACCCAGAAGACGGGTATTCCGTTGATCTCGTCCCTGTCGAGTGTCATGCGTCGATCCTAGGACGCGACGATCGCCCGTCGAGGCGACACGGTCATGGACGTGGTCAACTGGCCCGCCGGCGCGGGTCGCTCCGGCCTCAGCGGACGTTGCGCCGCCACGACCCCGGGCCCGGCGTCAGCGGACGCTGCGCCGCCACGACCCCGGGCCCGGCGTCGGGCCCAGTCGCAGCAGCGCCCGCCGCAGCCAGGACCGACCGTGGCCCCGCACGTCGTCGCCGGTGCCGCCTTCCTGCAGGGCGAGGACGACGGCGGTGAGCGCCGCGAGCTCCTCGTCGGTGGGGTTGCCGGATACCACGGAGAGGACCGCGGGGTCCTCCTCGGACGGGGCGGCCGCCGCACCCTCCTCCAACGGCTCGTGACCGGTCACAGCGGGATGTTCCCGTGCTTCTTGGCCGGGTTCGCCGAGCGTTTGTCGCGCAGGGCGCGGAGCCCGCGGACGATCTGCAGGCGCGTCTCGGACGGCGCGATCACGGCGTCCACGTAGCCGAGCTCTGCCGCCTGGTACGGGTTGAGCAGTTCCTCCTCGTACTGCTGCACCACGTCGGCGCGCGTCGCCTCCACATCCCCGCCGGCCTCCGCGACGGCCTTGAGTTGCCCGCGGTACAGGATGTTGACGGCTCCCTGGGCGCCCATGACGCCGATCTGCGCCGTGGGCCAGGCGAGGTTGAGATCGGCGCCGAGCTTCTTCGAGCCCATGACGATGTACGCGCCGCCGTAGGCCTTCCGCGTGATCACCGTCAGCTTCGGCACCGTGGCTTCGGCGTAGGCGTAGAGCAGCTTCGCTCCGCGGCGGATGATGCCCTGGAATTCCTGGTCCTTGCCCGGCAGGAAGCCCGGCACGTCCACGAGGGTAAGGATCGGGATGTTGAAGGCGTCGCAGTGGCGGACGAAGCGGGCGGCCTTCTCGGAGGCGTTGATGTCGAGGGTCCCTGCGAACTGCAGGGGCTGGTTGGCGACGATGCCGATGGTGTGCCCCTCCACCCGGGCGTAGCCGGTGATGATGTTCGGAGCGTAGAGGGCCTGCATCTCGAGGAAGTGGGCGTCGTCCACCACGGCGTCGATGACGGTGTGCATGTCGTACGGCTGGTTTGCGGCGTCGGGGATCAGGGTGTCGAGCGAGAGGTCCTCCTCCGTCTCCTCGGGCTCCTCGACGAAGGCCGTCAGTGGGGCCTCCGCGAGATTGTTGGAGGGCAGGAAGTCCAGGAGCTCGCGGACGAAGCCGATGGCGTCCGCCTCGTCCGTGGCGAGGTAGGCGGAGGTGCCCGTCGTCGAGTTGTGCTGCCGCGCGCCGCCGAGCGTCTCCATGTCCACGTCCTCGCCGGTCACGGTCCTGATGACGTCGGGCCCGGTGATGAACATGTGCGAGGTCTTGTCCACCATCACCACGAAGTCGGTGAGCGCGGGGGAGTAGGCCGCGCCGCCCGCGCACGGGCCCATGATGAGGGAGATCTGCGGGACCACGCCCGAGGCGTGGACGTTGTTGCGGAAGATGTCGGCGAACATCGCCAGCGACGCCACGCCCTCCTGGATGCGGGCGCCGCCGCCGTCGTTGATACCGACCACGGGGCAGCCGTTGCGCAGTGCGAATTCCTGCACCTTGACGATCTTCTCCCCGTTCACCTGGCTCAGCGAGCCGCCGTAGACGGTGAAGTCCTGGCTGTACACGGCGATCAGCCTGCCGTCGACGGTCGCGTACCCGGACACGACGCCGTCGCCCAGGGGCTTCTTCTTCTCCATGCCGAAGGCCGTGGACCGGTGCACCGCAAGGGCGTCGAACTCGACGAAGGAGTCCTCGTCCACGAGCAGGTCGATGCGCTCGCGCGCCGTGTTCTTGCCGCGGGCGTGCTGCCGCTCGATCGCCTCGGGTCCCGAGGGCTGCTCCGAGAGCTCCTTGCGCCTCCGGAAATCGGCGAGCTTCCCGGCCGTCGTGGTGAGGTCGGGTTGCAGGTCCTGATGCATGAATACTCCGGTCGGCGGGTCGGGGAGGGTGGACACCGCCGGGAACTCCAGCCGCAACTGGAGGATTCCGACAAGGGGCGGCGCGTTTCCACCAGTCTAGTGAGGATCCCCGGAGCCGCCGTTGTAGGACGTCTACAGTTTCCCCCGCCATCGCTTAGCCGGGCCACCGATGTTACTCACGAGTAACATCGGTGCGTCGCGGGCCCTCCGGAGCTCCCCGCTGCATATGGTGGAGCCATGACCGAACGCAATGAAGCGCAGGAACCGCACGCCCCGGCAACGCTCGCCGGGCGCACCATCCTCATGTCCGGCGGAAGCCGCGGCATCGGCCTGGCGATCGCCCTACGCGCCGCCCGCGACGGCGCGAACGTGGCCATCATGGCCAAGACGGGGGAGCCGCACCCCAAGCTCGAGGGCACCGTGTACACGGCGGCGGAGCAGATCGAGGCCGCGGGCGGCAAGGCCCTCCCGATCGTGGGTGACGTCCGGAACGACGACGACGTCGCCGCCGCCGTGGCGGGGACCGTCCGCGCGTTCGGCGGCATCGACGTCATCGTGAACAACGCCTCCGCGATCGACCTGTCCAAAACCCCCGACGTGGACATGAAGCGCTACGACCTCATGGCGGACATCAACGTGCGGGGCACCTTCATGCTCAGCAAGTTCGCGCTCGACGCGCTGCGTGGCTCGCGGAACCCGCACATCCTGACGCTCTCCCCGCCCCTGAACCTCGCGCCGAAGTGGGCGGGCCTGCACCTGGCCTACACCATGGCGAAGTACGGGATGAGCCTGACCACCCTCGGGCTCGCCGAGGAGCTCAAGGACGACGGCGTTGCCGTCAACTCGCTCTGGCCCGCCACCCTGATCGACACCGCGGCCATCCGCAACATGCCCGGCGGGAATCGCCTCGTGCAGGCGGCCCGCAGCCCGGAGATCGTCGCCGACGCGGCCCACGCCGTGCTCGTGCGTCCGTCGCGCTCCTGCACCGGCAACTTCTACACCGACGAGGAGGTGCTGCGCGAGGAAGGCGTCACCGATCTGGCCCGGTACAGCCTCGGCGCGCCGGAGGACCGGCTGGTCCCCGACATCTTCCTCTGACACCCCGGCCGGGGTGGGCGGGGCCGGATAGGATCGATGTCATGTCCTCCCCGTACTCCAATCTCGAGCGCCCCGGCCTGAACCTCGGCGCCCTGAGGACAGCCCTGTGCATGCCGTCCGGTCCTTTTCAGCGCCTCGACATCGTGGACACGACCGGTTCAACCAACACGGACCTCGTGGAGTACGCCCAGGTGGAGGCGGCCGGGTGGCCGGACCTCAGTGTGCTCGGAGCGGAGACGCAGACCGCGGGGCGCGGCCGGCTCGATCGCCGGTGGGTCGCACCGGAGCGCTCCTCGCTGTTCGTGAGCGTGCTCCTGCGCCCCTTCAACCGGCACGGACGGCCCGTCCCCACCACGGCCTACTCCTGGTTCTCCCTCCTCGCCGCGCTCGCGCTCGCCGAAAGCGTCGAGGAGCGCACGAAGATCGCCCCGCAGCTCAAGTGGCCCAACGACGTCACCGTGGACGGCCGGAAGCTCGCGGGCATCCTGGCCCAGTTCGTGCCGGGCGCGGGTGCCGAGCCGCCCGCCGTCGTCGTCGGGGTGGGACTCAACGTCAGCCTCACGGACGACGAACTCCCGGTCCCCACCGCCACGAGTCTGCTCCTGGAGTATGCGGGCACCACCGACCGCAACGTGCTGCTGAAGTCGTTCCTGCGCACGTTCGCGGACTCCTACCGCGCCTTCTGCGATGTGGACGGCGACGCCCGGGCGGCGTGGGACACCGGTCAGTCGCTCCTGGAGCGAGTCAGCGCCCGGATGGCGACGCTCGGCCAGGACGTCCGCGCGGAGCTGCCCGGCGGCACAGTGCTGGCGGGCCGCGCGCTGTCCCTCGACGCCCACGGCGGTCTCGTGGTGCGCGACGACGACGGCGAGCGGCACACCATCTCCGCCGGAGACGTGGTGCACGTGCGCCCGCAGGTGTAGCCCGTGCGGATCAGGCTGCTGCCCGGGGAGCGCGTTCTCGTCCGGACGCGGCCCAACCCCCTGCCGCTCGCCGGACCGGTTCTCGCCGGGTTCCTCCTCCTCGCCCTCGGGGGCTTCGGGCTCGGCTACCTCGCCCGGCCGGACCTCCCCGGCGGACTCGCCGAGTGGCAGCCCGTGCTCCTGCCGGCGGTGCTGGCCGCCGCGGTACTGATGCTCCTGGTGGTCGTGGTGCGGCCGCTGGTCCGTTGGGCCGGCAACCGGTACGTGCTCACGAGCATGCGGCTCATCCACCGGTCCGGGGCGACGCGGCGCACCGAGCACCAGATCAGCCTGGCCGCCATCTCGCAGCTCCAGACGGATCAGGGACTGATCCAGCGGATGGTGGGCAGCGGGACGCTCGTTGCCGACCTCGGGTTCGATCGCGCGCACGCCTACCGGCACGTTCCACAGATTGCAACGTTCAAGGAATATGTGGTTCAGGCGATCGGCGAGCTCCCACTCACCCGCATGTTCGACGGAGTAGACATGGAAATCGATCCGCAGTACGCCCGCGGCGGGACGCCCCGGGTGCAGCAGGAATGGAGGGACGCGCAACCGTGACAGTCGAGGACCGCCGCGAGGCCGGGCAATCCGCTGACCCCAAGGGTGCCGGTGAGGTCATCCGATCCTCCGGGCAGGGCGCCGACGCGCCCGACGCTGCAGCCTCGACGTCGCCGAAGGCCGTCTGGCAACTGGTGCCCGACATAGCGGCCGGCAGTGATCCGGAGGCCCCGCCGACGAGCGCGGCGCCGATCGAGCTGGACCGCGAGACGATCCGGCGCCTGGAACGCGAACTCCTCGGGGCCGAACGCACCCTCAAGCGCCGCGACATCGCGGCAGGTGCGGGCGTGTCCCTGCTCTCCGCGCGCAAGCTGTGGCGCGCGATGGGCTTCCCCAACATCGGGGACGACGACGTCGCCTTCACCGAGAAGGACCTCGGCGCCCTCACCACGATCATCGACCTCGTGCGGCAGGAGCAGCTCACCGAGGACGCGGCCATCTCCATCACCCGTGCCGTCGGGCAGATGACGGACCGCATGGTCGTGTGGCAGATCGAGGCGATCGTGGAGGAGATGGTGGCGCAGCGCGGGCTCTCCGACGCCGACGCGCGGAAGACCCTCGTGTCCGAACTGCCGGATCTCATCGAACCGCTCGAGAAGACGCTCGTCTACGCCTGGCGCCGGCAGATGAACGCCGCGGTGCAGCGCCTGGCCCTCCGCGCCGAATCGGGTCTCGCCTCGAGCGAGTCGGGCCGCGACGGCGACGAGCAGGACGCCCCGCTGCCGCTCGCGCGCGCCGTCGGTTTCGCCGACCTGGTCTCCTACACGAGCCTGTCCCGGCAGATGAACGAGCGGACGCTGGCGCAGCTCGTGCAGCGGTTCGAGAACAAGAGCGCCGAGATCATCTCCGTCGGTGGCGGCCGGCTCGTGAAGACCATCGGTGACGAGGTCCTCTACATCGCCGAATCGCCGGAGGCCGGGGCCGAGATCTCGCTGGCGCTGGCCAAGGCCTTCTCCGAGGACGAGTTCCTTCCCGCCGCCCGCTGCTCGCTGGTCTGGGGCCGGGTGCTCTCACGCCTCGGCGACATCTATGGGCCGACGGTCAACCTCGCGGCGCGCCTCACCGCACTCGCGGAACCGGGCGAAGTCCTGGTGGATTCCGGTACCGCCGCGACGCTCGACTCGAACGACAGGTTCGTGCTGACCTCGCACGAGCCCCGGCAGGTGCGCGGCTTCGGAGAGGTGCAGCCGGTGACCCTCGCACGGGGTACCGGCACGGGGATCATCCTCGACTGACGCCACGCCCTCGCCGGTTCGCGGCGGCGACTGACCGTCCGGAGCAGGTCAGAGGGCAGAATGGGGACCATGACTGACCAGCAAGGCGGCCTCGAACCGCGGGCGAACGGCTCACACGCCGTCGACCTCGGCGCTACTTCCGCCAGGACTTCCGCCCCCCGCCGGCAGGACGCGGGGACGGCGCCCGGCCTGGGTGTCCGGCTCACGTACGGCTTCGGCACCGATCGCGGGCTGCGTCGTGAACTCAACGAGGATTCCTTCTTCGCCGTCGAGCCCGTCTTCGCCGTCGCGGACGGAATGGGCGGCCACGAGGCCGGTGAGGTGGCCAGCAGCGTCTGCGTCCGCACCCTGGAGGCCAGCGGCCTCCCCGGCACCCGGGTGCCACACGTCACCGCAGCCGATCTCGAGGACCTCATCCAGGAGGCCGACCGGCGCATCCGCACGGAGGCCGGCGGGCATGCGGGAACCACCCTGACGGGCGTCGTGCTCGTCGAGGAGCACGGCGCGGCCGCCTGGCTGTTCTTCAATGTGGGGGACTCCCGGGCGTACCGGCTGAGCAGCGGCATCTTCGGCCAGATCTCCGTGGATCACTCCGAGGTCCAGGAGCTCGTGGACCTCGGGAGCATCACCGAGCACGAGGCCCGGACCCACCACCGCCGGCACGTGGTGACCCGTGCGCTGGGGACCGGGGACGACGCCGACCCGGACTTCTGGCTGCTGCCGGTGGAGGACCACGACCGCATCCTGCTCTGCTCGGACGGGCTCAGCGGCGAACTGACCGACGAGGACATCCACGCGATCCTCGACACCGTCCGTGATCCGCAGGAGGCGTGCGACCGACTGATCGCGGCGGCGCTGCGCTCCGGTGCCCGGGACAACGTCACGGTCGTGGTCGTCGACGCGGTGTTCGACGACGGCGCCGCTGCTGCCCCGGTGCAGCCCGGTGGTCTCTTCGAGGCCGATCGGGGCGCCTGGGTGTCGGGCGGACCGGCCTGACCCGTACGGCGCCCGGCTGGACGACGGAGCGCGTGGCTCGGGCCGCACAGGGTGAGGGATCGCCGTCGTCCCCCGATGCGGGCGACCGCTGGCCCGTCCCGGGGGTGTGGGGCAAGATGGGGAAGTGACCACAGGAACCGAAGACGCCGCCGATACCGCTCACCCCATGCCCCCCGACGCGGCCCTGCGCGAGGAGTACGCGCAGCTCGCCGACAGCATCCGGGCGCACCGCGTTGCGTACTACCAGGACGCTGCCCCTACGATCTCCGACGCCGAGTTCGACGCCCTGTTCCGTCGCCTCGAGGAGCTCGAGGCGCTCCACCCGGAGCTCGTGGCGAACGATTCGCCGACGCAGGAAGTGGGCGGCGAGGTGTCCGCCGCATTCGCCCCCGTCGACCACCTGGCCCGCATGTACAGCCTCGAGGACGTCTTCTCCCTGGACGAACTGACCGCCTGGCTGGAGCGCGCGAGCGCCGGCGTCGAGCAGCGCAGCCCCGGCGCGCCCATCGCCTGGCTGACGGAACTGAAGATCGACGGACTCGCGGTCAACCTGCTCTACCGCAACGGGGAACTGGTGCGGGCGGCTACCCGGGGCGACGGCGTGACGGGGGAGGACATCACCCACAACGTCCTCACGATCGCCTCGATCCCACGGCACCTCGCGGGCTCCGACCACCCGGAGGAGGTGGAGATCCGCGGCGAGGTGTTCTTCCCGACGAAGGAGTTCGGGCAGCTCAACGAGCGCATGGTGGCCGCCGGCAAGGCGCCCTTCGCCAACCCGCGCAACGCCGCCGCGGGATCCCTCCGCCAGAAGGACCCGGCCATGACCGCGGAGCGACCGCTGGACATGTACGTGCACGGCATCGGCGCCCGGACGGGGCTGTCGGCCCAGACGCAGTCGGAGACCTATGAGCTGCTGAAGGGGTGGGGCCTGCCGACGTCGCCGTACTACCGGGTGCTCCACAGCCAGGACGAGGTGGTCGACTTCATCGCGCATCACGGCGACCACCGCCACGACCTGCTGCACGAGATCGACGGCATCGTGGTGAAGGTGGACAGCTTCGCGCTGCAGCGTGCGCTCGGCCACACGTCCCGCGTGCCCCGGTGGTCCGTGGCCTACAAGTATCCGCCCGAGGAAGTGAACACGAAGCTGCTGGACATCCTCGTGAACGTGGGCAGGACCGGCCGCGTCACTCCGTTCGGGCTCATGGAGCCGGTGAAGGTCGCCGGGTCCACGGTCAGCATGGCCACGCTCCACAACCAGGAAGTGGTCAAGGCCAAGGGAGTCCTGATCGGCGATGTGGTGGTGCTGCGGAAGGCAGGCGATGTCATTCCCGAGATCGTGGGCCCCGTCATGGCGCTGCGCGACCCCGAGAAGGTGCGCGAGTTCGTCATGCCCACTGAATGCCCCTCCTGCGGCACCCCGCTGCAGCCGGCGAAGGAGGGTGACGTCGACATCCGCTGTCCCAACGCACGGTCCTGCCCCTCGCAGCTGCGCGAACGGGTTTTCCATCTCGCCGGCCGTGGCGCCTTCGACATCGAGGCCCTCGGGTACGAGGCCGCCATCGCCCTGACCCAGCCCGCCGAGCCTGCGGTGCCGCCCATCACCACAGAGGCCGACATCTTCGACCTCACGCCGGAGAAGCTGGCGGACGTGAGGATCGAGCGGGACAAGAAGGTCAAGGGCGTGGTCACGGGCCGCGAGCTCGTGCCGTACTTCTACTCGAAGGGCACCGCGAAGAAGCCCTCCGAGCCGAGTGCTACCACCCGCAAACTCTTCACCGAGCTGGAGAAGGCGAAGACGCAGCCGCTGTGGCGCGTGCTCGTCGCGTTGTCCATCCGGCACGTCGGCCCGACGGCGTCCCGCGCCCTCGCCACGGCCTTCGGGTCCATGGACCGGATCCGCGCCGCGAGCGAGGAGGAGCTCGCCGGCGTCGACGGCGTGGGCCCCACCATCGCCGTCGCGCTCACCGAGTGGTTCGCGGAGGACTGGCACCGCGAGATCGTCGACCGGTGGGCTGCTGCCGGAGTGCGCATGGAGGACGACGTCGACGAGAGCACGCCGCGCACCCTCGAGGGCCTGACCGTCGTCGTGACCGGCTCCCTCGAACGGTACAACCGCGACGAGGCGAAGGAGGCGATCATCACGCGCGGCGGCAAGGCCGCGGGATCGGTGTCGAAGAACACCAGCTACGTGGTGGCCGGCGAGAATGCAGGCACCAAGCTGGAGAAGGCAGAGGCGCTCGGCATCCCGGTCCTCGACGAAGAGGGGTTCATCGCCCTCCTCGAGAAGGGTCCCGCGGGTACGGAAGCCGATGACGGCGGGGGTATCGGCACCGAGGCTAACGCGAGTGAGGACTCCGAGGTGGGCGAGGAGCTCGAGGCCGGTGCCGGTACGGATCCTGACGGGCGGGCCGCCGAATGACCATCGCGCCCGGTGATGCCCGGGCACCGTCCCCGGAGGCGCTTCTCCATCTCGCCCGACAGGCCGCTGCGGCGGGCGCGGCAGTGCTGGCCCGGCGGGATCCCGGGGCGCTGGACGCCACGAGCAAGAGTTCCGACAGCGACTGGGTGACCGCGTTCGACGTCGCCGCCGAGCGCGCGGTCCGGACCGTCATCCTGAGCGCCCGGCCGCACGACGCCATCACGGGCGAGGAGCTCGGCACCACCGTGCCTGACGGGTTCACCCCCGAGGGTGACCGCGTCCGCTGGTCGATCGACCCCTTGGACGGCACCACCAACTTCATCCGCGACATCGTCTACTACGGAACCTCCGTGGCCGCCGCGGCCGCAGACGGTACCTGGCTCGCCGGCGTCGTCCACGCCCCAGCGCTCGACCGTGTGTATTGGGCGTCCCGCGGTGGGGGAGCCTGGCTGAGCGACCACGGGTCCGTGCGGCGCCTCCTCGGTCCGCGTACCGGGCAGGGTCGGCTGCTCGGTACCGGATTTTCGTACGACGCCGCCACCCGGACAGAGCAGATCAGCGCTCTCGGGACGCTCATCGAGGGGTACGGCGACGTCCGTCGCCTCGGCTCGGCCGCCCTGGATCTGTGCCTCGTGGCCGACCGCACGCTCGACGCCTTCGTGGAGCGCGGCCTGAACGAGCACGATTACGCGGCCGGCGCCCTGATCGCGGAGGAGGCCGGCCTGGCCGTCTATCGGCCGCTGCTCCGATCCATGCTCGACGGCGGACCCACCGAGGCCGAACGGCTCGCGGGCGTCACCGCGGCCGGGCCTGCCGACCTCCTCGGCCCCCTCATGGATTCCGGACCCGCATTAGGTTCCGCGCCCGGTTCCGCTCCCGGTTCCGCTCCCGGTTCCCCGGCCGCGTCCGCGTCCGGGTCTCCTCCCGGTTCCGGTTCCGCATCAGGTTCCCCTCCCGGTTCCGCATCCGGGTCCCCTCCCGGTTCCGCGGCCGCGTCCGGGTCCGCGTCCGGCGAGGGCCAGGTATGACCACGCCGTCCTGGCAGAAGGTCCTGTCCACGCTCGCGGGCGGCCGCTCGCGCGAGCTGTACGCGCGAGCCGTGCTCGGGGAGCCGCTCGACGCGACGCCGAAGGAGCTGCAACGGTTGGTCGATGCCGGGCTGCTGACGCCGGAGCATGCCGTGGCTGACGGGTTGTTCAAACAGGTTCTCGCCGCTGCGGCAGTCCCCACCCCGAAAGGGGTGGACCGGTTCTTCCGGGACGGACGGCTCGACGGCCTGCCGCGTGTCGGACAGGACCGCACCGACCTGCTCGCGCATCTCGCGGGGCGGCTCTTCCCGACCGACGAGGAACTCGGCGAACCCGAGGTCAACCGGCTGCTTGCCACCGTTACGCACGACATCCCTATACTGCGGCGCGCGCTCGTCGACCACGGCTTCCTGGAGCGCCACCCCGACGGGACCGGCTACCGGCGGGTCACGGCGTCCTGACTGGCGTTGGGCCGCATTTCCCGGTGGTCGGGTACGCAGGCCCGTAGCTCGCGTTGGGTGGAGGTCGCGGCTCGCCGTCGGATCGCCGGCCTCAGAGCCATGAAGACTGCACGCCCGTCCACTCGGCCCTCGCGGTGGAGGGTTGATCGAACGTCCAGTCTGGACGTCAGGCGTAGAGCAGTTCGGCTCGTCGGCTCCGTCGCGCGGAGGAATACGCCGGTGTACCTTGATCCTCTGACGCGTGGTCCGGCGCGTGGTCCGGCGATGTGGGCGGGGGCGCCGCGTCGGCGCGCCTCCCGGCCTCGAACTCGTGGTCCCTCCCGTTCGGTCCGTTGCCGGGGAGGGGTGGGGCGGTGGAGTGGTAGGTGTGGCCGGTGGGCGTGCTGATGGCGAGGCCGTGCCTTGCCCCGGATCCGGGGCTGCTGTCGGGGTCGGGATTGAGGCTGCTGGGTGGTGCTGTGGTTGTCCAGCCGGGGAGTTCTTTGGTGTGGTTGCATGCCTCGCAGAGCCCTGCCCCGTTGGCGAGGTTTGTGGGTCCGTTGGTGTGCCAGGGGATGATGTGGTCGTAGTGCCGGATCGGGGCGTCGCAGTACGGGGTGCGGCACAGGTGGTCCCGGGCCTGGAGGAAGCGGCGCTGCCCGGTGGTGAAGAGCCGGGCCCGGGAGTCGGCGGCGATCAGCTCCCCGGTCCCGGGGGCGGTGTAGAGGCGCCGGAGCCAGACCTGAAACGCTTGCGCGGCTGCGGGATCGGCGGCGGGATCGGCTGCGGGATCGGCTTCGCTCCTCGACGCGTGTCCTGCACCCTGTCCGGGCCGCCCGGTGGGCTGATCGGGTGCGTGCTCCGCCCGGTGCCCTGCCGGTCGCCCGGCCGGCTGTCCGGGATGCTGCCCGGCTTGCTGTCCTGCGTTCTTCTGGGTGAGGAGGTTGCGGGCCCAGCCGGCGGGGACGATCCCGTAGCCCGGCAGGCGGGCCGGTTCACTCTCGCCCTGGAACAGGGTCCGGTCGGTCATGATCAGCTGCACCTCGATCCGGGAGAACCCGCCCGGGGTGCCGGTGGTGCGTTCGACGAGGGCGTCGGCCATGAGCTGGCCCCGGCTGCGGGAATCACCCTTGGCGCGTTGGGTGTCGGCGTGCCGGGTGAGCTCCGCGTGCACCGCCACCCCCTGCGCGACCGGGAGCAGGGCGGTCAAGTAGGTCATGGTGTCCGGGGCCGGGCGCAGACTCACGTGCCGGTCCGCCGCCGCCCGGCTCGCCCGCTCGGTCACAGACCTCGGGTCCCGCCGGTACGCCGCCGCCCGCACCGCGGCGACGAGCCGTCGGTCCCCGGCGCCGTCGAACGTGCCCGCATCCGCTGCCACCTCGTCGTCGACCGCGCACCGGTCCGCCGCGGACAGGCACGCCGTCTCCCGGACCATGAGGGTCGCCCGCCACTCATTCACCTGGCCCGCCTCCAGGGCTGCCATTGTGTGGGGCATCTCCGTCACCAGCGCCCGGGCCAGGCCGAGCAGCCGGCCACCGCGTGCTGGGGACTCGCGGCGGGCCAGGGCGAGCTGCGCGGCCACCCCGCGACCCTGCTCAACGGCAGGGACACCGGCCGCGGCATCGCACTGACGCCGGACCAGATCGAACGCCACCGCGGCCCGCGCCTGCCGACCCGCGATCGCCGACTTCAACTCCTCCAGGGCACGCACCTCATCGATCAACGAAGCACCATCCGCCGACATGGGCAGGGAGCCCATCGCGTCGATCAGATCCCCCACCCAGCCAACACTCACGCGACCGGCCGGAACCGCACCCGACCCGGCAGAACCACCGATATCGGCGGTTTCGGGAGGAGCGTTCCGGCTGCTGTCCATACTGAATTCTCCCAACCACCACCGACATTATTGGGGTCGTCGCGGCCAGTCGCTGCACGGGAAATCTCCGTGGATTGCAGCTGGGGAAGCTCGTCCGACCATGCATTCCGCCGGCGCTGTGGTGAGCGCCGGATGCCGTCGATCGAGTGAGTAAGGACGCGACGAACGAACGGCGCCTTTCGACCTCCGATCGCGAGGACACAAGCTTCCGCCGGGACGCGCCGGATCACCTCGGAGGCGTGATCCCCAGCCGGGCGATCCGGCGGTAGATGGTCGCGCGGCTGATGCCGAGCTCCCGCCGCGGCGGCAGTCACCGTGGCCCCCGGCTGCGCCAGGCATCAAACGATCTCGTCGCGTTCGAGCGTCTCGATCCGGCTCAGGTGCGTGCCGCACCGCCCCAGGGTGTGGGCGGGCAGATGCCGCACGTCGATCCGCGGGGGTCCCGGCGGCGGGTTCCAGGCCGTCGCGCCGCAGTCGGAACACGCCAACTCTGGGGCCCTGCTTCTGACGTCGGCCCTGCGACGGCCCGAGCATCAGGGCCGTGGCGTTCCCGGCCGCCGACTGCGCGAGGGCCAGCAACCACTCGGCGGACGCATCGGACCAGGTGGTGATGTTGACGCACCCCTTGAGGGTCCCGCTGGCCGGGTCGAAGACGGGTGCTGTAATGCTCCTGCGCGCACCAGGGCCGGGGAACGGTCGGCCAGCGCCAGCCCCATCCCGTTGGTCCCGGCGTCGCGCTCGGAGTAGGTGAAACCGGGGGCCAGGTGCACCCGGTCGAGCGCCCGCAGCATCGGGCTTCCGGCGTGACATCGTGCTCCCCGACGGCGTGAAGGACGAGGACATCCGGGCGAGCTACACCGACGGCGTCCTGGACGTCAGGACGCCGCTTCCGGATGATGCAACGCGCTGCCGGCCCTCCCAGGAAGCTCCCCATCAGGCGGGGCTGACCAGCACCATCAGCAGGGCCGGCGCCCGCCGGGACGACGGCGTCCCGGCGGTGTCGCCGCGTGGCAAAATGAGGCCGTGACCACCGCACCCTCCGACGCCCGCATCACCGTCCGGCCCGTCCAGCCCGAGGACTACGACGACGTCCGCCGCATCACGCGCGGCGCGTACCTCGACGCCGGGTACTTCACCGACGAGGCGCACCCGTACATGGCGGTCCTGGCCGATATCGAGCACCGCGCCGAGCACGCCGAGGTCTGGGTGGCCGAGCGCGACGGCGTCATCGTCGGGTCGGTCGCCCTCACGTTCGCTGGCCAGCGGTACACCGACATCGCCGTCGAAGGTGAGCTGGAGTTCCGGATGCTCGCGGTCGATCCGGCCGTGCAGCGCGGCGGCGTGGGCCGCGCCATGGTGGAGCGCATCATCGAGCACGCCCGCACCCTCCCCGGCATCGAGGCCGTGAGCCTGACGAGCGGCTCCGACATGGTGCGGGCGCACCGCCTCTACGAGTCGATGGGCTTCGTCCGCGTTCCGGGCCGTGACTGGGAGGTCCCGAACGAGGACATCCTGCTCTGGGTCTTCCGCCTGCCGTTGGAGGCGCACGCTGCGCCGTCGTCGGACGCCGCCCCCGCTGGTGCCGGGCGCCGCACGCGCCAGCACTAGACTGGAGGCAGATACCCACCTCCGACTTCCAGGGGAGATCCATGGCCGAGATCAACCGGGACGACGTCGCGCACCTTGCGCGGCTCGCCCACATCGATATGACCGACGACGAGCTCGACCGCATGGCCGGGGAACTCGCGGTGATCGTCGATTCCATCAAGAGTGTGAGCGAGGTCGCCGGCGACGACGTCCCCGCAACGAGCCACCCGATCCCGCTGAGCAACGTGTTCCGCGACGACGTCGTGGGGGAGACCCTCAGCAACGAGGAGGCCCTCCTCGGCGCTCCCGACAACGCCGACGGCCGCTTCAAGGTCCCTGCAATCCTGGACGGGGAGTAACCCATGACAGACCTGATCCACCTCTCCGCCGACGCCCTCTCGCAGAAGCTCGCCGCGAAGGAGGTCTCCGCCGTCGAGGCGACGCAGGCCTACCTGGACCGCATCGAGGCCGTGGACGGCGCCATCAACGCGTTCCTGCACGTCAACACCGACGAGGCGTTGCTCGTCGCCGCCGGGGTCGACAAGGCCCGCACCGACGGCGATACCCTTCACCCGCTCGCCGGCGTCCCGATCGCCGTGAAGGACCTGATCGTCACCAAGGGCCAGCCGACCACGGCCGGGTCGAAGATCCTCGAGGGCTGGCAGAGCCCGTACGACGCCACCGTGGTCCGCAGGCTCCGCGCCGCGCGGATGCCGATCCTGGGCAAGACGAATCTCGACGAGTTCGCGATGGGCTCCTCCACCGAGCACTCCGCGTTCGGACCCACGCGCAACCCCTGGGATCTTGACCGCATCCCCGGCGGGTCCGGCGGCGGGTCCGCGGCCGCCGTCGCCGCGTTCGAGGCACCCCTTGCGCTCGGCACCGACACCGGCGGCTCCATCCGCCAGCCGGGCGCCGTCACCGGCACCGTCGGCGTGAAGCCGACCTACGGTGGTGTCTCCCGCTACGGCGCGATCGCCATGGCCTCCTCGCTCGACCAGATCGGTCCCGTGTCCCGCACCGTCCTCGACAGCGCACTGCTGCACGAGGTCATCGGCGGGCACGACCCCCACGACTCGACGTCGCTGACCGACCCGGTCGGCGCCCTGGTCGAGGCCGCCCGCCTCGGCCAGGTCGAGGGCATGCGCATCGGCGTCATCAAGGAGCTCCAGGGCGAGGGCTACCAGGCCGGCGTCCTCACGCGCTTCCACGAGTCGCTCGAACTGCTGCGCTCGGCGGGCGCCGAGATCGTCGAGGTCTCCTGCCCCAACTTCCGGTACGCGCTCAGCGCCTACTACCTGATCATGCCGTCGGAGGCCTCCAGCAACCTGGCCAAGTACGACGGCGTGCGCTTCGGCCTGCGCGTGGTGCCCGACGGCATGCCCACGATCGAGCGCGTCATGGGCGCCACCCGCGCGGCCGGCTTCGGCGACGAGGTCAAGCGCCGCATCATCCTCGGCACGTACGCCCTGAGCGCCGGCTACTACGACGCCTACTACGGCTCGGCGCAGAAGGTGCGCACGCTCATCCAGCGCGACTTCGCCGCCGCGTTCGAGCAGGCCGACGTGCTCATCTCGCCCACTGCGCCGACCACCGCGTTCAAGCTGGGCGAGAAGCTCGACGACCCGCTGGCGATGTACCTGAACGACGTCGCCACCATCCCCGCGAACATGGCCGGCGTGCCCGGCCTGTCCCTGCCCGGGGGCCTCGCGGACGAGGACGGGCTGCCCGTCGGCATCCAGCTCCTCGCCCCCGCCCGCAAGGACGCGCGCCTCTACCGTGTGGGTGCCGTCCTGGAATCGCTGCTCGAAGCCACGTGGGGCGGGCCGCTGCTGGCCCAGGCCCCCGAGATCACAGGTGGTAAATGATGACTGCTGCAACCGATGAGGTCCTGTCCTTCGACGAGGCCATGGAGAAGTACGATCCGGTGCTCGGGTTCGAGGTCCACGTGGAGCTCAACACGCGGACCAAGATGTTCTCCTCCGCGCCCAACGCGTTCGGCGACGTGCCCAACACCAACGTGACCCCGGTGGACCTCGGCCTGCCCGGCGTGCTGCCCGTCGTCAACGGCGTCGCGGTCGAGTCCGCGATCAAGATCGGCCTCGCGCTGAACTGCAGGATCGCCGAGAAGTGCTACTTCGCGCGGAAGAACTACTTCTACCCGGACACCCCGAAGAACTTCCAGACGTCCCAGTTCGAGGACCCGATCGCCTACGACGGCAGCATCGACATCGAGCTCGCCGACGGCACCGTGTTCACGGTGGAGATCGAGCGCGCCCACATGGAGGAGGACGCCGGCAAGCTCACCCACATGGGCGGCGCGACGGGCCGCATCCAGGGCGCCGAGTTCTCCCTCGTGGACTACAACCGTGCGGGCGTGCCGCTGATCGAGATCGTCACGAAGCCGATCGTCGGTGCCGGCTCGCGGGCCCCCGAACTCGCGAAGGCCTACGTCGCCGCGATCCGGGAGATCGTCAAGAACCTCGGCGTCTCCGACGCCCGTATGGAGCGCGGCAACGTGCGCTGCGACGCGAACGTCTCCCTCAAGCCGAAGGGCCAGGAGAAGTTCGGCACCCGCACCGAGACGAAGAACGTGAACTCGCTGCGCGCCGTCGAGCACGCCGTCCGGTACGAGATCCAGCGGCATGCCGCCGTCCTCGACTCCGGCACACCGATCCAGCAGGAGACGCGCCACTGGCACGAGGACACGCGGTCGACGACGTCGGGACGCCCCAAGTCCGACGCCGACGACTACCGCTACTTCCCGGAGCCGGACCTCGTGCCCGTCGTGACGAACGACGCCTGGATCGAGAAGCTGCGCGCCGAACTCCCCGAGCCGCCCGCCGAGCGCCGCAAGCGCCTGCAGGCCGACTGGGGCTACTCCGACGCCGAGTTCCGCGACGTCGTCAACGCCGGCGTGATGTCCTCGATCGAGGACACGATCGCCGCCGGCGTCACCGCCGCCGTGGCCCGCAAGTGGTGGATGGGCGAGATCTCCCGCCGCGCCAAGCTGGCCGACGTCGAGCCCGCCGAGCTGGGGGTCACGCCCGAGCTGATCGTCGAGCTCAACGCGCTCATCGAGAGCGGCAAGATCAACGACAAGCTCTCCCGCGACGTGCTCGACGGCGTCCTCGCCGGCGAGGGCACACCCGCGGAGGTCGTCGAGAAGCGCGGCCTCGCGGTCGTGTCCGACGACGGCCCGCTGCTCGAGGCGATCGACGGCGCCCTCGCGGCCCAGCCCGATGTCGCGGACAAGATCCGGGGCGGCAAGGTCCAGGCCGTCGGCGCGATCGTGGGTGGCGTCATGAAGGCCACCCGCGGGCAGGCCGACGCCGGTCGCGTGCGCGAGCTCATCCTGCAGCGCCTCGGCGTCGAAGGGTAGCTCCCGCCGCGGCGGCGGTGCCTAGCGCCAGCCGCCGCGGCGGCGGTGCAGATCCGGGGTAACGTTCCCACGGGTCTGCACCGTCGCCCCGGCCCTGCGTCCCGAGGAGGTCCACATGGCCGTCATGCCCCAGGCCGAGTTCGACGTCACGCCGTCCCTCGTCGACACCCTGCTCGACGAGCAGATGCCGGAGCTGGCCCATCTGCCGGTGCGGTTCGTGAGCGGCGGCTGGGACAACACGCTGTTCCGGGTGGGGGATGACCTCGTGGCACGCCTGCCCAGGCGCGCCGTCGCCGACGCCCTGATGGTCGCGGAGCAGCAGTGGCTGCCGCGTCTCACCGCCACCCTGCCCGTGCCGACGTCGGCGCCCCTGCAGTTCGGTCGACCCGGTGCCGGATATCCGTGGCACTGGTCGATCTCCCGGTGGATCGACGGCGCAAGCGGCAGCACGGTCCCGCGCGCCGCACGCTCCTCTGCCGCCTCCCCGCTCGCGCGCTTCCTCGCGGAGTTCCATCGGTCGGCGCCCACCGATGCTCCCGTCAGCCCCGTGGGTCGCGGTGGTCCGCTGGCGGCGCGCGACGGCGTCGTCCGGCCTCGCCTGGCGGCCCTTCCAGAGGGTGTCGGGGTGCCCGCGGGGTCCCTGCTGCGCGTCTGGGATACGGCCCTCGCCGCGCCGGGATGGTCGGGGGAGCCGCTCTGGCTGCACGGTGACCTGCATCCGGCCAACGTCGTCCTCGCGCCCGACGGCACGCTCGCCGGCGTCGTCGACTTCGGCGACCTGTGCTCCGGGGATCCGGCCACGGACCTCGCGGCGGCATGGCTGCACTTCGACGCCGTCGGGCGATCCGTCTTCCGCGCCGAGACGGAGCGACTGCGTCCGGTCGACGCCGCGACGTGGGATCGGGCGAGGGGCTGGGCGCTGAGCATGGGGAGCGCCATGGCGGCATCCTCCGACGACTCCCCGGCGTTCCTCCGCCTCGGCGTCGAGACGCTGGCAGCGGTCCTCGAGGACGCACCGTAGCCCTGCCGGCACGCACCCGCTGTTACTGTTGCTCCGGGCACATTCCGCCCTGGCACTCGTACCGCACGATCCCGACGCGATCCGTCGGGGACAGGCGCGGCATGGAAGGAACCGTTCAGTGAAGGCGCTGTACAAATCCGGGGCGCACCCCGGCTTCGAGCTCGTGGACCGGCCCGAACCCGATCCGGGGTGGGGCGAGGTCAAGATCCGGGTCATCACCACCGGCATCTGCGGCACGGACCTCCACATCGAGAGCTGGGACCCCTGGGCGCAGGGCATGATCACCGCACCGCTGATCCCTGGCCACGAGTTCTACGGCGAGGTCGTCGCGCTCGGCGAGGGCATCCGCGACGTCCGCATCGGGGACCGCGTCTCCGGCGAGGGCCACATCGTCTGCGGGATCTGCCGCAACTGCCGTGCCGGACGCCGCCAGATGTGCATCCGCACCTCGAGCGTCGGCGTCCAGCGCGACGGCGCCTTCGCCGAGTTCGTCGTCGTGCCCGAGACCAACGTCTGGGTGCACGACGCGACCATCACGCCCGAGCTCGGTGCCGTCTTCGACCCCTTCGGCAACGCCGTCCACACCGCCCTGAGCTTCCCGCTCGTCGGGGAGGACGTGCTGATCACCGGCGCGGGTCCCATCGGGCTGATGGCCGTCGCCGTCGCCCGCCACGCGGGAGCCCGCAAGATCGCCATCACGGACGTCTCCGCGTCGCGGCTCGCCCTCGCCTGCGGCGTCGGCGCTGATGTGGCCATCGACGTCAGCCGCCGGCGCATCGCCGACGCGCAGCGCGAACTGGGCATGAAGGAGGGCTTCGACATCGGGATGGAGATGTCCGGGCATGCCACGGCGCTGCCCGAGATGATCGACAATATGAACCATGGCGGGCGCATCGCCATGCTCGGCCTGCCGGCAGGGCCGATCTCCATCGACTGGGGCAAGGTGGTCACCCATATGCTGACCCTCAAGGGCATCTACGGCCGGGAGATGTTCGAGACCTGGTACGCGATGAGCGCCATGCTGCAGTCCAACGGGACCCTGCGCGACGCCGTCTCGTCCGTGGTCACCGACTGCCTTCCCGCCGGCCAGTGGCAGCAGGGATTCGCGATAGCGCGCAGCGGCGCGAGCGGCAAAGTGGTCCTCGACTGGACCACCCTCTAGGAGGTTTGGAACACCATGTACTCAGCAGTCCGCGACCAGCTCGCCGGGGAACTCGACGAGATCCGCCGTGCCGGACTGTTCAAGCACGAGCGCCGCATCTCCTCACCGCAGTCCAGCCACATCACGGCCGGCGCGCTGGGGGCCGACGACGCCCGGGTGCTGAACTTCTGCGCCAACAACTACCTCGGCCTCGCCGACCACCCGGACATCATCGCGGCGGCCAAGGCGGCCCTCGACGAGCGCGGCTTCGGCATGGCGTCCGTCCGCTTCATCTGCGGCACCCAGGACCTGCACCTCGAGCTCGAACGCCGCGTCTCGCGGTTCCTCGGCACGCAGGACACCATCCTGTTCTCCTCCTGCTTCGACGCGAACGGCGGCGTGTTCGAATCCCTGCTCGGGGCGGAGGACGCCGTCATCTCCGACGCCCTGAACCACGCGTCCATCATCGACGGCATCCGCCTGTCCAAGGCGCAGCGCTTCCGCTACGCCAACCGCGACCTGGCGGACCTCGAGGCGAAGCTGCAGGAGGCATCGGGGGCACGACGGCGACTGATCGTCACCGACGGCGTCTTCTCCATGGACGGCTACCTGGCGCCGCTCGAGGGAATCTGCGATCTCGCCGAACGCTATGACGCGATGGTCATGGTCGACGACTCGCACGCCGTCGGCTTCATGGGTGCCACCGGTGCCGGCACACCCGAGCACGCCGGCATCGCCGACCGCGTCGACATCTTCACGGGCACCTTCGGCAAGGCGCTCGGCGGAGCGTCCGGCGGCTACGTGGCGGCCCGGGCGGAGATCGTCGCCCTCCTGCGGCAGCGTGCCCGCCCCTACCTGTTCTCGAACTCGCTCGCCCCGTCGATCGTCGCCGCGACCCTCACCGCCCTGGACCTGGTGCAGAACAGCGGGGAGCTCCGCGAGACGCTCACCGCCAACGCGGCGCTGTTCCGCCGCCGCATGACGGAGGAGGGCTTCGACCTGCTCGCGGGGGAGCACGCGATCGTCCCGGTCATGTTCGGCGACGCCGTCCTCGCGGCCCGGACCGCTGACGCCATGCTCGCGCGGGGCGTCTTCGTCACGGCCTTCAGCTACCCCGTGGTCCCGAAGGGTGCCGCCCGGATCCGCGTGCAGCTCTCGGCCGCGCACACCGCCGGGGACATCGAGGCCTGCGTCCAGGCCTTCGTCGCCTCCCGCGCGGACGTGACGGCGGGCCCGGCCGACGTCGACGGCGCCCCGGGCGCGCACGTGGGCTGACGGAAAGGTAGGTGCGCGAGCCTAGGATGACGCAATGAGCTCCCTCGAGTGCGACATCCTGATCGTCGGCGGCGGCATCGCAGGCCTGTCCCTGGCTTCCGCACTGGCGCCGTTCTCCAGCGTGGTGCTCGTGGAGTCCGAGCCGACCCTCGGCTACCACACCTCCTCCCGTTCGGCGCGGCAGCTGATCCCCAGCTACGGCCCGGCCCCCGTCCTGGACCTGACCCGGCGCACCCTCGACCTGCTCGACGGCGTCCAGTCCTCCACGGGGCTGCCCCTGACCGTGCCGCGGTCCTTCGTCCTCGTCGGATCGGAGGCCGACATCGAGGCGCACGCCAGCCCTGCGATGCGCCGCCTCACGCACGCCGAGGCACTCGACCTCTGCCCGCAGCTGCGCCCCGAGGCCTTCGCGGCCGCCGCCATCGACACGGACTGCGTGGGGACGGACACGGACCTGCTGCTCGAATACCACCGGCGGAGCGCGAGCGACGACGGCGTCATCATCCTCACCTCCGCGCCCGTCACCGAGGCCCGCTACGACGGCTCCGCGTGGAACGTCCGCGCCGGCTACCGCCCGATCACCGCGGAGATCGTGGTCGACGCGGCGGGAGCCTGGGCCGACGGCGTCGCGGCGCTGTGCGGCGTCGCGCCCCAGGGACTCGTGCCGTTCCGACGGACCGCGGCGATCGTCGCGGCGGACAACGCGCCCCGGGCGGGGTCCCCGATGGTCGCGGCGGCCGACGAGTCCTTCTACTACCGCCCGGACGCCGGCGGCGTCCTCATCTCGCCCGCCGAGTCCGAGCCGGCGGAGGCGGGGGACGCCCAGCCGCACCCGGGCGACGTCGAACGCCTCATCGAGCGGCTCGCAGCTGTGACGACCCTCGGGATCACCAGCGTCCGCCGGTCCTGGACGGGGCTGCGGACCCAGCGGGACACCACCGTGCCGGTGGTGGGATTCGACCCGGGCCACCCCGGGTTCTTCTGGCTCGCGGGACAGGGCGGGTACGGGTTCCAGACGTCGTCGGGCATCGCCGAACTGGCCGCCGTCCTCCTCACCGGCGCCGATCCGGCCGACCTCGGCGCCGATCCGGACCGCGTGCACGCGGCCGCCGCCGCGCTCCGTCCGGCCTGACGGCTGCGCGCGGGGGAGCGCCTCGACGCCCTCAGCGAACGGCAGCGCAATCGGCGCCCTGCCCGCCGGCGGGCAGTCCACGCGGGACTAGGATATTCGCATGAACGTCATCGAAACGCGCCTGCCCGGCATCGGGGTGCGGCGCGAGATCGTCACCGGATCCGGCCGGAGGGTGGGGATCGTCTCGCAGCGCGACGGCGAGCTCGACCTCATCATCTCCAAGGCCAACGACCCCGATGCCTGCGTAGCCTCCATCCCGCTGACCCCCGACGAGGCGGCGACGATCGGCAACCTCCTCGGGTCCCGGCAGCTCGTCGCCCAGCTGACGGAGGAACACCGGGACCTCCCCGGCGTCTCGACGCGCCAGTTCTACATCGACCACGGATCGCCCTTCGACGGCCGCTCCCTCGGTGACACGAGGATGCGCTCGCGCTCCGGCGCGTCACTCGTCGCCGTACTCCGCTCCGGCCAGGTCCAGGCCTCACCCACCCCCGACTTCACGCTCGCCGCCGGCGACCTGCTGGTGGTGGTGGGAACCACGGAGGGCCTGGACGCCGCAGCAGCCATCCTGCGCAACGGCTGATCGCCGCCTATGCACACGACCGCCCTCACCCTGATCGAACTCGGCGCGATTCTCCTGTTCCTCGGGGTCCTCGGGCGGCTTGCGGGCCGGATCGGGCTCTCGCCCATCCCCCTGTACCTCCTCGGCGGCCTGTTCTTCGGGCAGGGTGGCTTCCTCGAGCTCGACGGGGTCATCGAGTTCAGCGAGGTGGCCAGTGAGATCGGCGTCGTCCTGCTCCTGCTGATGCTCGGGCTGGAATACACGGCCAAGGAACTCGTCACGGGGATGCGCCAGTCCTGGCTGGCGGGGATCGTCGACCTCGTCCTGAACTTCACGCCCGGCGCCCTCGTCGCCATCATCCTGGGCTGGGGGCCGGTCGCGGCTCTCGTGATGGGCGGCGTCACGTACATCTCCTCCTCGGGGATCGCCGCGAAGGTCATGAGCGATCTCGGCCGCCTCGGCAACCGGGAGACGCCCACCGTCCTCGCGATCCTCGTGTTCGAGGACCTGGCGATGGCCGTCTACCTACCGGTACTCACCGCGGTGCTGGCCGGGCTCAGCTTCGCCGGCGGACTCGGCACGGTCGGGGTCTCCCTCCTCGTCGTCACCCTCGTGCTCGTCGTCGCGCTGCGCTGGGGGAACGCGGTCTCGGCGGTCGTCGACAGCAAGGACCGCGAGGTCTTCCTCCTGACGCTCATCGGGGCGGCCCTGCTCGTCGCGGGCGTGGCCTCCGCCCTGCAGGTCTCGGCGGCCGTGGGGGCGTTCCTCCTCGGCATCGCGATCTCCGGCGCGACGGCGGAGAACGCCGCCCGCCTCCTCGAACCGCTGCGGGACCTCTTCGCCGCCATCTTCTTCGTGGTCTTCGGGCTCAACACCGACCCGGCGACCATCCCCCCGGTGCTCGGGGTCGCGCTGCTCCTCGCCCTCGTCACGACGGCGACGAAGATCGCCACCGGCTGGTGGGCTGCCCGCCGCCAGGGCATCGGACGCCTGGGGCGGGCCCGTGCCGGCACGGCCCTCGTGGCGCGCGGGGAGTTCTCGATCGTGATCGCGGGGCTTGCGGTGACCTCCGGCGCCGTGATCCCCGAGATCGCCGCCCTCGCAACGACGTACGTGCTGATCATGGCCGTGCTCGGGCCCGTGCTGGCGCGTATCGCCGAACCGGCGACCGAACTCGCCGGACGCCTCCTGAAGCAGGGTCGGCGGACGGTCCCCGCAACCTGATCCGCGCGAGCCGGGGCCCGGTCCGTGCACGGCAGGGCACCTCCGCGCCCGAGCCCTTCGGCCCTACCGCGGCCGGGACGCGGGATGGTCTGCTGACATCGTCTTCCGCCTGTCCACACCTCACGGGGAGAGCACAATGAGGAACCCCGGGCACCTCCCGACGACCGCCCGACGATCCGACCTTCGGGTGGCCTACCTGCTGACCGTTCTCGCCGCCATCACCATGGCGTCCTCGTCAGCGGGCGGAGTCCTCGCCACCGACTGGCTCTACCGCGACAACGACCTCATCACGGCCACGTTCCGGGGGCAGGACATGGTCACCCTCGTGGTCGCCGTCCCGTTGCTGCTCCTCGGGCTGGTCCTGGAGGTGAGGGGGTCCCCGCGTGGCCGGATGCTGTGGCTGGGCATGCTCTTCTACACGATGTACGCCTACCTGTTCTATGCAGTGGCCGCGGCGTTCAACCAGTTCTTCCTGCTGTACGTCGCATCGTTCGGGCTACCCCTGTATGCCCTGCTCCTCTCCGTGACGCGCCTCGATCTTCGCCGGCTCGGTGAGGGGATGGGCGGGACCGCGGCCCGCGCTGTCGCCATCGCCTACACGAGCGCCGTCGCTGCTGGTCCGGGCATCCTGTGGTGCGGGATGTCCCTCAGCTACCTCGCCACCGGTGAGGTCCCCCAGCCGATCCTGGATTCCGGTCACCCGACCGGGGTCGTCTTCGTCATCGATCTCGTCTTCATCGTGCCGCCCATGCTCCTCGCGGCCGTCTGGCTGGCGCGTCGCCGCGCATCCGGCTGGGTGCTGGCCGGTGTCATGAGCGTGGGCGGGACCGTCTACACCCTCACGCTCGCCGCCGCGAGCGTCGAAGTCGCCCGCCAGGGGGTGGGATCCGGAGCCGAGCTGCCCCTCTGGGCAGGACTGACAGTGCTGGGCGCAGCGACCGCTCTGCTGCTGTTCCGCTGCATGCCTCGATCCTGCGCGACACCGGCACGGGAAGGGGAAGACGCCGATGATCGGCAGGGGGACGCCGGGCACGGTCGTCGCCGATCAGCACGACTTGTCGGGAGGGACGCGTGATGCCGCCACGTCGTGACCGATCACGAGGCTACGCCCTCGTCGAGAATCTTCCCGATCGGTTCGCGCTTCTCCGCCTGGAAGGTGTCCTCCTCCCGGCCGTACGCCCAGTAGCCCGAGAGCGAGACCTGCGCGCGGGCGAGGCCCTTCTCCTTGAAGAGGATGTCCCGGAGGGCCTTCATGGCGCCGCGCTCCCCGTGGACGAAGGCGTCGACGTGCCCCTCGGGCCACGGGCCGGCGGCGACGGCGTCGGCGAGCAGCGTCGTCGTTCCCGGTTCCCGGCCGTCCCGCGTCAGCCAGTGCAGTTCGACGCCCGCGGGGGCGCCGAGCGGGAGCATGTCGGCGGCGGTGTCCACCTCGAGATAGGCGTGCCCGACGGCGGTCGGTGGCAGGGCCTCCAGTCCGGCCGCGATCGCGGGCAGCGCGGAGTCGTCCCCGGCGAAGAGGTGCCAGTCGGCATCCGGGTCCGGCGACCACTTGCCGGAGGGGCCCATGAGGACCAGCGGGTCGCCCGGGGAGGCCTGCGCGGCCCACGGGCCGGCGATGCCGGCGTCGCCGTGCACCACGAAGTCGATGGCCAGTCGCTCCGTCGCGGCGTCGAGCCACCGGACGGTGTAGGTGCGCTTCACGGGGCGGTCATGCGCCGGCAGCAAGTGCTTGAGGGCCGCGAGGTCGTAGGGCGGCGTCAGCCCGAGGGAGGGCTTGGCGAACAGCAGTTTGGCGTACTTGTCCGTCGCGTCACAGTCCTTCAGGTCCCTGAAGCCCGGTCCGCCCGCCACGACCCGGACCAGGTGCGGGCTCAGCCACTGCGTCTCGAGCACGGTGAGGACCGCCTGGGGTCGTGGGGGTTTGACGGCGGGGGCGGGGGAGGACATGGAGCGGCACTTCTTTCTCGGGGTGGTCAGTCCACCGTAACAAGCCCTACCGGAGGGACGCCGGGAGTGCCTGAGCCGCCGCGGCGAGCAGGGAGCCGTCGTCCACCAGTACCCGTGCGGCCTCGATCTCCGGGGCCAGGTAGCGGTCGGTGCCCGGGCCCTCGACGTCCTGCCGGAGCCGTGCCCGGACGGCGGCGATCGGAGCGGAACTGCGCGGTCCGCCCGCGGACCCCGCGGACCCACCGGCGAACCCGCCGTCGCGCATGTCCAGCGCCCTCGCGGCCGTCAGGATCTCGATCGCGAGGACGCGCGTGAGGCCGTCGAGGGACCGGCGCAGCTTCAGGCCCGCGGCCCAGCCCATCGACACGTGGTCCTCCTGCATGGCCGAGGAGGGAATGGAGTCCACGGATGCGGGGGCGGCGAGCCGCTTGAGCTCGGACACGATGCCGGCCTGCGTGTACTGGGCGATCATGTGGCCGGAGTCGACCCCGGGATCGTGCGCGAGGAACGCGTTGAGACCGTGGCTGCGGGACGGGTCGAGGAAGCGGTCCGTGCGGCGCTCGCTCATCGAGGCGACGTCCGCGACGGCGATCGCGAGGAAGTCCAGCACGTACCCCACGGGCGCCCCGTGGAAGTTGCCGTTGGACTCGATCCGGCCATCGGGCGTGATCACCGGGTTGTCGATGGACGACCCCAGCTCGATCGCCGCGACGGCCTCGGCGTGCGCGAGCGTGGCACGGGCCGCGCCGTGGACCTGGGGTGCGCAGCGCAGGGAGTAGGCGTCCTGGACGCGCGTGAACCGGTGCCGGCCGGTCGCGGACGTGAACTGGTCGGCGAGCAGCGCGGACCCCGCCAGCAGGGTGCGGATGTTCGCCGCTGACGCCAGCTGGCCCGGGTGCGGTCGCAGTGCGTGGAGGTCCTCGGCGAACACGGCGTCCGTGCCCAGCAGGCCCTCCACGCTCATGGCTGCGGCGAGGTCCGCCGTCGTGAGGAGCCGGCGCAGGTCCGCCGCGGCGAGGACGAGCATCCCGAGCATCCCGTCCGTGCCGTTGATGAGGGCCAGTCCCTCCTTCTCGCGCAGTTCCACCGCGGTGATGCCCGCCGCCGCGAGCGCCGACGACGCCGCCGTCAGGCGCCCGGCGCCGTCGCGCACCTGGCCCTCGCCCATCAGTGCCAGGGCGACGTGGGAGAGCGGCGCGAGATCACCCGAGCAGCCCAGCGAGCCGTACTCGCCGACGACCGGCGTGATGCCGGCATTCAGCAGGGCGGCGTACGTGGAGGCCACGAGCGGGCGCACCCCGGTCCGGCCCGTCGCGAGGGTGGAGAGCCGGCCGAGCATCAGGCCGCGGACCACCTCGCGGTCCACCTCGGCGCCGGAGGAGGCGGCGTGGCTGCGGATGAGGCTGCGCTGCAACCGGGTGCGCTGGTCGAGCGGGATGTGCCGGGTGGCGAGGGCGCCGAAGCCGGTGGAGACGCCGTAGTGCGGCGTGCCGTCGTCGACGAGCGCGTCGACCACCGCCCGGGAGCCGGCCATGGCGGCGAGGGCCTCGGCGGCCAGGTCGACCCGGGCGCCGTCCCGCGTCACCGCGACGACGTCGGCGGGGGAGAGCGGGCCCGGGCCCACGATCACGGTCTGCTGGTCCACGCTGCGCCTCGGTTCCCGCGGCACCTGCCGCTCTTGCCATTGAGTGAAAAGAGAGTTTCAATAAGTGAAATCTACTGCGACCGCGAAAGCAAGGAGGGCCATGGCCGAGTCGTCGACCCGCACCGTCGAACGGGCCCTCGTGCTGCTCGGTGCGGTCTGCGGTGCCGGATCGCTCACGCTCGCGGACGCGGCCCGGGAGGCCGACCTGTCGGCGTCGACGGCGCTGCGGCTCCTGCGCACCCTCGAGGGCACGGGGTTCGTCCGCCGCGACGTCACCGGCGCCTACCGGCCCGGCCTCCGCGTGGTGCAGCTCGGCGCCCAGGCCCTCGGCCACGAATCCCTCGTCTCCCTCGCCGAGCCGGCCCTCGACCGCCTCGTGGAACTTACCGGCGAGTCGGCCTACCTCAGCGTCCCCTCGCACGACGGTGAGGGCGTCTACCTCGCCATGCGTGAGGGCACCCACTCCGTACGCCATGCCAGCTGGGTGGGGCGCAGCATCCCGCTCGCCCACACCGCGGTCGGCGCGGTCCTCACGGGCGGGCCCCCGGACGGCGGGTTCGTCGTCGTGCGCGACGGCGTCGAGGCGGACGTCACGGCCATCGCCGCGCCGGTCTCGCCCGGCGGCCGCACGGTCGCGGCGCTCAGCGTCGTCGTCCCCAGCTACCGCATCACCGAGGCGGAGGCCCACCGCCTCGGCTCGCTCGTGGCACGGGAGGCCGCGGCCCTCCTGGCGGAGCCCGGCGCGGGCGCCGTCCCCACGCCCGACGACCTGACAGGAGAACCGGCATGACCACTCCTCCCTCCGCGACACACGATCCCTCCCGGTCCATCCGGGCCCCGCGCGGCCCGCACCTGACCGCGAAGAGCTGGCAGACCGAGGCACCGCTGCGGATGCTCATGAACAACCTCGACCCCGAGGTCGCCGAACGGCCCGAGGACCTGGTGGTGTACGGCGGGACGGGCCGCGCGGCCCGCAGCTGGGACGCCTACGACGCCATCGTCCGCACCCTCACCACGCTTGAGGACGACGAGACGCTGCTCGTGCAGTCCGGCAAGCCCGTCGGCGTCTTCCGCACCCACGCGTGGGCACCGCGCGTGCTGCTCGCGAACTCGAACCTCGTGGGGGACTGGGCCACCTGGCCCGAGTTCCGGCGCCTCGAGGCGGAGGGCCTGATGATGTACGGGCAGATGACCGCCGGGTCCTGGATCTACATCGGCACGCAGGGCATCCTCCAGGGCACCTTCGAGACGTTCGCCGCCATCGCGCGGAAGCGCTTCGAGGGCAGCCTGGCCGGCACGCTCACCCTGACCGGCGGCTGCGGCGGCATGGGCGGCGCCCAGCCCCTCGCCGTCACGCTCAACGGCGGGGCCGTCCTCGTCGTCGACGTCAGCGAGGCGCGCCTACGCCGCCGCGTCGCCAAACGCTACCTGGACACCGTCGCGGACACGCTCGACGACGCCGTGGAGCAGGTCCTCGCCGCGAAGCGCGAGCGGCGGGCCCTGTCCGTCGGCGTGGTCGGCAACGCGGCCACCGTGTTCCCGGAACTGCTCCGGCGGGGGCTCGACGTCGACATCGTCACCGACCAGACCTCGGCCCACGACCCGCTCAGCTACCTGCCCGAGGGGATCGCGGTCGACGAATGGGAGCGTGAGGCCACGGCGGACCCCGACGGCTTCACGAAGAAGGCACAGGCGTCGATGGCCCTCCACGTCGAGGCGATGGTCGGCTTCCTCGACGCCGGCGCAGAGGTCTTCGACTACGGCAACTCGATCCGCGACGAGGCCCGGAAGGGCGGGTACGGCCGGGCGTTCGACATCCCCGGGTTCGTCCCCGCCTACATCCGGCCCCTGTTCTGCGAGGGGCTCGGCCCGTTCCGCTGGGTGGCCCTCTCCGGGGACCCGGCGGACATCGCCGTCACCGACGCCGCCCTCAAGGAACTCTTCCCGGACAACGGGCACCTGCACCGCTGGCTCGACGCCGCGGCCGAGCACGTGGAGTTCGAGGGCCTGCCGGCGCGGATCTGCTGGCTCGGCTACGGGGACCGCGCGAAGGCCGGACTGCTGTTCAACCGGCTCGTCGCCGAAGGGAAGGTGTCCGCCCCGATCGTCATCGGCCGCGACCACCTGGACTCCGGGTCGGTCGCCTCGCCCTACCGGGAGACCGAGGCCATGGCGGACGGCTCCGACGCCGTCGCCGACTGGCCGCTGCTGAACGCCCTGCTGAACACCGCCTCCGGGGCCACCTGGGTGTCCATCCACCACGGGGGTGGCGTGGGGATCGGCCGGTCCATCCACGCCGGGCAGGTCTCCGTCGCCGACGGCACGCACCTCGCGGCCCAGAAGCTCGAGCGGCTCCTCACCAATGATCCCGGGACGGGCGTGATCCGCCACGTCGACGCGGGGTACGGGCGCGCCCGCGAGGTCGCGACGGAGCGCGGGGTCCGCATCCCCATGCAATCCTGAAGACTCCCGACCGGAAGGTATCCCCGTGCAGACCGTCTCCTCAGTCCTCGACTCCATTCACGACGTCGGCCGCGACACCACCCGCGGGGGCTATTCGCGGGGCGTCTTCACGCCCGCCGAATCCTCGCTGCGCGAATGGTTCATCGGGGAGGCCGAGGCCCGCGGGCTGGCCGTGGAGACGGACCGCAACGGGATCCTCTGGGCGTGGTGGGACGCCACGGACAGCCGCGACGGTGCCCTCGTCACCGGCAGCCACCTCGATTCCGTGCCCGGCGGCGGCGCCTTCGACGGCCCGCTCGGCGTCGCGTCCGCCCTCGTGGCCGTCGACCTGCTGCGCGGGCGCGGCGTCCGGCCGCAGCGCTCGCTCGCGATCGCCGTGTTCCCCGAGGAGGAGGGCTCCCGGTTCGGGGTCTCCTGCCTGGGGTCCCGCCTGCTCACCGGCACGCTCGACCCCGACGCCGTCCGTTCCCTCACGGACACCGACGGCACCACGTTCGCCGAGGCCTCCCGGGCCGCCGGCCTCGACCCCTCGCACCTGGGCCGCGACGAGGAGGCGATCGCCCGCATCGGCGACTTCGTGGAACTCCATGTCGAACAGGGGCGCGGACTGATCGACCTGGACTCGGCCGTGGCCATCGGCTCCACCATGCTCGGCCACGGGCGCTGGCGCCTGTCGATCACCGGCCAGGGCAACCACGCCGGAACCACGCTCATGGCCGACCGCGCCGACCCCATGGTGGCCGCCGCCCAGGTGGTCCTCGCCGTCCGGAAGGCCGCCGCCGAGCAGGACGGCGCCCGCGCGACCGTCGGCCGGCTGCAGCCCGTGCCGGGCGGGACCAACGTCATCGCCTCCCGCGTGGACCTCTGGCTGGACGTCCGCCACGAGGAGGACGCCCTCACGGCCGCCCTCATCGAGCGGATCCACGGACAGGCCCAGAAGATCTGCGCGTTCGAGGGCTGCCGCGCCACCCTGACCGAGGAGTCACGCAGCGGCACCGTCCACTTCGACGGCGCCCTCCAGCGCACCCTCGGCAACGCACTCGGCCGGTCCTTCCCCGGCGCACCGACCCTGCCCACCGGCGCGGGGCACGACGCCGGCATCCTCGGCGCCGTCGCTCCCACCGCCATGCTGTTCGTGCGCAACCCCACCGGCGTCAGCCACTCGCCCGAGGAGTTCGTGGAGCGCGACGACGCCGACGCCGGGGCCACCGCTCTCGCGGACGTCCTCGACGACCTCCTGTGACAAACCCCCGCGCCGTGTGGTGCGAGCACGCGTGGCTGGAGGCCGACGGCATGGCGGACGGGGTCCGCGTCGAGGTGGACGACGCCGGGCTGGTCGCCTCCGTGCTGCCGGGGGTCCCGGCCCGGGAGGGCGACGTCGTCCTGCGCGGCGTGGTGTTCCCCGCCGCCGCCAATGCGCACTCGCATGCGTTCCACCGTGCCCTGCGCGGGCGCACCCATGCGGGCGGCGGGACGTTCTGGACATGGCGGGAGACGATGTACCGCGCGGCGGACGCGCTGACGCCCGCGCTGTACGAGGAACTCGCCACCGCGGCGTACGCCGAGATGGTGGTGGCGGGGTGGACGAGCGTCGTCGAATTCCACTACGTGCACCACCGGCAGGACGGCACGCCGTACGGGCAGCATGCCGAGGACAGCCAGGAGGAAGGCCCGCACGCCATGGAGCTGGCCCTCGCGCGGGCGGCCGTCCGCGCGGGGATCCGGCTGACACTGCTGGACACGTGCTACCTCGCCGGCGGGTTCGGGACACCGCTCGGGGCGGCCCGGCGCCGTTTCTCCGACGGGACCGCGGAGCGGTGGCTCGCACGGCTCGCCGCGCTGCGCACTGCGGTCTCCTCGCAGTACCCCGCGCACCAGGTGGCGGTCGGGGCGGCTGTCCACTCCGTCCGCGCGGTGCCGGAACAGGACCTCGCCGTGATCGCGCAGCACCTCCCGCCCGGGCTGCCCCTGCACGTGCACCTCTCCGAGCAGCCCGCCGAGAACGAGGAGTGCCTCCGCGCCACCGGCTGCACCCCGACGGCGCTGCTCGACCGGCACGGGCTCGTGACCGGGCGGCTGTCCGCCGTCCACGCCACCCACGTGACGGAGCGCGACATCGCGCTCCTCGGGGACGCCGGGGCGAGCGTCGTCCTCTGCCCCACCACGGAGGCGGACCTCGCGGACGGACTCGGTCCGGCCGGGGAGCTCCTCGACGCCGGGGTGTCGCTCGCCCTCGGCACCGACCAGCACGCCGTCGTCGATCCCTGGCTCGAGATGCGGGCCCTCGAGCACGGGGAGCGACTGCGCACCGGACGGAGGGGTCATTTCGATCCGGAGCGGCTGCACGGCATCGCGTCCCTCGGCGGGGCGCGCTCGGCGGGTCGCCCGGGGGCGGGCTTCAGCCCGGGCTTGGCGGCCGATTACATGGCCGTAGACCCGCACACGGCGCGCACCGCCGGATCCTCCTGGGAGCAGCTCGCGTACACGGCGACGGCGCAGGACGTCACGGGCGTCGTCGTCGGGGGAGTCCTGACGGCGCGGGACGGCCTCCACACGACACTCGGCGACCCCGGCCCCCTGCTGGCCGCGGCGATCAGCCGCCTCGACGCCGCCGCGAACGCCCGCAACGATCCCGCGAGCCCGGCGACCCGGTCCACGCAGCCCTGGGAGCGGCACTGATGTCCGTCCTCGTCACCAACATCGGTGAGCTTCTGACGCAGGACGCCGACGGCGCCGTGCTGCGGGACGCCGCCGTCATCCTCGAGGGGGAGCGGATCAGCTGGATCGGACCGGCCGGCCGGGCTCCCGCGGCGGACGAGGCGTACGACGCCGGTGGCCGTGCGGCGCTGCCCGGCTGGGTGGACAGCCACACGCACCTCGTGTTCGCCGGGGACCGGACGGCCGAGTTCGAGGCCCGGATGGCGGGGGAGGCCTACGCCGCCGGCGGCATCGCGGTCACCGTGGAGGCCACGCGCGCGGCCGGGGACTACGACCTCACGCGCCTCCTGCTGTCCCGCGTCGCCGAGGCCGCCGCGGGAGGGACCACCTACCTCGAGACGAAGACGGGGTACGGGCTCGACGTCGCGCAGGAGGCACGCGGCGCGCGGATCGCGGCGGGCGTGGTGGACGAGGTCACCTTCCTCGGCGCGCACCTCGTCCCGGCGGGAGTGGACGCCGAGGACTACACGGACCTCGTGTGCGGGCCGATGCTCGACGCCGTCCGCCCGTACGTGCGCTGGGCCGACGTCTTCTGCGAGACCGGCGCCTTCACCCCCGACCAGTCCCGCCGCGTCCTCGAAGCCTGCGCCGCGGCCGGTCTCGGCCTGCGCGTGCACGGCAACCAGCTCGGCCCGGGCGCCGGCGTCGCGCTCGCCGCCGAGTTCGGCGCCGCCAGCGTCGACCATGTGAACCACCTCTTGGACGCGGACGTCGAGGCGCTCGCCGGAACGTGGACGGCATCCGGCGCGGACGACGTGCCGGGGACCGTCGCGACGTGCCTGCCCGCCTGCGACCTCTCGACGCGCCAGCCGTTCCCTCCGGCGCGGCGCCTGCTCGACGCCGGCGCCCGGATCGCCCTGGCGAGCAACTGCAATCCCGGCACCTCCTACACGAGTTCCATGGCCTTCTGCGTCGCCACCGCCGTCCTGCAGATGGGACTGACCGTCCACGAGGCAGTCCGTGCCGCGACCTACGGCGGCGCCCTGGCGTTGCGGCGCCACACGGGGGACGACGCCGACGGCCGCCGCGCCGTCGGGTCCCTCGCCGTCGGGCACCGCGCGGACCTGCAGCTGCTCAACGCGCCGTCGGTCACCCACCTGGCGTACCGGCCCGGGATGCCGCTCGTCCACGCCGTCTGGCGGGCGGGCACGCGCGTCCGGTGAGCCGGGTGGGAGCCGCCCGGCATCCGCTGGCAGGATAGCGTCATGACTGCCGGCTCCTCGTCCTCCACCGCCCCGCCCGCGGACGGCCCCGCGGGTCCGGCCTCGCCGCGTCGGATCACCGCCGAACTGCTCATCGTCTTCGGACTCTCGCTCGGGCAGTCGGGCGTGTACGCCGTCGTGAGCCTGACGGACAAACTGACGCGTGGACCCCTCGCCGGCCAGACCACCACCCTGAACCCGGTGCTGAACGAGCGTGAGTACTTCGACCTCGCCTACCAGCTCCTGGACATCTTCTTCGCCCTGATGCCCGTGGCGCTCGTCCTGTTCCTGCTCAGCGGTCCCGGGATCTCGGCCGTCCGGCGCCTGGGCCTCACCTTCGAGCAGCCGCTGCGCACCATCGGCGCCGGGGTGGGCCTCGCGGCGATCATCGCCGTCGGCACGCTCGGGGTGTATGCGGGGGGCCGCGCCCTCGGGATCACGACCGCGCTCGTGCCGGCCGCGCTCGACGACTACTGGTGGACCATCCCGGTCCTGGTCCTCTCCGCGCTCCGGCATGCGGTGCTCGAGGAGGTCATCGTCGTCGGCTACCTGTTCATCCGCCTGCGGCAGCTCGGCTGGTCCACGCCCGCGATCATCATCACGAGTGCCCTCATCCGGGGCAGCTACCACCTCTACCAGGGGTTCGGCCCGTTCATCGGGAACGTCCTGATGGGGCTGCTGTTCGCCTGGTTCTACACCCGGACGCGGCGGGTGCTGCCGCTCGTGATCGCGCACGCGCTGATCGACATCACGGGATTCGTCGGCTACGCGCTGCTGGGGCCGGCCCTCGGGATCGGGGCGTGAGATGCCCCGGCCGGGCGGCGCCCGGCTGATTTACGCACCCGAATCATGACTCAAAGAACCGGGGGGCCCGGTGCTACCGTGTGCTCACCCAGCACCATCGGGGCTCCGCGACCGGTGCCCCGTCGGACCAGCCAGGAGGAATCATGAGCGTCGTCACCAACGTCTCCGAGTGCACTGTCCACAACTGCTCGTTCAACCACGACGGCTGCACGGCCGTCGCGATCACGGTGTCCGGCGTGGAGGAACACGCCACGTGCGCCACCTTCATCGACACGTCCGTCAGCGGCGGTCTGCCGAAAGTGATCGCGCACGTCGGTGCGTGCCAGCGCTCCGAATGCAGCTTCAACCACGACCTGCTGTGCAGCGCGCCGGCCGTGAAGGTGGGCCCGGGCGCGGACGCCGCCGACTGCCTCACCTACACGCACCCCTGAGGGTGCGGGGACGACCGGTCAGATCTCGACGCGCCCGCTGTCGGTCTCGAACGTCACCGACATGACGCCGGGCGTGCCGTTGGGGGCGATCCACTCGACCTGCACGTCGTCGAGCGTCTGCTCGACATCCGTGCCGAGCCAGTCGGTCACGCGCTCCGACGAGCCGGCAATGGTGAGGCAGTCCAGCTTCACCGAGGCGGGGCGGGCCTTCGAGGGGTGGAGTTCCTCCGTGCCGTCGTCCCAGCGCAGCAGATAGGGGACCTGGGGGTCCGCGATGAGCCCCTTGATGCCGATCTGCTGCCAGGTGAGCTCCTGGCCGTCCGGGAACTTCCGGTTGCCGGGCACGGAACTGCGGCCGAGGCGCTCCTCGAACGGCGCCAGATCGTCGACGGCGACGCACCAGCCCATCCAGCCACCGCCGGCTTCGGAGCGGGCGCGGACGGCCTGGCCGAACGGGGCCTTGTCCGACGCCGGGTGGTTCAGCACCTCGACGACCTCCAGGTACTGGCCGTTGACCAGGGGAAAAATCATGTTGCGCGTACCGAAGCGGGGGTGTACACCACCCTTCACCGGCTCCACGCCGAGCTTGGCCGAGATCCGCTCGGCCGTCGCGGCAAGTCCATCGGGTTCGCAGGCATAAGATACATGGTCCAGGCGCATGCGGCTATCTTGGCACTAAGTGATCTGGGTCTCGACTAAGGCAAGCCTTACTCCGCGACGCGTGTCTCGCAGCCGGATCGGGAGCGCGTCTGCGGGCTGCTTCACGGAGGGTCACACGGTTGCCGGATCCCCCCGGATCGGCTTTCATGAAGGCAGGTCATGAGTGCCAGCACACAGCCCCGGCTTGCTGGCCGGCAACCCTCCAACCGCGGTGGGGTGCCCCGGGTGAGGACCAGGTCCGGCGTCCCATCGGCGCCGTTCAAGCGCGGGCTCCTGCGGGGTCCGGTCTCCCCGAACGGCGGCGCCGGCGGGAGCCGGACAGGCGGAGCCCCTGATCAGAGGGAGCACCATGTCCAACGATTGGTCCTTTGAAACACGCCAGATCCACGCCGGCCAGGTGCCGGACCCGGCCACGGGGGCGCGAGCGCTCCCCATCTACCAGACGTCGTCGTTCGTCTTCCCCAGCGCGGAGAGCGCCGCGAACCGGTTCTCCCTGGCGGAACTCGCGCCCATCTACACGCGGATCGGCAACCCGACCCAGGAGGTCGTCGAGACCCGCATCGCGAGCCTCGAAGGCGGCGTCGGCGCCCTGCTGCTGGCCTCCGGCCAGGCCGCGAGCACCTTCGCGGTACTGAACGTCGCTGAGGCGGGCGACCACATCGTGGCCAGCCCCAGCCTCTACGGCGGCACCTACAACCTCTTCCGGCACACGCTGAAGAAGTACGGGATCGAGACCACGTTCGTCGAGGACCCCGACGATCTCGACCAGTGGCGCGCGGCACTCCGACCGAACACCAAGCTCTTCTTCGGCGAGGTGGTCTCCAATCCGCGGCAGGACGTCCTCGACATCGAGGGCGTCAGCGCCGTCGCCCACGAGCACGGCATCCCCCTGATCGTCGACAACACACTGGCCACGCCCTACCTGATCCGGCCCATCGAATGGGGTGCGGACATCGTGGTCCACTCGGCCACCAAGTACCTCGGCGGGCACGGCAACGCCATCGCCGGGGTCATCGTGGACTCCGGCGCCTTCGACTTCGCGCAGCACCCCGACCGGTTCCCGGGCTTCAACACGCCGGACGAGAGCTACCAGGGCCTCGTGTACGCCCGCGACCTCGGGGTGGGCAGCGCGCTCGGCGCCAACCTCGCGTACATCCTCAAGGCCCGCGTGCAGCTGCTCCGCGACCTCGGCTCGGCCGTCTCCCCGTTCAACGCCTTCCTCATCGCCCAGGGACTGGAGACCCTGAGCCTGCGCATGGAACGCCACGTGCAGAACGCGCAGGCCGTCGCCGAATGGCTGGAAGGGCACGACGACGTCGAACGCGTCACCTATGCCGGGCTCTCCTCGAGTCCCTGGTACGACCGCGGGCGGAAGTACGGGCCGAACGGCACGGGAGCGATCGTGAGCTTCGACATCGTCGGGGGACTCGATGCCGGAAAGCGCTTCGTCGACGGGCTCGAGCTGCACTCGCACGTCGCGAACGTGGGCGACGTCCGTTCGCTCGTCATCCACCCCGCGTCGACGACGCACAGCCAGCTCGGGGCGGAGGCGCAGCTCACCGCCGGCGTGCGGCCCGGCCTGGTCCGGCTGTCCGTCGGCCTCGAGCACATCGCCGACATCCTGGCCGACCTGGATGCAGGCTTCCGCGCCGCCAAGGGGGCCTGAGGGTTCGTGACCACGTACCCTCCTGCCCCGCTGCCCGCCCGGACGCACGGAGCGCCCCCGGACGGAGATGGGCTGCTCCGTATCGCGTCCATCGGCCCGCTGGCCCTCGAGACCGGGGGGACGCTGCCCGACGTCCAGCTGGCGTTCGAGACCTGGGGCCGGCCGAACCGGGACGGCTCCAACGCCGTCCTCGTGCAGCATGCCCTGACCGGCAGCTCCCACGTGGCCCGGGGCGCCTCGGAGGAGGAGGGCTGGTGGGACTCCCTCGTGGGTCCCGGCCGTACGGTGGACACCGACCGCTACTTCGTGGTGTCCGTCAACATGCTGGGCGGCTGTTACGGCTCGACGGGACCGGCCAGCCTCGCGCCCGACGGCGCGCCGTGGGGTGCACGGTTCCCCTTCGTCACCATCCGCGACGCCGTCCGCGCGGAGAGCCTGCTCGCCGACCAGCTCGGCATCGGGCGCTGGCACTCCGTGCTCGGGGGGTCGATGGGCGGCGCCCGGGCCCTCGAATGGGCACTGATGTTCCCGGACCGCGTGGAGCGGTGCGCCGTCATCGCCTGCACTGCCGCCAGTTCGGCCGAACAGATAGCGTTCGCCCAGGCACAGCTGCAGGCCATCCGGCTCGACCCCGCCTACCGCGGCGGCGACTACTACGACGGCCCCCCTCCGGAAGCGGGCCTCGGCCTGGCGCGGCGCATCGCGCACATCACCTACCGCGCGGAACAGGAACTGGAAGCACGCTTCGGTCGAGCGGAGCAGGACGCCGAGCGGCCCGTCGGGTCCGCCCTGCCCGCCGACCGCGGGCGCTACCGGGTGGAGAGCTACCTGGACCACCAGGCCGACAAGCTCGTGGACCGCTTCGACGCGAACAGCTACGTGATCCTCACCGAGGCGCTCATGAGCCACGACGCCGCACGCGACCGCGGGAGCCTGGAGGACGTCCTGGGGGCGGCGACGTCCGAGTTCTTCATCGCCGCCGTGGACACCGACCGGCTGTACTTCCCCTGGCAGTCCCACCGGCTCGCGGCCGGCCTGCCCGGCGACGTCCCCGTCCACCTGATCTCCTCCCCGATAGGACACGACGCCTTCCTCACCCAGATCCACCAGCTCGACGACCAGCTCCGATCGTCCTTCTACAGCCGGTAGCCGATTCCCCTGCCGAGCGCCTAGGGTGGAACTAAGCCTGCTTAGGAACTGGTGGCGGGCCCGTCGGGGCGACAAGGCCGGACGGATCGACGTGCAATGACAAGGAGCTGTTCATGGAACTGAGCACCATCGGCTGGAACCAGGAAGCCCGCGACAAGATCCTGCTCGACGCGGACCGCGCGCTGCAGGGTGCCGTGAAGGAAGCCGTGGAGACCATGGACGGGAAGACCCGCGACGAGGTCTACGAGTTCCTGTTCCAGAAGCTGCAGCCGCAGTTCGTGGACTTCAAGCCCGGACCGGACCTCGGCGCCTGCGCCGACGCCGTGGCGAACGGCGAGGTCTCGCTCGACGGCTGAGCGGCGACGCCGGGAGCTACTCCGCCGCTCCCGGCGGCATGCCCGGGCCGAAGATGGGCCCGGGCTCGAGCCGCTTCGCGGTCACGCCGTCACCCGAGGACTGGTGCCGGAGCCGCCGCAGGACCCAGGGTACGAGATGTTCGCGCGCCCACACGAGGTCCTCGGCGCGCGCCGTCCGCCACCGCCGCGCCGGCAGATCCCTGGGCTGCAGCGGCAGCAGGGTGTGCCGGACGGCGAGGGTATCGAGCACCATCATGGCGATGGTGTGGTGCCCGAGGGGCGAGAAGTGCAGCCGGTCCGGGTCCCACATCTGCGGATTCATGAGCTGACGCAGGGCCCACATGTCGCCGATGACCGCTTCGTGCCGGGCGGCGATCGTGCGGAGGTTCTCGTTGTAGATGGCCGTCCGCGCCCGGACGCCCCCGAGGACCGTGTCACGGACGTCGGGGCCCGTGAGCAGGACGACGGTCGCGCCCGATGCGGCAAGGGTGCCGACCACCGGGTCGAGCTTCTCGGCGAGGAGGTCCGGGTCCCCGCCGCGGCGCAGGAGGTCGTTGCCGCCGGCCGAGATGGTGACGAGGTCCGGGTGGAGGGCCAGGCCGGCGTCCACCTGCTGGTCGATGATCTGTTGCAGCAGTCGCCCGCGCACGGCGAGATTGGCGTAGGCGAAATCCGCCTGGCCGCGGGCCAGTTCCTCCGCGGCACGGTCCGCCCAGCCGCGGTTGCCCCCGATGCTCTCCGGATTGGGGTCCCCGATGCCTTCCGTGAACGAGTCACCCAGGGCCACATAGCGGTGCCAGGGATGCGGGTCCGGATTGAGGTCGGAATCCGGCGCGGAATCGTCCGGAGCGGGGGCGGCGTCGGGGGGCGGCGAGGACTCGGCGTCGGAAGGCGTCACCCAGCCAGCGTACGGCCCCGCGGCGGAGAGATGAAAGGATGGGGGCCATGACCGAACCTGCCACCGGCACCGCTGCGCCCCCCACCGAGTCCTGGGCCCCGGAGGTCCTGTGGTCGAAGCCGGAACCCGAGCGCGGGGGCACACCCCTGCTCGTCCTGTTCCACGGCTACATGGCCGACGAGCAGGACCTCATGGGCCTCGCCGACCACCTGCCCGCCGATTTCACGGTGGCGTCCGTGCGCGCACCCCTGTCGGCGGGACCCGGCTACTCCTGGTTCCCGCTCTCCCGCGAGGCCGACTACTCCGTGGGGCGTGTCGTCGACGGCGTCACCGCCGTCTCCGGCTGGCTCGACTCCGTCCGCGGCACCCACTCCAGCGTCAGCCTCCTCGGCTTCTCCCAGGGCATGGCCGTCGCGACGTCGCTCCTGCGGCACCGTCCCGCCGACTTCGCGTGCGTCGTCGGGCTCTCGGGTTTCACCGTGCCCTCGGAGGGCCACGCGTTCTTCCGGGACGACGAGGCCGCGGCGGCGCCCGTCCCGTTCTTCTGGGGACGCGACCAGGAGGACCAGGTGATCACGCCCGAGCTCATCGAGGTCACCCACGCCTGGCTCGTGACGCACACGAAGCTGACGAAGATCCTCTACCCGAACATGTTCCACAGCATCAACCAGCAGGAACTGGCGCACGTCCGCGAATTCCTGACCATGACGGTCCTCGGCCGCAGCTGAGCCCGGGTCCGGGCGGCCGGGTCACGCCTCGGCGCGGCTGATCCGGATCGTCTGTCCGTTGACGCTGACGGTGTCCCCGGCATGCAGCTGCCGGCCGCGGCGCTCCTCGATCTCACCGTTCACCTGCACGAGCCCGTTGTCGATCAGCGCCTTGGCCTCGACGCCGTCCTCCGCGAGCGAGGCGAGCTTCAGCGCCTGCCCGAGCCGGATCATGTCGTCGCGGATGGGCAGTTCAGCGGTGCCTGCGTTCTCGGTCATGCATCCCATCATGCCGGATGCGCCGCACTAGGCTGGACGGGTGTCTGACGCCCCCGTACTGCCCCCTGCCCTCGGCTTCCCGCTCGCGCTCGTCGCCGGGCTCGCGATTCCCCTCCAGGGCAGGATCAACGGTGCCCTCGGCACAGTGCTCGACGACGGCATCGCCGCGGCGCTGATCAGCTTCGGGACGGGGCTCGTCGTCATGATCGTCCTGACCCTCGTGCTGCCGGGCGCCCGGGCGGGCGCACTGCAGATCATCCCGTCCGTGCGGGAACGGCGCTTCCCGCCCTTCTACATCGCGGCCGGGACCATCGGGGCGTTCTTCGTCTTCTCGCAGTCGCTGACCATCGGGATCCTCGGCGTGGCCCTGTTCACGGTGGCGACCGTCATGGGCCAGTCGCTCAGCGGACTCCTCGTCGACAGGGCGGGGATCGGGCCCGGCGGCCGGCGCGCCGCGACGCCCCTCCGGGTGATCGGTGTGGTCCTGACGGTCCTGTCCGTGATCTGGGCGGTGTCCCCGCGGTTCGGGGCCGCCGGCGACGTCTCGGCGTGGCTGGTCCCCGTCCTGCTGCCCGTCCTGGCCGGTGTGCTCATGAGCTTCCAGCAGGCCATGAACGGGACCGCGGCACTCCACTACGGCACGCCGCTCGCCGCCACGCTCATGAACTTCATCGCCGGCGCTGTCGTCCTGCTCGCGGCCTGGCTCATCAAGGTCGCCGTCGCGGGGCCCGGTAACCCGCTGCCCTCCGAGTGGTGGTACTACCTCGGTGGCCCGATGGGCTGCATCTTCATCGCGCTCGGGGCGCTGCTGGTGCGCAGCCTGGGCGTCCTGTTGACCGGACTGTGCATGATCGGCGGCCAGCTCGTGGGCTCGCTCCTCCTGGATCTCGTGGTCCCGGCCCCCGGCACCATCGTGGTGTTCGCCACGGTCGCGGGCACGCTCCTGACCCTCGCGGCGATCGTCCTCACCACGCTGCCCTGGCCGCGGCGCGCCCGGGCCTGACCGGCACACCGCAGGGGCTGGTCCCTGAGGACCAGCCCCTGCGGATGCTGCTGACTCCGGCTAGCGGTCCGCGACCTCGTGATCGTGGTCGTGCTCCGGGTGGAGGCCGCCGCCACTCTCGGTGCCGCCGCCGAGGGGGTTGCCCTCGAAGCGGTCCTTCGTGGAACTGCCCTTCACGGGGGCTCCGGCGCCGTTCACGTCGGCCGTGCTCATGGCGTAGGTCACGGTGAGGTGGGCGATGGCGTCGCTCAGCTGATCGAGGGCCTCGATGCTGAGGTTGTTGGTGTCGTCGCACGCCGCGTGATAGCACGCGTCGTAGGGGGCTCCCGCGACGCCACCGAACAGGACCGCCTGCTCAGGGGTCTTGATACCTTCGGCGCCGGTGAACAGTCCGCCGGCCGGGATCCCCTCGGCGATGAAGGGCCCGTAGTCGCTGCGGCCGCTGAAGGCGGTCTCACCGGAGGCCAGGCCCACCGAGGCGAAGTAGTCGTGGAAGTCCTGCTCGATCTGTCCCGACCCGTCGGGTCCCGGTGCGGAACCCGGGCCGACGGGGAAGGCCGAGTTGTCGCCGTCGTACACGAACCGGCCGAAGTTCGGCGAGCCGATCATGTCGAAGTTGAGGTACAGGCCCACGGAGTCCAGCTCGCCCTTCGCGAGGAGGTCGCCCACGTAGTGCTCGGAGCCGAGCAGGCCCTCCTCCTCCGCACCCCACCAGGCGAAGCGGACCTTGTTCGCGGTCTTGACCTTGCTCATGCCCTCGGCCACGGCGAGGATACCCGCACTGCCCGTCCCGTTGTCATTGATGCCCGGACCGGCGAGGACACTGTCCAGGTGCGCACCGACCATGACGACGTTGTCCGAGCTGCCGGTGGCCGTCTCCGCGATCACGTTGTACGTCTCGCGGTTCTCCGAGATCGTGTCCACCACGACCCTGCCGGTCACGTCGTCGCCGATCAGGCTGGTGCCCGCGGCGAAGCTCGCCCCGACCACGGGGATGCCGACGAGATCCGGTGCTCCGAGCGTCCCGGCCACGGCGCCGGTGTTCGCCCCCACCCCGGTGTTGAAGATCACGACGGCGGTGGCGCCCGCCTGCTCTGCGTTCGCGGCCTTGGCCGCGAAGGTGCAGCCACCGCGCTGCACGAGGGCGATGGAGCCCGCCGTGAATCCGGCGAAGTCGGCCGCTTCGCAGCCGCTGGTGCCGGCGGCGCTCGCCGTGCCGGTCGTGTCGACGGTCTCGATGGAGCCCGAGGCCGAGCCGGCGCCGGAGTAGGTCATGGTGGCCACGTCGTCGGGGCCGTAGGTGACGTCGTCCGGCGTGGACTGCTCGAGCACGGCGGGGCTGAGTTCCGCGAAGAACGGGAACGTGAAGGACTGGACGGTGGGCGTGTACCCCGCCGCGGTCAGCTTGCCCACGATGTAGTCCACCGAGTCGGAGTAGCCCTTTGTGCCGGAGGCCCGGGTATCACCATTGGCCTCGGCGATGGCGTCCAGTGCGGTGAGGTGCCCCACCACCTTCTCCACCGTGACGGCGGTCCGGAGCTTCTTCGAGGAGCTGTTGGTGCTGCTGTCATAGGTCGGGGCGGCGTTCGCCGCGAGACTTCCGCCGGCGACGAGGGCAACACTGCCGGCGAGGACCAGCGCCGAGCGACCGAGATGGGCGCGCGGCGGTAGGGATGGGGTCATGGTATTCCTCAGGGGTGCGAGCGCCCGGTCCGTCCGGGCTGAAGTGACGTGGATCACGCCGCAATGGGTTCAACCTAGGAAGACTTCGGGTCCGCGTCAAGGTCCGCCGGGCGCCGGAGTGTGTCTCGTCGCAGGGGACGGGCCCCGGGCACACGGGGTGGACCGGTAGGCTGGCGGGGAGCCTCCGTGCCCGTCCACCCGGGCCGGACGGCCGGAACCACGCGACCCCCACCAGCGGACCGCACCCAGCGGCCTGCCCAGAACTGGAGACACACCATGGCAGCAGCCAAGTCAGCACTCGACCCCATCATCTCGCTCGCCAAGCGGCGCGGCTTCGTGTTCCAGTCGGGGGAGATCTACGGCGGCTCGCGCTCTGCCTGGGACTACGGGCCGCTCGGGGCCGAGTTCAAGGAGAACATCAAGCGGCAGTGGTGGCAGCGGATGGTGCGCGGCCGCGAGGACGTCGTCGGGCTCGATTCCGCCGTCATCCTTCCCCGCCAGGTCTGGGAGGCCTCCGGGCACGTCGAGGTCTTCAGCGATCCGCTGGTCGAGTGCCTGTCGTGCCACAAGCGGTACCGGGCCGACCACCTCGAGGAGGAGTACGAGGAGAAGAAGGGCCGTGCCCCCGAGAACGGGCTGAAGGACATCTCCTGCGCCAACTGCGGCACCCGGGGCCAGTGGACCGAGCCGCAGGAGTTCTCCGGACTCCTGAAGACCTTCCTCGGGCCGGTCGCCTCCGAGGAGGGCATGCACTACCTCCGCCCCGAGACCGCGCAGGGCATCTTCGTGAACTTCAACAACGTGCTCACCACGGCGCGCAAGAAGCCGCCGTTCGGTATCGGCCAGATCGGCAAGAGCTTCCGGAACGAGATCACGCCCGGCAACTTCATCTTCCGCACGCGGGAGTTCGAGCAGATGGAGATGGAGTTCTTCGTCGAACCCGGCACCGACGAGGAATGGCACCGCTACTGGATCGACGAGCGGCTCTCCTGGTACACCGACCTCGGCATCGACCCGGACAACCTGCGGCTGTTCGAACACCCGCTGGAGAAGCTGAGCCACTACTCCAAGGGCACCACGGACATCGAGTACCGCTTCGGGTTCGCCGGCTCGGAGTGGGGCGAGCTCGAAGGCATCGCGAACCGCACCGACTTCGACCTGTCCACGCACTCGAAGCACTCGGGTACCGATCTGGGCTACTTCAACCAGGCCACCAACGAGCGCTACACGCCGTACGTGATCGAGCCCGCCGCCGGCCTGACCCGCTCCTTCATGGCGTTCCTCGTGGACTCCTACACCGAGGACGAGGCCCCCAACGCCAAGGGCGGCGTGGACAAGCGCACCGTCCTGAAGCTCGACCCGCGCCTCGCCCCGGTGAAGGCCGCCGTCCTGCCGCTCAGCCGCAACGAGGACCTCTCCCCGAAGGCCAAGGACCTCGCCGCCCAGCTGCGGAAGTCCTGGAACATCGAGTTCGACGACGCCGGCGCCATCGGCCGCCGCTACCGCCGCCAGGACGAGATCGGCACGCCGTTCTGCATCACGGTCGACTTCGACACCCTCGAGGACCAGGCCGTGACCATCCGCGAGCGCGACAGCATGGCGCAGGAGCGCGTGTCCCTCGACAAGGTGCAGGGCTACCTCGCCGCGCGCCTGATCGGAGCCTGATGGCCCTCGAGTACCGCGCCTGGCAGGACGGGGACGACCTCGAGCTGCTCCAGCTCTGGGGCGGCCCCGAATCGGCGGCCGCCGAGCAGTTCCGCGGCTCGTTCCGCCCGCCGTCGGACAGCCCCTGGAACCGCTGCATCACGGCGGTCGACCAGGGCGTCCCCGTGGCCGCCGGCTGCGTCTACGGGGCGGCGCTCCACCCGGACCGGCTCTGGTGCTACATCGAGGTCGCCGAGGACCACCGGCGGGCCGGCGTCGGGTCGACGCTCCTGACGATGCTCCAGCACGAGGCCGCGGCGTCGCCCTCGGGCGTGACGCTCCTGCGGTCGAAGGTCTCACCCGGGACCACCGGCGCAGCCTTCGCCGAGGCCACCGGGTTCGGCACCCTGCAGCGCTCGCGGCTCGTCGTCGTCGCCCCCGGGGCCCTCGCGGCACCCGCCTTCGACGACGCCGCCGGACCGCAGCTGGAGGAGGCCGCCACCGGGTCCGTGGAGCTCACCCGGGCCGTCGTGGGCTTCTACGAGTCCGTCCACGCGTGGGACCGGGCGGACCTCAGCCTCGGCCGCGCCCAGCAGCTGTTCCTCGGCGACGCGAGCGGCGCCGGGGGAGCGATCGTGCTCAGGGACCGGCCGAAGGCCGACGGCGGGGCCATCGCGGCCTTCGCGGTCAGCTACACGCAGGCCCGCACCGACGACCCGGCGGACGTGCTGCTCGGCTACGACACGACGCTGCCGCCGCGGGAGCAGCAGGCCGCCGTCGCCACCCTGATCGCGATGCTCGTGCACCAGTACCCCATCCAGCTCGAGGTCGACGACGCGATGGAGGCGCTCGCCGCCGTCGTCGACCCCCTGCTGGCCACGGGGGCCGCACGGCTCGCCGGACCGGAGACTCTGGTCGTCGCGACGGGCTGACGCGCGGGCCCGTGGCAGAGGAGACCGCGGCACTCAGCCGCGGTCGTGCCGCCCGGCCTTCAGGTCCGCGAGGTCCGCGGCCTCCCGCTCGGTCACGGTCATGGCTCCGCCGCCGTGGTGCGCGGGCATCCACCAGGCACCGGGCTCCAGGGCCACCGGGAAGTCGGCGATGCACGTCTCGATGCCGTCCTGGAGTTCCTGGCGGAGCCTCTCCGTCTCCTCGGCGACGTCGATCCCCGGCTCGTGGCGGACCGCGGGACCGATGTGGACGCGGACGGGGGCTCTCCACGCACGCCGGACGGAGAAGCCGTGGCCGCGGGTCAGCAGCCGGTGCGACCCCCACACGGAGACGGGGATCACGGGGACGCCGGCTTCGGCGGCGAGCCGGACCGCGCCGGTCTTGAGCGCGCGGACGGTGTAGCTGCGGGACACGCCGGCCTCGGGGAGGATCGCCACGTACTCGCCGGCCCGCAGCTTCACGAGCGCGTCGTCGTACGCCGCCGCGCCGGCCTTCCGGTCCGTGATGACGTGGCCCAGCCCGAAGACGAACGGGCTGACGAACCAGTGCTCCGCCGCACGCTTCGAGATCATGTAGCGCGCCTGGATGCGGGCGTGGTTCCACAGCACGAGTTCGGCGAAGGCGAAGTCCAGGTACCCGAAGTGCGTGATGACGACGACGGCGCCGTGCCCGGGGACGGCGCCGCGGGAGCGTCCGTTCAGGGGGTCCGATGCGGGCAGGTTCTCCGTCCCGGTGACCGTCACCGGCAGGCGCAGCGCCGCGAACGCGGTCTTGCCCGCGTACACGACGAAGCGGTACATCCTGTCGCTCTGCCGCGGCTTCCATCCCATGCTCTGATCCCTCTTCCTGCGATCGCGGGAAGGACCCGCGGTGCTCCGTATGTACTCTTTGTACCCCGGGCGGGTGGACCTGTGCTGCACGGGCAGGGATTCGCGCCGGAATGTCGGGCCGGCACCGCACCGGCGGACTGCCTGCGTAGAATCGCAGACGATCCGTCCGACCGCCCGACCAGCGAGGAAACCCGTGGGCCACAGCCACCAGCACACCGGCGGGAGCGCGGAGCCGTCCGCCTCAGCGCTCGCGACGCGGCGCCGGGCGACCCTCCTGCTCTCGGCCGTCCTCGTGCCCCTGGGCGTGCTGACCCTCGTCGCCATGGTGCTCCTGTGGCCGAGCGGGGACCGCAGCTCCCTGGACGTCGCCAGTCCGTACGCGACGGCGGACGGCGTCAGCTTCGTGACCGGCACCGTCCGCGACGTCGCCGAGGCGGACTGCCCGTCCTCCCGGCCGACCGTCGAGGCCGGCGGCACGGCGCTCACCTGCACCATCGCCTACACGCAGCCGGCCGGCGGGGGCGGCCTCGTCCCCGTCGAGGTGACCCCCGAACTCGCGGCGACGAACGCCGTCGAGCCGGGCGACGAGATCCGCTACCTCGACCTGTCCGAGGTCCTGCAGGGCGCCGCGCCCTACGTCTTCGTGGACTTCGTGCGTTCCGTGCCCGTCGTCGCGCTCGCGGCGCTCTACGCCGTCGTCGTCGTCGCCGTGGCCCGCTGGCGGGGCCTGCGGGCCATCATCGGCCTCGTCGGCGCCCTCGTGATCCTGGCGCAGTTCATCCTGCCCGGTCTCGTGGAGGGCGCGCCGCCCCTGCTGCTGGGACTCGTCGGCTCGACCGTGATCATGTACGGCGTCCTCTACTTCGCGCACGGGGTCTCCGCCCGCACCTCGACGGCGCTGCTCGGAACGGTCTTCGGCCTCGGCATCACGGCACTGCTCGCGGCCTGGGCCACGGACGCGGCCCACCTGACCGGCGTGGGCGACGAGAACGCGTACACGCTGGTGAACGCGTCGGACGAGCTGTCGATCTCCGCGATCATCCTGTGCGGCCTCATCATCTCCGGCCTGGGCGTGCTCAACGACGTGACGATCACGCAGTCCTCGGCGGTGTGGGAGCTGTACGAGCTCGCGCCGACCACCTCCGGGCGCCGGCTCTTCGGCTCCGCCATGCGGATCGGCCGCGACCACATCGCCTCCACCGTCTACACCATCGCCTTCGCGTACGCGGGGGCCGCACTGCCGGTGCTGATCCTCGTCTCCCTCTACGACCGCGCGCTCCTCGACACCCTCACCAGCGGTGACCTCGCGGAGGAGGTGGTGCGGACCCTGGTGGGCTCGATCGGCCTCGTCCTCGCCATCCCGCTCACCACCCTGGTCGCGGTGCTGGTGGTCAAGGCCGTGGGTCCCCGGTCCGCGCACGGCGGGCACGACGACGTCCCGCGACGGAGTGCGCCGGCGGTCCCCGCCGGGGGTGCGGGAACGCTCGCCCCGGGGGAACGGCTCGTGGCGCTCGGGGATCGGCCGGCCGGCGTGGAGCCGGGCGCATGACGAACGCGTGGCGCAGGGCGGCCAGGGAGCGCAGGCGTGCGGCACCCGACGGATTTGCGGGTGCTTGCGACAATGGAGGGGTGACCGCAGTATCGACTCTCCCCGTCCCCTCCGGCGATCCCGGCTACGGCGACCCGGCGGATGCCCTTCCCGACGCACCCGACGGCGCGCTCAAGCTCGATCTGCCGCCGCTCACCCTCGGCCCCATCACCGTGGACACGCCGGTGATCCTCGCCCCCATGGCCGGCATCACCAACAAGGCGTTTCGTCGGCTCTGCCGCGAGTACGGGGGTGGGCTCTACGTCTCCGAGATGGTCACCTCCCGTGCGCTCGTGGAACGCAGCCCGGAATCCATGCGCATCATCTCGCACGACGACGACGAGAAAGTGCGCTCCGTGCAGCTGTACGGCGTCGATCCGAAGACCGTCGGCGCCGCCGTCCGCCTCCTCGTCGAGGAGGACCGCGCGGACCACATCGACCTGAACTTCGGCTGCCCTGTGCCGAAGGTCACCCGCAAGGGCGGGGGAGCGGCCCTGCCCTGGAAGCTCGACCTGTTCACCGGCATCGTGCAGACCGCCGTCCGCGAGGCCTCCAGGGGCGGTGTTCCGCTCACCATCAAGATGCGCAAGGGCATCGACGAGGACCACCTCACCTTCCGCGAGGCCGGCAGGATCGCGCGCGACAGCGGGGTCGCCGCCGTCGCCCTCCACGGACGCACCGCGTCCCAGTTCTACTCCGGCAAGGCCGACTGGAACGCCATCGCCGAACTGCGCGAGGCCCTGCCGGACATCCCCGTGCTCGGCAACGGGGACATCTGGAGCGCCGAGGACGCCGTCCGCATGGTGCACCAGACCGGCGTCGACGGCGTCGTCATCGGCCGTGGCTGCCAGGGGCGACCATGGCTCTTCGGCGACCTGGTCAACGCCTTCGAGGGCAGTTCCTCCCGGCACCGTCCCGGCCTGGGGCAGGTCGCCGACACCGTCTACCGCCACGCCGAGCTGCTCGTCGAGACGTTCGGCAGCGAGATGATGGGCCTGCGTGACATCCGCAAGCACATGGCCTGGTACTTCAAGGGCTACGTGGTCGGCGGCGACCTGCGTGCCAAGCTCGCCACCGTCCCCACCCTCGAGGTCCTGCGCGGGCTCCTGGACGAACTCGACAAGGACTCGCCGTACCCCGGCCAGGACGCCGAGGGCCCGCGCGGCCGTGCCGGCTCCCCGAAGCGGACCGCCCTGCCCGAGCACTGGCTCGACGGCCGCGTCCTTAACGCCGCGCAGCAGGCGGACATCGCCGCGGCCGAGGTGGACGTCTCCGGCGGATGACCCACCCGCACTCCACATCGGCACGGACCGGCACACACTCCCTCCCCCGTTGCGCTAGAAAGGCATCATGAGTCTCCGCGATCCGTCCCCCACCCCCGGCTACAGTGCCGCGGACACCGAGCGGTGGGTGGAGGAGCCGCCGAAGAGCTCCCACCGCACCGACTTCGAGCGGGACCGTGCGCGCGTACTGCACTCGTCCGCGCTGCGCCGCCTCGGCGCGAAGACGCAGGTCGTGGCGCCCGACACCGACGACTTCGTGCGCACGCGCCTCACCCACTCGCTGGAGGTCGCGCAGATCGGCCGTGAACTGGGCAGGACGCTCGGCTGCGATCCGGACATCGTGGACACCGCGTGCCTGGCCCACGACCTCGGGCACCCGCCCTTCGGGCACAACGGTGAATCCGCGCTCAACGACCTCGCCCACGGCATCGGGGGGTTCGAGGGCAACGCCCAGACCCTGCGCCTCCTCACGCGGCTGGAGCCGAAGGTCCTCACGTCCGACGGCAGTCCCGCGGGGCTGAACCTCACGCGCGCGAGCCTCGACGCCGCGTGCAAGTACCCGTGGACGGCCGCCGCGGCGCCCGTTCTCGGCGGCCGGCGCACCACGAAGTTCGGTGCGTACGACGACGACCTCCCGGTCTTCGCGTGGCTGCGCGACGGCGCCCCCGAGGGCCGTTCGTGCCTCGAGGCGCAGGTGATGGACCTCGCGGATGACATCTCGTACTCCGTGCACGACGTCGAGGACGCCATCGTCGCCGGGCACCTCCAGCTCCGGTGGATGGACAGCCCGGATGCCCGCGCACGCGTGGTGGGCTACACGCAGCAGTGGTACCTCCCGGGCAGCGACCCGGCCGCCGTCGACGCCGCCCTCGCCCGGCTCGAGAGGACGCCGGTCTGGGTGCGCGAGGCGGACGGCACCCGGCGGTCCATGGCGGCGCTGAAGAACATGACGAGCCAGCTGATCGGCCGGTTCTGCCTGAGCGCCATGCAGTCCACCCGGTCCATCTACGGGCCCGACCCGCTGACCCGCTACAACGCGGAGATGGTCGTGCCGGAGGAGACCGTCATGGAGATCGCCGTCATGAAGGGCCTGGCCACCACGTACGTGATGACCACCGACCACCGCCAGCCCCTCTACGAGCGCCAGCGGGAGATCCTGGCGTCCCTCGTGGCACAGATCCACGCCGACGGGGACCGGCACCTCGAGCCGATGTTCGCTGCGGACTGGCGGGAGGCCGGCGACGACGACGCCCGGTTGCGCGTCGTCGTCGACCAGGTCGCCTCGCTCACCGACGTGTCCGCCCTCGGTCTCCACGAACGCATCGTCGGCCCGGTCCCCGCCCTCTGGTAGGCGGTCCTCACACCCGCCCGCGGACCGGCGCACATACTCCGCGGACACGGTCCGAGTGTCGGTGGGGCGGGCCTAAACTGGGGTCATGGCCGGACTCATCAAACGCGAAGACATCGATGAGGTACGCCAGCGCACGGACATCAAGGAGGTCGTCGAGGCCTACGTCACCCTGAAGTCCGCCGGTATCGGTTCCTGGAAGGGCCTGTGCCCGTTCCACGACGAGCGGTCGCCGTCCTTCCACGTGCGCCCGCAGATGGGCTCCTACCACTGCTTCGGGTGCGGCGAGGGCGGGGACGTCATCAGCTTCGTGCAGAAGCAGGACCACACCTCCTTCAGCGAGACCGTCGAGAAGCTCGCCGCACGCATCGGCTTCGAACTGCACTACGAGGACGGCGGCACCGGGCCGCGGCGCGAGGACGTCGGCCGGCGGCAGCGGCTCCTCGACGCGCACAAGATCGCCGCGGAGTTCTTCCGCGACCAGCTCCTCACGCCCGGCGCCGGCACCGCCCGCCAGTTCCTGCAGGACCGCGGCTTCGACCGCGACGCGGCCGCGCACTTCGGCGTCGGGTACGCGCCCCAGGGCTGGGACGGCCTGCTCAACCACCTCACGGGCCGCGGGTTCACCCTGGACGAACTGAAACTCACCGGCATGTTCAGCGCCTCCTCGAGCAATCCCGGGCGCTTCTACGACCGCTTCCGGGGGCGCCTCATCTGGCCCATCCGCGACATCACCGGGGACACCGTGGGCTTCGGGGCCCGCAGGCTCTTCGAGGACGACCAGGGGCCGAAGTACCTCAACACGCCGGAGACCTCGCTCTACAAGAAGTCCCAGGTGCTGTACGGGATCGACCTCGCCAAGAAGGAGATCGCCAAGAACCGCCAGCTCGTCGTCGTCGAGGGCTACACGGACGTCATGGCTTGCCACCTCGCGGGCGTGGGCACAGCGGTCGCGACCTGCGGGACGGCCTTCGGCACGGACCACATCAAGATCGCCCGCAGGCTGCTCTCGGATGACGGCACGGGCGGCGAGGTGATCTTCACGTTCGACGGCGACGCCGCGGGCCAGAAGGCCGCGCTGCGCGCGTTCGAGGAGGACCAGCGGTTCACCGCGCAGACCTATGTGGCCGTCGAGGCCTCGGGCGCGGACCCGTGTGAACTCCGGCAGACCCGGGGCGACGACGCCGTGCGCGAGCTCATCACCGACCGCCGGCCCCTGTTCGAGTTCGCCATCAAGGCGTCCTTCGCCACCTTCGACCTCTCGTCCGGAGAGGGCCAGGTCAAGGCGCTGCGCCATGCGGCACCGATCGTCGCGCAGATCAGGGATGTGTCGCTGCGCTCCACCTACACGAGGGAGCTCTCCCGCTGGCTCGGGATGCAGTACGTGGGGGAGGACCAGGTGGCCCGCGCCGTGTCCGCGGCGGCACGCCGGGAGAATTCGTCCGGCGGTCGGCAGCAGGGCCAGCAGACCCAGCAGACCCAGCAGGGGGGCCAGGGACAGGCAGGGACGCCGGCCTCCGGTGGTCAGGGGGCCGCGCCGTCGCAGGAGCCGTTCTTCGAGCGGCCCGATCCGCGGGACCCGATCGCCCGGATGGAGCGGGAGGCGCTCGAAGTGGTGCTGCAGCAGCCCACGCTCCTCACGGCGCCCCAGTGGGAGAGCTTCTCGACGATCCACTTCACCGTCCCCGTCTACGAGGCCCTCCACAACGCCGTCCTCGCCGCGGGTGCGGCCGGCACGGAGCTGTCGCGCTGGGTGGAATCGGTGCGCGACGGCGTGCCGGACGTACTGCGCCCCCTCGTGAGCGAACTGGCGGTCCGCCCGCTGCCGGCCAAGGACGCCGACGCGATGGTGAGCTACTGCCGGGACATCCTGAACCGGCTCACGGAACTGCGGATCACGCAGCAGAAGGCGGAGAAGCTCGGGCAGCTCCAGCGCATGGATCCGGCCGCTGATCCTGCGCTCTACAACCAGCTGCAGCGGGACCTGATGGAGCTCGAGATGCAGCGGAGGCGGCTCCGCGAGGACTGAGCCCGGCCGATTTCACTTCACTGCCCCGGGTATGTAGAGTAGAGACCGCGCTTTCCTCCGTAGCTCAATTGGCAGAGCATTCGACTGTTAATCGAAGGGTTACTGGTTCAAGTCCAGTCGGAGGAGCAATGAAGGGTCGGTGACCCGGGCGGAAGCCCGGGTCACCGGCCCTTTTTCTTCGCCCGAGTTCCGGTCGGCCTTTGCCCCGGCGGACCGTGCCCGGGCCCCGGAAACCTGTCAGCGGGCGGGCGTAGGCTTCGCCCATGAACACTGACCGCACGAACGGCAAGCTCATCCTGGTGACCGGGGCCACGGGGTACATCGGCGGGCGGCTGGTGACGAAGCTGGTGGCCGAGGGCCGCCGGGTCCGCGTCATCGTCCGCTCCCCGCAGAAGCTCAAGGACGTCCCCTGGGCCGGGTCCGTCGAGATCGTGGAGGGTGACCTGCAGGACCGCGAGTCCATGCGCACGGTCACGCAGGGCGTCGACACGCTCTACTACCTCGTCCACTCCATGGGGTCCGGACGGAACTTCGACAGGCGCGAGGCGGACATCGCGGCCATCGTCTCCGAGGCCGCCGCCGACGCCGGAGTCCGCCGCATCGTCTACCTCGGCGGCCTCCACCCCGACGGGGTGGAGCTGTCCACCCACATGCGGTCACGCACGCAGGTCGGCACCATCCTTCTCGAGTCCGGCGTGCCGACCGTCGCGTTCCAGGCCGGCGTCGTCATCGGGTCGGGCTCGGCGTCGTTCGAGATGATCCGGCACCTGTCCGACGTCCTTCCCGTCATGCCCGCGCCCAAGTGGGTCCTGAACCACATCGAGCCGATCGCCGTGCGCGATGTCATCCACTACCTCGTCGGAGCGCTCGACCTGCCCGAGGGCCTGAACCGGACGTTCGACCTCGGGTCCCGCGAGGTCCTCACCTACGCCGAGATGATGAACCAGTACGCCGAAGCCGCGGGTCTGCCGCGCCGCAAGATCCTGGCATTGCCGGTCCTGACGCCGCGCCTGGCCGGGCACTGGGTCAATCTCGTCACTCCCATCCCGCGGGCGATGGCCATGCCCCTCATCGAGTCCCTCCAGCACGACGCCGTCACCAGCGAACACGACATCGACCAGTACATCCCGGTCCCCGACGGCGGGCTCACGGGCTACCGCCGCGCGGTGGATCTGGCGCTCGGCAGGATGCGCGGGGGAGAGGTGGAGACCAGCTGGGCCGGCGCGACCCAGGTGGACTCCGAAGCCGACCCGCTGCCGTCGGACCCGCAGTGGGCCGGCCACACGGTCTTCACCGACGTCCAGACCTACAGCTCCAGCGCCTCGCCGGAGAAGCTGTGGAGCGTCGTCGAGGGGATCGGCGGGGAGAACGGCTGGTACTCCTGGACCGTCGGCTGGGCCGCCCGCGGCTGGATGGACAAGCTCGCCGGCGGCGTCGGCCTCCGGCGTGGCCGACGGGATGCCAAGGAACTGCTCACGGGCGAGGCGCTCGACTTCTGGCGCGTGGAGGAGATCGTCCGCGGCAAGAGCCTGAGGCTCCGCGCGGAGATGAAGGTTCCCGGCCGGGCGTGGCTCGAATTCAGGGTGGAGCCGGACGGCTCCGGCAGTTCGTTCTACCAGCGGGCCGTCTTCTTCCCCCAGGGGCTCTCCGGACGCCTGTACTGGCTCTCCGTGCTGCCGTTCCACGGGTTCATCTTCAAGTCCATGGCACGCAACATCGCCACGGCGGCGGAGGCCCTGCCCTCGGACTCCGGGCCGGAGTCGGAGAGCGCCGCCGCCTGAGCACGGCCGCCCTGCAGTAGCGCGCCGAGGCGCGGCGCTACTGCAGGGCGGGGACGGTCCTCGGCCGGACCACCGTCCAGAGGAAGAGCACGCCCAGGGCGATGCACACCGCCATGACGACCGCCATCGGCGTCGCCGATTCGATGCCCTCGCCCAGCAGGCCGACGAGTGGCGAGATCAGCCCGGCCGTCCCGAAGGTGACCGCGCCGAGGAGCGACGCCGCGGTGCCGGCCTGCGCTCCGTTGTTGATGAGCGCCAGCACCTGCACGCACGGGAAGACGAAGCCCGTCGCCATGATGTAGAACCACAGCGGCACCGCCGTACCCCAGAACCCGAGGCCCAGCTGGTCGAACGCGATGATGAGCATCGCCATGGAGAGCTGGACGATCGTCGCCGTCGCGATGACCCACTGCGGGCCGACGCGCCGGAGGACGCGCGCACTGATCTGCACGCCGGCGACGATGCCCAGCGAGTTCACGGCGAACAGCAGCCCGTACTGCTGCTCGTTCAGTCCGTAGGGGCCCTGGAACAGGAAGGGCGACGCGGAGAGGTAGGAGAAGAGCCCGGAGAAGTTCATGCCGCCGACCAGCAGGATCCCGATGAAGATGCGGTCGCTCAGGACCGCCCGGTAGCGCTGGAGGACGGTGAGACCGGACCGGCGGCGGTGCTCCCGGGGCAGCGTCTCGACGATGAACAACGACACCGCCGTGATCACCAGCACGCCGTAGGCGGCGAGGAACCAGAAGATGCCGGGCCAGGGGAAGAGCAGCAGCAGCTGGGAACCGATCACCGGGGCGAAGATCGGTGCCATCCCGTTCACGAGCGCCATGTAGGACAGCATGCGCACCAGGGTGTAGCCGCCGAAGAGGTCGCGCACCATGGCCATCGCGACCACGCCACCGCCCGCGGCCCCGATGCCCTGGAGCACGCGGAACAGCATGAGCATGGTGATGTCCTCGGAGGACGCTGCGCCGATGGACGCGCCCACGTGCAGCGTGGTCGCGAAGATGAGCGGCAGGCGACGGCCGATCTTGTCGCTGAGCGGCCCCACGAGGAGCTGACCGCCCGCGAACCCGATGATCGTCCCCGTCAGCGTCAGCTGGATGGCCGCCTCGGAGACGCCCAGGTCCGACCGCAGGGCCGGGAAAGCCGGCAGGTACAGGTCGATCGTGAACGGCCCGAGGGCGGTCAGGGTGCCGAGGATGAAGACGTAGATGATCTTCTCGCGGCGGGTCAGGGCGTCGCCGGGATGGGTGATGGTGCCCAGGTTGGTGCTCACAATGCTGCCTAACGGGAATGGTGGTGCTGCCGGGATGCGGATCGGATGAAGCAGGGGATGCATCGATTGCGGCGGCGGCCCGGCGACGACGGCGGAGCGGCTCACGCCGTGCAGCAGGCCGTCCGCGGAGGGACAATTGGTTGCTGCGGCGAATCAACGACGCTCTCATCTTACGACCCTCCGTCAAGCTTCCGCCTCGGATGCCCAGGCGACGAGGCCGCTGCTAAGCAGGCTTCGGATTGACGTAGGGTGTTGGAGGGCAGAACGAGCAGGGAGAACCGAGCATGAGCGAGCACGACGTCGACACCGAGTCCGCGGATCCACCGCGGCACCTCGCGCGGGTCATCGGCATCACCATGGCGGCGGCCGTCGGAGGCCTCCTGTTCGGTTTCGACACCGCCGTCATCAACGGTGCGGTCGATTCCATCCAGGCCGATTTCGAGCTGAGCGCGAGCGTCCTCGGCTTCACCGTCGCCATCACGCTGCTCGGCTGTGCTGCCGGCGCGTGGTTCGCCGGCGGGCTCGCGGACCGCTGGGGCCGCAAGAAGGTAATGATCGCGGCGGCTTTCCTGTTCGCGATCAACTCCGTCGGATCGGCCTTCGCGGTCTCCGAATGGGACCTCATGGCCTGGCGCCTCGTCGGTGGACTTGCCATCGGGATCGCCTCCGTCATCGTGCCCGGCTACATCGCCGAGATCGCGCCGTCGAAGTGGCGCGGGGGACTCGCCTCGGTCCAGCAACTCGCCATCACGATCGGCATCTTCGTCGCCCTGCTCTCCGACGCCTCGTTCGCGAGTGCCGCCGGCGGCGCTGCCAACGAATTCTGGTGGGGACTGTCCGCCTGGCGCTGGATGCTCCTGGTCGGCGTGCTCCCGGCCGTCGTCTACGGAGTGCTCGCGCTCATCATCCCCGAGTCGCCGCAGTTCCTCATCCGCGCCGACCGGGACAGGGAAGCCGCGCGCATCCTCTCCCGCGTCTCCGGCGTCCGGGACACCGAGGGCAAGATCCGCCAGATCCGGGAGAGCTTCGAGCGCGAGGACCGCGCGAGCTACCGTGACCTGCGCGGTCCCGCCCTGGGGCTGCAGCCCATCCTCTGGGTCGGCATGGCCATCGCGGCGCTCCAGCAGCTCGTGGGCATCAACGCGATCTTCTACTACTCCACGACGCTGTGGAAGTCGGTGGGCTTCAGCGAGAGCGACTCCTTCACGACGTCCGTGATCACCTCGATCATCAACGTCACCATGACCTTCGTCGCCATCTTCTTCGTCGACCGCATCGGACGCCGCAAGCTGCTGCTCGCCGGCTCCATCGGCATGACGGTCGGGCTGCTCGCGGCGACGCTCGCGTTCCTCCAGGCGGAGGGCACCGGCGACGACGTCGCGCTGCCCGGGGTGTGGGGCCCGATCGCCCTCGTGGGCGCGAACCTCTTCGTCATCTTCTTCGCCGCCACCTGGGGACCGGTGATGTGGGTGACGCTCGGCGAGATGTTCCCCAACCGCATCCGCTCGATCGCCCTGGGCGTCGCCACGATGGTGAACTGGGTCTTCAACTTCATCGTCACCCTCACCTTCCCCTGGGTCAGTGCGAATCTCGGACTGTGGTTCATGTACGCGGCGTTCACCGTCTTCGCCGTCGTCTCCTTCGTCTTCGTCCGGACCCAGCTCCCCGAGTTCGCGGGCAAGGACCTCGAGGACAACGCCGGGCTCACGGCAGCACGATGACGTGCCCGGCCCGATGGTAATTTTGGTTCAGCGAATGTCCAGCAAGACCCACACGAATGGAGGCAGGGCCTATGAACAGCTCGGCTAGTACGCGCGTCAAGCGGTCCCCAGGCTCACTCTCGCTCGTCGGACTGATCAGGCTGCTCGCGCGCCTGACGCCGCGGCAGGCCAGCGACGAGTTCTCGATCGCCGTCGAGCAGATGAAGAAGAAGGGCACCAAGGCCGGCATCGCCGCCGCGTTCCTCGTCGTCGCCCTAGTCTTCGTCCTGTTCTTCGCCGTCGCTCTCGTCGTCGCGGCCATCATGGGTCTCGCCGAGATCATGCCCGCGTGGCTGGCCGCCCTGCTGGTCGCCCTGTTCTTCATCGTCATCGGTGGCATCCTCGCGCTGATCGGGGTCTCCCGCCTCAAGAAGCAGCTCCCGCTGCTGCCCGAGGACGCGATCCGCGGCATCCGGTACGACCTCGGCGTGCTCAAGGAGGGCCGCAGCTTCGACCCGGCCAGCCTGGACGTCAAGAAGCCGAAGGAGAAGAAGCCCAAGGATGCCGACAAGGCCACCACGCCGAAGGAGCCCACGCCGTCCTACGAGGCGCTGCGCGGCCGCACCGGGGAGCGCCGGACGCACATCGCCGACGCCCGCGATTCGCTCGGTGCCCGCGTGGATGTCAAGTCACGCCTCGACGGTGCCCGCCACCGCGCGCCCCAGGGGGTGCGGCCGGCCGGAAGCCCGGCGTCCGACCCCAGGGTCGCCGCGGTGGCCGTCCGCCGCGACGTCCCGCTCAACACCACCCTTGCCGACCGCTGGAAGCCGCTGAGCGTCCTCGCGGCGTCCGTCGCGGCGATGCTCGTCATGCTGCGCCGCCTCCTCAGCAAGTAGCAGGCAGCCCGACCGACAGGCGGCCGGTCCCCGATCCCGTCCCGCGGCCCGCGGGTGCGGGACAGGGGACCGGCCGCCTGCCTGCATAATGGGACGGGGAGGCACAGGCGATGAGACTGATCGGGGCTGGAGGACGGCCGGGCGACGACGGCACGGTGCTGACGACGGCCTGGACCCTGCCGAACCTCATCACCATCGTCCGCTTCCTCGGCGTCCCGCTGTTCGTCTGGTTCATCACGCAGCAGCGCTACGGGGCCGCGGTGGTCACGCTCGTGGTGATCGGCTCGACCGACTGGGTCGACGGGTACCTCGCGCGGCGGCTCAAGCAGGTATCGACCGTCGGGAAATGGCTCGACCCGGTCGCCGACCGCCTCGCCCTGATCGTGGTCGCCGTGACCTTCGTCATCGACGGGATCGCCCCCGCATGGCTCGTGTGGGCCATCGTCATCCCGGACGTCATCCTCATCGTCAACGCCCTCGTCCTGTTCCGCGGACCGCTGCACCTCCCCGTGATCACCGTCGGGAAGATCCGGACCGCGCTGATGCTGGTGGGAGCGCCGCTGCTCCTGCTGCACGAGGTCGATGGCTTCCAGCAGGACTGGATCCTCGGTCTCGCCCTGGGACTGCTCTTCGTGGGATGCGTCCTGCACGTCGTCGCCTTCTGGGCCTACTTTCTCGCAGCACACCGCAAGTACCGGCTGGAGCGGGCCGAGCAGCAGTCGTGCCCGCCCTAGCCATCGTGCTGGCGCTGCTCGGCGCGGTCTTCCTCGCGTTCGGAGCGCAGCGCCAGGGCAGCGCAGTGCGCGCGAACACGGGCGGGCTCAGCCTCAGTTCCTCGGGCTTCACCCGGCTCCTCACCAATCCGCGCTGGTTGTTCGGGCTCCTCCTGCTCGTCACGGGGACGGTGCTGAACGTGATCGCCCTCTCGCTCGCGAGCCTGACGGTGGTGCAACCCATCGGGGCCATCGCGCTCGTCATCACCACGGTCGTCAATTCCCGCGACCAGGGCATCCGCATCAACCGCCCCACCGTCGCCGCGATCACGGCCTGCGTCACGGGAAGCGCCCTCTTCGTCGTCCTCGCCCTGAAGGTCACCCGCCAGAACCACGCGATCGACCCCGCCCAGGAGCTGTCCGTGGTGCTGTTGCTGGTGGCCGCGGTCCTGCTGTTCGGCACCCTGGCGGTGATCGGCCGGCATCGCCTCAACGCCTTCGCCTACATCCTCGGCGCAGGCGTCCTCTTCGGGTTCGTCGCCGTCCTGACGAAGATCGTCGCGGGCCACCTGCTCGACCCGAACGGCCGCTTCCTGCTCAATGTCCCCATCACCACCCTGCTGGCCCTCGCCGTGGCCGTGGCGCTCGGGATATGGTTCGTCCAGAGTGCCTACGCGACGGGCCCACCGGACCTCGTCATCGCGGGCCTGACCGTCATCGACCCCATCGTCGGCATCGCCGTGGGCATCATCATCCTCGAGGAACTCCAGCCGGAGGTCAGCACGGTGATCGCGCTGGGCATGGGTGCGGCGGCCCTCGTTGCTATTGTTGGGGTCGTTGCCCTCGCCCGGCACCACCCCGACGTGGTGAAGCGGCAGCGCTGATCCCGGCCCGCGAAGTATCTGTCCAGCACACCGACGTAGGGAATCCCCCCGTGAGTTACCCGGCTGATTTCAAGCCCCTGACCATCCTGATCGCCGCGGACACCTACCCGCCCAACGTGAACGGTGCGGCCCAGTTCGGCTACCGGCTGGCGAAGGGGATGGCAGGACGCGGCCACGCGGTCCATGTCCTCGCGCCGCGCCCGTCGAACGGCCCGAGCGTCACGGAAGCCGACGGCGACTGGCCCGTCCACCGCCTGCGCTCGCACAGCGTCCCCACCCACGACTACTGGCGCATCTGCCTCCCCTGGGAGATCAAGCGGGACATCAGCCTGCTCTTCGACCGGGTCCAGCCCGACGTCGTCCACATCCAGTGCCACTACATGGTGGGGCAGTACGCGCTGTACGAAGCAGTGAAGCGGGGTATCCGTGTCGTCGCCACCAACCACTTCATGCCGGAGAACATCAATCCGTTCCTGCCCTTCCCCGAGTGGTTCAAGAGGATCGTGGCGAGGAACTCCTGGCGGGACATGGGCAGGGTGATGGGCAGGGCTGCCGCCGTCACGACCCCGACGCCGCTGGCGGCGAAGGCCATGCACGACCACGCCTTCCTGCGTGAGGTGCTCCCCGTCTCCAACGGCATCGACGCCGCCGCCTACGAGGTCCGGCCGGGCGAGGTCATCGAACCCGCCGACCACCCGACCGTCCTCTTCGTCGGAAGGCTTGCCGAGGAGAAGCACATCGACGTGCTGATCGACGCCGTCGCCGGGACCCCCGAGCATCTCGACGTGCACCTCGAGATTGTCGGAGGCGGCGAGGTGAAGCCGGCCCTGCAGGCCCAGGCCGCCCGCCTCGGCATCAGCGACCGCGTGATTTTCCGCGGCCTGATCGACGACGAGGAACTGCGCGTGAGCTACATCCGGGCCTCACTGTTCTGTCAGCCGGGGACGGCCGAGCTGCAGTCGCTCGTCGCCCTCGAGGCGATGTCCGCGTCCACGCCCGTGCTGCTCGCGAACGCCATGGCGCTGCCGCATCTGGTGTCCGACGGCGAGAACGGCTATCTCTTCGAGCCGGGGAACGCCGAAGAACTGGGCAAGCGCATCACGGAGATCCTGAGCCTGTCCCGCGAGGACCAGCAGTCGATGGGAGCGGCAAGCCGGGCCATGGTGAGCAAGCACGACCTCACCGCGACGCTGGAGACGTTCGAGGGCCTGTACTACGGCACCCTCTCCGCGCAGCCGCCCGCCCCCCGTGAAGCGGATCTCGCCGTCCGCATACAATGAAGGCTGCGTACCCCGGGGGGCTGTAGCTCAGCTGGTTAGAGCAGCGGACTCATAATCCGTTTGTCCTGGGTTCAAGCCCCAGCAGCCCTACGCACCCGGTCGAGGACGACCCCACGAATGCGCCACCCGCCCGGGTGGCGCATTCGTCGTTCCCCGGTCCGTCGCCCGGCGCCGCTGGCGCCCTAAGTTACCGGCGGGTAACATGATGGCGTGGGCACCTGCCCGCACAGAATGTGGTCGAGGAACAGTGCTGGTCGCCGACGACCAGAGTGAGGGGCATCCCATGAGCAAGACGACGATCGACGTCGACAACCTCCCGTACGCCGACGGCGACTTCTTCGCCTTCGAGGAGCTCCTGTCCGACAAGGAGCGCGCCAGGCTGGAGGAGATCCGGGGCTGGCTCACCAGGGAGGTCCGCCCGAATGCCGTGGACTGGTGGAACCAGGGCGTCTTCCCCCAGGACCTCATCCCGAAGGTCGCCGAACTGGACCCCATGAGCCCTGTCTACCGCCAGGGCTACTCCAACCTCTTCGCCGGCATCACCCATGCCGAGATGACCCGCGCCGACACCTCGTTCGCCACCTTCATGGGTGTCCACGACGGCCTCTTCACCGGATCCATCGAGGCCCTTGCCTCGAAGGAACAGCAGGAGGAGTGGCTGCCGGACATCTACGCGATGAAGAAGATCGGCGCGTTCGGCCTCACGGAGCCGCTCGGCGGCTCCGACGTCGCCGGGGGGACCCGTACGACGGCGCGCCGCGACGGCGGCTCCTGGGTGCTCAACGGTGCCAAGCGGTGGATCGGCAATGCCACGTTCTCCGACTGGGTGGTCATCTACGCGCGGGACCTCGCGGACAACCAGGTCAAGGGCTTCCTGGTGGACACCACACTCCCCGGCTTCTCCTCGTCCAAGATCGAGAACAAGATCGCCCTGCGCACCGTCGAGAACGCGGAAATCGTCCTCGACGACGTGGTCGTCTCCGACGACTTCCACCTGAAGGGCGCCAACAGCTTCCGCGACACGAACAAGGTCCTCAAGGTCACGCGCCTGGCCGTCGGCTGGCAGGCCGTCGGCCAGCAGCTCGCCGCCTTCGACGTCGCCCGCCGGTACGCCGTGGAGCGCGAGCAGTTCGGACGGCCGATCGCCAGCTTCCAGCTCGTCCAGCAGCAGCTCGTGCAGATCCTGGGCAACGCCATGAGCTCCATGGGCATGATGGTGCGCCTGTCCCAGCTCGAGGACGCCGGCAAGGCCAAGGACGAGCAGTCCGCCCTCGCCAAGGCCTTCACCACGGCCCGCATGCGCGAGAGCGTCGCGGCAGGGCGCAACATCCTCGGGGGCAACGGGATCGTCGTCGACTACGAGATGGCGAAGATCTTCTCGGATGCCGAGGCGATCTACTCCTACGAGGGCACGCAGGAGATCAACACCCTCGTCGCCGGCCGGTCGATCACGGGCATCGCCGCGTTCGTCTAGTCCTCACCGGCGGGCCGGCGGCACGTCCCACGTGCCGCCGTCCCGCCGGTCGTCCAGCGGCAGCAGCACCGACGGACGCCGGTCCGTCACGAAGGACAGCGGGTCCACGTACTCGCCGTCCTCGCGGACGCCCCAGTGGAGGCACGGACGACCGCAGTGCGCACGGACCGGCCCGTCGAGCACGGCCACGACCTGCCCCCGCTCGACGCGCCCGCCCCGGGACAGCTCCGTGGAGACGGGTTCGAAGCTGCTGATCCGGCCATCGCCGTGGTCGATCGACAGGACACCCCGGTCCACCACCGTTCCGGCGAAGAACACGACGCCGTCCGCCGGGCTCACCACGGGGACGGGCCCGGCACCCGTGGACAGGTCGACGCCCCGGTGCCCGCGCTTCCACTTCTGCGGCGGCTTCTCGAACGCCCGCAGGACCTCGGGCACCGGGACGAGGGGCCAGGACCACTCGGGTACGAACGGGGCAGCAGCGCCCTCGGCGGCGGCGGACGCAGCGGCGGGGGAGCCACTCCCGGACGACGCACAGAGCAGCACCGCGAGGAGGCAGGTGCCCGCCGTGCGGGCGGCCGCTTCCGGACAACGGGCGCGACGACGGCGAGAACCGGACAGGGGTGCCGGAGGATCAGCGGAACGGATCATGGACCCAGCGTGGATCCCGCGAGGGCCGGAGCGCGGCGAGGGAGTCCGTATGTGGACATCACGCCCCGGAACAGGCGGGCACCCGGAGCGCCCTGCAGGGGCGACGGGGCCCTCGCCCGGCCTCCGTCACCGGCCAGATCGCGCACCCCCGCTGTAGTACACTGGACCCAGCAGTCTGCTGCTCCCACCTCCGTGTGCCCCTGGCATCGATGGGTCGTGGAATGTACAGACTGACTACGCGTACCCGTGATTCGGCGCCGACCTATGGCGCCGAAGTGCCCGCCCTTCGGTCCGGAGAAGTCCGGTAGGGGAGGGCATGTCCATCCGACGACCGGGTGCCAGGACGTACCGGCCACCCCGGCCGGCACCGAGACAACCGTCAACAAGCTTCAGGCGGCGCACCGCGCCCACGCCGAGGCTGAAGAAAGGCAGAACATGCCAGTCGTAACCATGCGCCAGCTGCTCGACAGCGGCGTCCACTTCGGTCACCAGACCCGCCGTTGGAACCCGAAGATGAAGCGCTTCATCTTCACCGAGCGCAACGGCATCTACATCATCGATCTCCAGCAGTCGCTGGGCTACATCGACCGCGCCTACGAGTTCGTCAAGGCCACCGTCGCCCACGGCGGAACCGTGCTCTTCGTCGGCACCAAGAAGCAGGCCCAGGAAGCGATCGCCGACCAGGCGACGCGCGTCGGCCAGCCCTACGTCAACCAGCGTTGGCTCGGCGGCATGCTCACCAACTTCCAGACGGTCTCCAAGCGCATCCAGCGCATGAAGGAGCTCGAGGAGATCGACTTCGACGACGTCGCCGGATCGGGCCACACCAAGAAGGAGCTCCTGCTCCTCAAGCGTGAGCTCACCAAGCTGCAGAGCAACCTCGGTGGTATCCGCAACCTGACCAAGGCCCCCTCGGTCGTCTGGGTCGTCGACACCAAGAAGGAGCACCTCGCCATCGACGAGGCGAAGAAGCTCAACATCCCCGTCGTCGCGATCCTCGACACCAACTGCGACCCCGACGAGGTCGACTTCCCGATCCCGGGCAACGACGACGCCATCCGCGCCGTCAACCTGCTGACGCGGGTCGTCGCCGACGCCGTGGCGGAGGGCCTCATGGCCCGCCACAACCGCTCGGGCAACAACGACGCCGCTGCCGACGAGCCCATGGCCGAGTGGGAGCGTGAACTGCTCCAGGGCACCCCGGACGCCGCCGCTGCCGCGCCTGAGGCGACCGAAGCCGCAGCTCCCGAGGCTGCAGCCGAGGCTCCCGCCGTCGAGGAGGCGCCCGCAGGCCTGCAGGCCCCCATCGCCGAGGAAGTCCCCGAAGCAGTAGCTCCCGCCACGGAAGCCGCCAGCGACACCAAGTAGTTCTCGATGCGTAAGGGGTGTGGGTCAAACCATGCCCCTTACGCATGTTCCGATCCACCCCAACTTAGGAGTTCATATGGCAAACTTCACTGCCGCTGACATCAAGGCCCTGCGCGAGCGCACGGGCGCAGGCATGATGGACGTCAAGAAGGCCCTCGACGAGGCCAACGGCGATGCCGACAAGGCCCTGGAACTGATCCGCATCAAGGGTCTGAAGGGCGCGACGAAGCGCGAAGGCCGTTCCACCGCCGAGGGCCTCGTCGCCGCTCGCGTCGACGGCAACGTCGGCGTCATGATCGAGGTCAACTGCGAGACGGACTTCGTCGCCAAGGCCGGCCCCTTCATCGAGTTCTCCAACAAGGTGCTCGGTGCCGCCGTCGAGTCCGGCGCCACCGACGTCCAGGCCCTCCTGGCCTACGAGCTGGACGGCAAGCCCGTCTCCGAGCACGTCATCGAAGCCGGTGCGCTGCTCGGTGAGAAGGTCGACGTCCGCCGCATCGCCCGCATCGAGGGCCAGCTCGTCGACGCCTACCTGCACAAGACGTCCAAGGACCTCCCCGCCCAGGTCGGCGTGCTCTTCGCCGCCGAGGGTTCCGGCGACGCCGCCGTCGCGGCGACGCACGACGTGGCCGTCCACATCGCCGCGTACTCGCCCACCTACCTGACCCGCGAGGACGTCCCCGCCGAGCTCGTCGAGTCGGAGCGCCGCATCGCCGACGAGACGGCCCGCGCCGAGGGCAAGCCCGAGCAGGCCCTCGCGAAGATCGTCGAAGGGCGCCTCACCGGCTTCTTCAAGGAGGGTGTCCTGGTCGACCAGGCGTTCGCCAAGGACGCCAAGAAGTCCGTCGCCGCGGTCCTGACCGAGGCCGACGCCAAGGCCACGGCCTTCGCACGTTTCCGCGTCGGAGCCTGACCCCTCCGGGCCGGATCACAGCACGACGGTGAAGGGCGGCCACCCTCGAGGTGGCCGCCCTTTCCTGCGCCCGGGAGGCGCGCCGTATCCTGAGACGGGTCCGGCACCATCCCACGTTCGCACCATCGGCCGTCCGACCAGGACCGGTCCACAGCACTACGCCCGGGAGGCATTTCATGGACACCACTTCCACTGCTCCGACAGGTGGTCCCGCAGGACGGCGGCGGGTCCTGCTCAAGCTCTCCGGTGAGGTCTTTGGCGGCGGCAAGCTGGGCGTCGATCCCGACACCGTCCGCGGGATAGCGCAGCAGATCGCCGCGACCGTCGGTGACGTCGAGGTGGCGATCGTCGTCGGCGGCGGCAACTTCTTCCGCGGCGCCGAGCTGTCGCAGAGCGGCATGGACCGCTCCCGTGCCGACTACATGGGCATGCTCGGCACGGTCATGAACTGCCTGGCGCTGCAGGACTTCCTCGAGCAGGCCGGCGTCGAGACGCGCGTGCAGAGCGCCATCACCATGGGGCAGGTCGCCGAGGCGTACATCCCGCGGCGCGCCATCCGCCACCTCGAGAAGGGCCGCGTCGTCATCTTCGGCGCGGGCGCCGGCCTGCCCTACTTCTCCACCGACACCGTCGCGGCCCAGCGCGCGCTGGAGGTGCACGCGGACGAGGTCCTCATGGCCAAGAGCGGTGTCGACGGCGTCTACACGGCCGACCCGCACAAGGACCCGACCGCGGAGAAGCTCGAGACCCTGTCCTACGACGAGGCACTGCGCCGGGACATCCGCGTGATGGACCAGACCGCCATGACCATGTGCAAGGACAACAACCTGACGATGGTGGTCTTCGGCATGGAGGGCGAGGGGAACGTCACGCGCGCCATCCGGGGCGAGAAGCTCGGCACCATCGTCACCACCTAGCCCCGGACGGTACGGGGCCGCACGGTGCCGCGCCCGGGCGCGCCGCGCCGTTGAACTAGGATGAACCACTGGAACGGTTGCCGTGCAGCCGACTGCGGATCGAAGGAGACACTGTGATCGAAGAGACCCTGCTGGAAGCCACCGACAAGATGGACAAGGCCGTGGAGGTCGCCAAGGAGGACTTCGCGACGGTCCGCACCGGCCGAGCCAACGCCTCCCTGTTTTCCAAGGTGGTCGTCATGTACTACGGCGCACCCACCCCGCTGCAGCAGCTCGCGTCGTTCCAGAACCCGGAGGCGCGCACCCTGCTCATCACGCCGTTCGACCGCGCCTCCCTCAACGACATCGAGCGCGCGCTGCGCGACTCCGACCTCGGCGCCAACCCGTCCAACGACGGCAACGTCATCCGAGTGGTCCTGCCCGAGCTGACCCAGGAGCGCCGCAAGCAGTACGTGAAGCTGGTGAAGACCAAGGCCGAGGACGCGAAGATCTCGATCCGCAACGTCCGTCGCAAGGCCAAGGACGGTATCGACAAGGCCGTCAAGGACGGCGACGCCGGAGAGGACGAGGGTTCGCGCGCCGAGAAGGAACTCGACGCGATGACCAAGGCGCGCGTGGACCTCATCGACGAGCTCCTCAAGCGCAAGGAAACGGAGCTGCTCGAGGTCTGATGGCAGATGACAATCCCCCCGGCGCGGGCCCCGGACGTGCCCGGAAAGCCGTCGGCGGGACATCCGGCGTCGGAGTGCTGAAGCGGCGGCGGCCCGCCCGGGAGCCCGGTGCGCCCTCGCGGGCCGGGCGCAACCTCCCCGCCGCGATCGGCGTCGGCGCCGGTCTCCTCATCCCGGTCCTGGTGGGCCTGCTGTTCTTCCCGGTCGTCTTCGCGGGCATCGTCACCCTGTTCGCCGCGGTGGGCGTGTGGGAGATCTCGCGCGCGCTGGGACTGCGACGGATCCGCGTCCCCCTCGCACCGACCATGGCCGGAACCCTCCTGCTGCCGTTCTCCGCCTACTTCGGCGGCGCCGAGGGGCTCGCCGCCGCCACCGTCGCCGCCGTCGTCGGCATCTTCCTCTGGCGCTCGCTCGACCCCGCACCGGATGCCGCGAAGAGTCTCATGGCCGGGACGTTCACGCTTCTCTGGGTGCCGTTCATGCTGGGCTTCGCGATGCTCCTGATGCGGGCCGACGGCGGCTACCTCATCATCGCCACGATCCTGCTGCTCGTGGTCGCGAACGACACCTTCGGGTACCTGATCGGGGCGTTCTTCGGCAAGCACCCCATGGCGCCGAAGATCAGCCCCAAGAAGTCCTGGGAGGGCTTCGGCGGCTCGATCGGCGGCGCGCTGGTCGTCGGCGGAGCCTGCGCCGTCCTCCTGCTCGGGCAGCCGCTGTGGATCGGCCTGGCCCTGGCCGTCGTCGTCGTCGCCTCGGCCACCGCCGGTGACTTCGCCGAGTCGATGATCAAGCGTGAACTCGGCGTCAAGGACATGGGAACCATCCTTCCCGGCCACGGCGGGGTGATGGATCGCCTCGATTCGATCGTCCTCGCATGCCCGGTGGCATATCTGCTCTCCGCGACATTGATTCCGGGGCTGCTCTGATCGTAGGCTGGCCGCGGAATCGAGAACGGCGGAATCGCTGGGCCAGGGGGCCCTGAACTGTCCTTGATGGTTTAGGTGGAAGGATCGGCAGACATGGACCTCATTCGCCCCGCCAGCTCCCCGTTCGCACGTGTCGGACGGCGGGAGCTCGGCTACAGCACCCGCCAGGTGGACCTCTTCCTGACCAGGGCCCGCGGGCCCTACGACGCCGAGCACCCTGCGACGGACGCCATGACGAGCAGGGACGTCCGGTCCGTGGCCTTCGACCCGGTCCGCGGCGGATATGAGCCGCAGGCCGTCGACGCCGCGCTCGACCGCCTCGAGGACGCCTTCGCGCAGCGGGAACGCGACCACCTGATCCGGACGGAGGGGGAGGACGCGTGGCTGCGGCAGATCGGCCGGACCGCCGCGGTGCTGCGCCGCAGGCTCCACCGCCCGGCCGGCGAGCGCTTCCGGCGGCCGTCGAAGCAGGGCGCCCCGAGCTACGACGTCGAGGACGTCGACCACCTCTGTGACGAGCTCCTGCAGTACCTCGAGAACCACGTCCCGATGAGCGTGGACGTCGTCCGCCGTGCCGTCTTCCGCGAGGCCCGGGGAGCGGACGGCTACGAGGAGAACCAGGTGGATGCGTTCCTCGACCGCGTCATCGAACTGATGGCCGGGATCGACTGACCGGGATCGACTGACCTAGCGCGGCTCGGGCGTGTGGAGGCGTGCCAGGACGCGCGACGCCGTGGCCGGCCGCCGTCCCGCGGTCGCCCGGGACACGAGCACCATGGTGAGGAACGCCGCCGGCACCGTCCACAGGGCAGGCTGCCCCAGCCATATCCAGCGCTCGCCCGTCCCCGGGCCGAGCAGCGCGGTGGCCGCGATCGCCCCCCCGCACAGGATCGCGCCGACGAGCATCCCGGCGATCGCGCCGGCGTCCGTGAGGCCCCGCCACCAGATCCCCAGCAGCAGCAGCGGGCAGATGGTCGAGGCGGTGAAGGCGAAGACGGACCCGACGCTGCCGGCCAGCGCGAGCGTGTCGGTGAGGAGGGCGATCACGAGGGGGACGATCGTGGAGAGCAGGGCGGCCCGCCGGAACCCCGTCACGCTGCCCTGGAAGAATTCCTGGCTGACCACCCCGGCGAGGGAGACGACCAGGCCGCTCGTCGTGGACAGGAACGCGGCGAAGGCCCCCGCGGTCACCAGGGCGGACAGCAGGTCGCCCATGGCACCGTCGAAGATGCGGCCGGGGAGCAGGAGGACCGTCGCGTCCGAGGCGCCCGCCGCCGCGAGTTCGGGCGTGTGGATGCGCCCGAGGATCCCGTACACGGTGGGGAACAGGTAGAAGAGCGAGAGCAGGCCGAGCACGAGCACCGTGGTGCGCCGCGCAGACGGCCCGTCGGGGTTCGTGTAGAAGCGCACCAGCACGTGGGGCAGCCCGAGGGTGCCGAAGAGGAGCGCGATGACGAGCGAGATCGTGCCGTAGAGGGAGGCGTGCGCCGTCGTGTTCAGGTCCGTGGTGAAGGCGCTGCCGCCGGCGGTGATCGAGGCCCCGTCGGCGCCGAGGCGGAAGAGGATGAAGACCGCCGGGACGGCCAGGGCCGTCAGCTTCAGCCAGTACTGGAAGGCCTGGACGAACGTGATGGAGCGCATGCCGCCCGTGACCACGCTCAGGCACACCACGACGACCACGGCCACCGGTCCGACCCACGACGGCAGGCCCGTGGTGATCTGCACCGTCAGTGCCGCGCCGTGCAGCTGCGGCACGATGTACAGCCAGCCGACGACGACGACGAGCATGCTTGTCACTCGCCGTACGAGCAGCGAATCGAGCCGTGCCTGCGCGAAGTCGGGGATGGTATAGGCGCCGGAGCGGCGCAGGGGCGCGGCGACGAACAGCAGGAGCATCAGGTAGCCGGCGGTGTAGCCGATCGGGAACCAGAGGGCGTCCACCCCGGAGATGAGGATGAGCCCGGCGACGCCGAGAAAGCTGGCGGCGGACAGGTACTCGCCGCCGATCGCGGAGGCGTTCCACCACGGGCGGACCGTCCGGGACGCGACGTAGAAATCGCCGGTGGTCCGGGAGATCCGCAGGCCGTAGATGCCGATGAGCACGGTGCTGAGGGCCACGAGGAGCAGGGCGGTGTAACCGACGGCGGGGCTGAGGTGCAGGCTGCCGGCGTCGAGGGCGTCAGTCATCGTCGACGAGGTCCTGGAAGCGGCGCTCGTTGCGGGAGGCGCTGCGCACGTAGAGGACGGCACAGCCGATGACGAGCGGGTAGACCCCGACGCCGAGGATGAGCCAGGGGAGGGGAACCGTCAGGACGGTCATGGACCCGATGTCCGGGAACACCGCGAGCAGCACCGGGATGCCCATCAGGATGATCAGGAAACCGCCCGCCACCACGAGCGCGAGGCGCAGCTGCGACCGGATCAGGGAGGCGACGAACAACTGGCCCAGCTCGGACTGCTCCGCCATCTCGCGGGCCACGGGGAAGGACGCCCCCGTGGCCCGGGCGGCCGTCCGCGGGGCAGTGACCCGGACGCGGCGCGGCGGCTCGGGCTGCTCGTGCGTCATCGGCGGTCTTCGGGGGTCACTGGCCCGGCCGGAGGCGGGTGGCCTCGAGCTTCTCTCGGACGTCCGGGAGGTGCCGGCGGCTGACCGGCAGCTCGGCGTCACCGACGAACAGGCTCGCCCGGCCGGCGCTGATCCGCACCTTCCGGACCTGGTCCATCGCCACCAGGTAGGAGCGGTGCGTGCGCAGGAACCCCGCCTCGGCCCACTGGCGCTCGAGGTCGTTGAGCGGGATGCGGATGAGGTAGCTGGCCTCGGAGGTGTGCAGACGCGCGTAGTCGCCCTGCGCCTGGACGTAGCGCACGTCGTCGCGCCTGATCATGCGGCTGACGCCGCCCTGGTCCACGGTGATGACCTCCGGCGCCGGCGTCGAGCCCTCCATCAGCTCGCACACCCGGCGCACGGATTCCGCGAGCCGTTCGGTGCGCACGGGTTTCAGGAGGTAGTCGACGGCGCGCAGTTCGAAGGCCTCCAGGGCGCGGTCCTCGTCCGCGGTGACGAACACGACGGCGGGAGGTCGGCTGGAGCGGGAGATCACCCGGGCGATGTCCAGCCCCGAGAGCGACGGCATGTGGATGTCGAGGAACAGGGCGTCGACGCTGTGCTGTTCCAGGACCTCGAGCGCTTCCGCGCCGCTCGACGCGCGGTGGACGGTCCCCACCCGGGCGTCCCTGCCGAGCAGGAACGCCAGTTCCTCGACGGCAGGGAGTTCATCGTCGACGACGACCACAGTGAGCATGCGTCCTAGATTACGCGCCTCACGCCTGATGCCCGGGCTGGGACTTGGGCACGCGCATCGTGATGAGCGTGCCGGCGCCGGGCGCGGTGTCGATGATGAGCCCGTGGTCGTCGCCGTAGACCTGGCGGAGGCGGGAATCGACGTTGCGCAGCCCCACGTGCACGCCCTCCGTGTGCCCGGCCAGCACCGAGCGCAGGTGCTCCGGGTCGATCCCCACGCCGTCGTCCTCGATGGTCACCTCGGCGAAGGGGCCGACGTCGTGGGCGGTGATGGTGATGTTCCCGATGCCGTCCTTCGAATCGAGGCCGTGGCGCACCGCGTTCTCGACGAGCGGCTGAAGGCTGAGGAACGGGATGACGGTGCTGAGGACCTCCGGGCCGATCTCGAGGCTGACCTTGAGCCGGTCGCCGAACCGGGCGCGTTCCAGCAGGAGGTAGCGGTCGATGCTGCGCAGTTCCTCCGCCACCGTGGTGAACTCGCCGTGGCGGCGGAACGAGTAGCGCGTGAAGTCCGCGAACTCGACCACGAGGTCGCGTGCACGCTGCGGATCGGTGTTGATGAAGGACGCGATCGCGTTGAGCGAGTTGTAGATGAAGTGGGGACTGATCTGCGCACGGAGGGCGCGTACCTCGGCCTCCGCGAGGAGGCGGCGCGAATAGTCCAGCTCGGCGAGTTCCACCTGGGTGGACACCCAGCCGGCGAGCTCGTTCGTGGCCCGGACGAGGCCGGCGTTGACGTCGTCGGCCAGGGCCCCGACCGTGCCGACCACGCGGTCGTCCACGCGGACGGGGGAGAGTACCAGCTCGCCGGGTTCCGCCAGTCCCGCGGCCTCGAGGCGCTGGCGGCGGAAGATCTGGGTGCGGCCCGACTCGAGGACCTGCCGGACCAGGGGCATCATCTCGGGCGGCGTCCCGCGCCCGCCGTCCCAGGCGAGCACCGCGGCGTCGTCACTGATCATGAGCACGTCGCACCGCAGGAGCCCGTGCAGGTACCGGCTCGCCTTCGAGGCCCCCGCCGGCGTGAGGCCCTCGCGGAGGTGCTCGGAGGCGAGGGCCGCGGTGTGGAGCGTGGCGTAGGTGGCGCGGTCCGCGTCGGAGCCGAGGTCCCGGTAGGAGCGGGACAGGCGGAACCCGAGCGAGGCGACGACGGCGACGGTGACGACGATGACGGCGCACACCAGGGCGGTGTCGACGGCGGCGCTGAACATTGCTCCAGAGTAGTCGGGCGGGCGCGCCCTCCAGCGCGACGGTCGACCGTTCACCGCACCCACCCGCACGCTCGGCGACGAACGCCCGTGTCCGGCTGGTGCGGCCCGCGACCATCCAGCAGAGTGATCGGAGTCACACCGACGTGCATTCCTGCGCGGCGACGCTGCCGCCCTCGCGGCTGGAGTGACTCCCGAGAAAGAAGGAGGAACCATGGGCTCGCACCCAGGAGAGCCGGCCGCCGGCTCCGGTTCTGCCGTCGACTTCACCGAAGTCCAGCAGACCGAGCAGTTCAGGGAACTGCGCAAGCGCCACCGCAGTTTCGTCTTCCCCATGGCAGTGTTCTTCCTGCTCTGGTACTTCGCCTATGTGCTGCTGGCCGCCTACGCGATCGATTTCATGGCCACTCCGGTGGTCGGCAACATCAACATCGGCATCGTGATGGGGCTGCTGCAGTTCGTCAGCACCTTCGCCATCACGATGTGGTACGTCAGCTACGCCAACCGGCGCCTCGACCCGATCGCCGCGAACCTCCGGCACGAGCTCGAGGAAGCGGCCCCCGAAGTGTTCATCGACCCGTCAGGCGGAAAGAAATGATCCCTCTCGTGAGTGCGGGCGTGCACGTGCCGCTCCAGGCGACCGAGACGACGACGGTCGGCTCACCGCTGCTCAACATCACCATCTTCGGACTGTTCGTCGCCGTCACCCTCGTGATCGTGCTCAGGGCGAGCCGCAACAACAAGACGGCGGCCGACTACTACGCCGCCGGCCGGTCCTTCACCGGCGGCCAGAACGGCACCGCCATCGCGGGGGACTACCTCTCGGCGGCGTCGTTCCTCGGCATCGTCGGCGCGATCGCCATCAACGGCTACGACGGCTTCCTCTACTCGATCGGGTTCCTCGTCGCCTGGCTCGTGGCACTGCTCCTGGTCGCCGAACTCCTTCGCAACACCGGCAAGTTCACCATGGCGGACGTGCTGTCCTTCCGCCTGAAGCAGCGTCCCGTCCGCATCGCGGCGGCCATCACGACGCTGGCGGTCTGCTTCTTCTACCTCCTCGCCCAGATGGCGGGCGCCGGCGGGCTCGTCTCGCTCCTGCTCGGCATCGACGACCGCCTCGGCCAGTCCCTGGTCATCACCGTCGTCGGCGTACTGATGATCATGTACGTCCTCATCGGCGGCATGAAGGGCACCACCTGGGTGCAGATCATCAAGGCCTGCCTCCTGATCTCCGGCGCGTTCATCATGACCGTCTGGGTCCTGGCCATCCACGACTTCAACTTCTCCACGCTGCTGGGTGCGGCGATCGAGACCTCCGGCAACGCGGCCATCACGAGCCCCGGCCTGCAGTACGGCCTCAGCGCCATCACGCGGCTCGACTTCCTCTCGCTGGCGCTCGCGCTCGTCCTCGGTACCGCGGCCCTGCCGCACGTGCTCATGCGCTTCTACACCGTCCCGACGGCGAAGGAGGCCCGCCGGTCCGTGGTCTGGGCCATCTGGCTCATCGGTGCCTTCTACCTGTTCACGCTCGTGCTCGGCTATGGCGCCAGTGCGCTGATCGGCTCCGAGCGCATCCTGGGCGCTCCGGGCGGCGTGAACTCGGCGGCGCCGCTGCTCGCCTACGAGCTCGGCGGGTCGATCCTCCTCGGCCTGATCTCCGCCGTCGCCTTCGCCACGATCCTCGCGGTCGTCGCGGGCCTGACCATCACGGCTGCGGCCTCCTTCGCCCACGACATCTACGCGAGCGTGATCCGCAAGGGCAGGGTCAACCCGGACGGCGAGGTCAAGGTGGCCCGCCGCACCGTCATCGTGATCGGCCTGCTGTCCATCCTGGGCGGCATCGGCGCGCAGGGCCAGAACGTGGCCTTCCTCGTGGCGCTCGCCTTCGCCGTGGCGGCCAGCGCCAACCTGCCGACCATCCTCTACTCGCTGTTCTGGAAGAAGTTCAACACCCAGGGCGCGGTCTGGAGCATGTACGGCGGCCTCGGCTCGGCGATCCTGCTGATCGCCCTCTCGCCCGTGGTCTCCGGCGGCGAGAAGTCGATGATCCAGGGCGCCGACTTCTCGGTGTTCCCGCTCAGCAACCCGGGCATCGTCTCGATCCCGCTGGCGTTCTTCCTCGGCTGGTTGGGCACCACGCTCTCCAAGACCGCGGAGGACCCCATGAAGCAGGCCGAGATGGAGGTGCGCTCGCTGACCGGTGTCGGTGCCGAGAAGGCCACCGACCACTGATCGGAACGTGACCGGATCCTGACCGACCCGTCCTGACGCGTGAGGCCGTCCCACTCCGGTGGGGCGGCCTCACGCGTAGAGGCCCCTCAGGACGCCGGACGCGGTCCGCGGGCCAGCAGCGGCTCGACCCGGAACGGGACGAGCTCTCCCATGGCCAGGGAGGTGTCACAGCGTTCCACGCCGTCGCAGCCGAGGATCTTGCCGTTGATCCGGAAGAGGTCCTCGGCGTCGACGGCGACCACGCGGACCAGGATGTCGGCCTGCCCGGTCAGGCCGAACGCCTCGATGACCTCGGGCACCGCGGCGATGCTGCGGGTGATGTCCGCGAGCTTCTGCTGCTGCACGTGGACGTGGATGAACGCGGTCAGCGGGTAGCCCAGTGCCACGGTGTTGATGCGCCGCTCGAAGGACAGGAAGACGCCCTTCTTCTCGAGCTGCGCCATCCTCGCCTGGACCGTGTTCCGGGACAGGCCGAGCTTCTGGGCGAGGGCGACGACGGTGCGCCGGGGGTCCTTCGACAGGGCCTGCAGCAGGCGTGTGTCGGTGAGGTCGAGGGGGTGCATAGTGCGCAACGCTAACACGGTGCAGTCGCCCCTTATCGGGCACTCTGCTCAGTCGACAGCGCTACGGTTGTGCCGACTGTTCCGTGTGAGTAGGGTCACAGTCACTCCGGGCAACGGCGCCCGGAGCCCTTCCAGCCGAGCGGATCGCCGGCGGAGGGCCCTCTGCGAATGCGAAGGTTGCGTGCAATGGCTCAGGACGGCACCCGGCCAGGACCGGGATCCACCGGCGGGATCGACGACGCCGGACCCGCGAGCGGGACGGTACTCCCGGGACCCGCCCGAGCGGGCGCGGACGACTTCGTGCAGCTCATCGACTCCTCCGGCGTCCGCCACCCGCACCCGCACTACGACGCACTCGTGGCCGACGTCGACGGCCCGGCGCTGCAGAAGCTCTACGAGGACATGGTGGTGGTCCGGCGCATCGACGCCGAGGCCACCGCGCTCCAGCGGCAGGGCGAGCTCGCACTCTGGCCGCCGCTGCTCGGCCAGGAGGCCGCTCAGATCGGTTCCGGCCGCGCCCTGCGCTCCGACGACTTCGTGTTCTCCAGCTACCGGGAGAACGCCGTCGCCTACTGTCGCGGCGTGGACCTCTCGGACATCCTGCGGGTCTGGCGGGGCAACGCGTCCTCGGGCTGGGACCCCTACACGATCAACATGGCCACCCCGCAGGTGATCATCGGGGCGCAGACCCTCCATGCCACCGGGTACGCCATGGGCATCATCAACGACGGCGCCGATTCCGTGGCCGTCGCCTATTTCGGTGACGGGGCCACGAGCCAGGGCGACGTCAACGAGGCCATGGTCTTCGCCGCCAGCTACCAGGCGCCGGTCCTCTTCTTCTGCCAGAACAACCACTGGGCCATCTCCGAGCCCGTGGGGCTGCAGGCGCACGTGCCCATCGCCCGCCGGGCACCCGGCTTCGGCATCCCCTCGGTGCGCGTGGACGGCAACGACGTCCTCGCGTGCCTCGCCGTGACCCGGGAGGCCCTCGCGCGGGCCCGTGCCGGCGGCGGTCCTACCTTCATCGAGGCCGTCACCTACCGCATGGGGCCGCACACCACGGCGGACGATCCCACCCGCTACCGGGACGCCAACGAACTCGAGGACTGGGCGGCACGCGACCCGCTGGCCCGGCTCGCCACGCTGCTCGACTCCCTCGGCCTGCTGGAGGCCGGTTACACGGATTCCGTGAAGGCCAAGGCCGACGCCGTGGCCGCCGAACTGCGGGAGGGCTGCCTGTCGATGCCCGAACCCGCGCCGTCGGACGTGTTCAAGCACGTGTACAGCACGCCCAACTCCTGGCTGGACCGCCAGCAGGACCATTACGAGCGCTACCTCGCCTCCTTCGCGCAGGAGCCCCAGGAAGGACCCCGCTGATGTCCACCATGACCTTCGGCCGTGCGATCACCGCCGGTCTCCGCCGCGCCATGGACGAGGACCCCAAGGTCATCCTCATGGGGGAGGACATCGGCAAGCTCGGGGGTGTCTTCCGCATCACGGACGGACTGCAGAAGGACTTCGGTCCGCACCGCGTCATGGACAGCCCGCTCGCCGAGGCCGGCATCATGGGCACCGCCGTCGGCATGGCGTACCGCGGGTACCGGCCGGTCGTCGAGATCCAGTTCGACGGCTTCATCTATCCCGCGTTCGACCAGATCGTGTGCCAGGTGGCCAAGCTGCACTACCGCACGCAGGGCGCCGTGAAGATGCCCATCACCGTCCGCGTGCCCTTCGGCGGCGGCATCGGGTCCCCGGAGCACCACTCCGAGTCTCCCGAGGCCTACTTCACACACACCTCCGGGCTGCGCGTGGTCAGCGTGTCCAACCCGCAGGACGCCTACACGATGATCCAGCAGGCCATCGCCTGCGACGATCCGGTCCTCTACTTCGAGCCCAAGCGGCGCTACCACGTCAAGGGCGAGGTGGACGAGGGCGTGGATCCGTTGTCGTCGGACATGGGAGCCGCACGCGTGGTGACCGAGGGGACCGACGTCACGCTCGTGACCTACGGTCCGCTGGTCCCGACCGCGCGCGACGCCGCCGTCGCAGCGTCCGACGACGGCATCTCGATCGAGGTGATCGACCTGCGTTCGCTCGCCCCCATCGATTTCGCCACGGTCGAGGCCTCCGTGCGGAAGACGGGCCGGCTCGTCGTCACGCACGAGGCCGCGCAGTCCGGCGGCCTCGGCGCCGAGATCGCCGCGAGCATCACGGAGCGGTGCTTCGACTACCTGGAGCACGCCCCCGTGCGGGTCACGGGCTTCGACATCCCGTACCCGTACTCGAAACTCGAATTCCACCACCTTCCGGACCTCGACAGGATCCTCGACGGAGTGGACCGCGCCCTGCGCCGGCCGAACTCCCTCAGCGGCCTCGACCACCCGGACAGCAGCCAGGGAGCAGGACAGTGACCGTGACCGCGTCGAGGGCCAACACCAGGATCCGCGAATTCCGCCTGCCCGACCTCGGCGAGGGACTGACGGAGTCGGAGATCGTCCAGTGGCACGTCGCCGAGGGCGACACCGTGGAACTCAACCAGATCATCGCCGACGTCGAGACCGCGAAGGCCGTCGTGGAACTGCCCTCGCCCTACGCCGGCGTGGTGGTGCGCCTCCACGAGGCTGCGGGCACCGTCGTCGACGTCGGGGCGCCGATCGTCTCGTTCGACGTCGAGGGCGGGCCCGACGCCGATGTCCAGGACCAGCCGCCGCCCGCCGATGGGCCTGCCTCGGACGACCCGGTGCCGGCGAAGCGCGAGCCGAACCTCGTGGGGTACGGGGCCGCGGTGGAGAAGAGCGGGCGTCCGCAGCGGCGCGGCCGCACGCTCCCGGGGGCAGGCGCGCCGCCATCGGTGGCATCTCCCCAGCACCGCGAGCGGCCCCGGTCGACGCCGCCCGTCCGCAAGCTGGCCCGCGACCTCGGCATCTCCCTCGACGGCCTCGCGGGCACCGGTCCCGGGGCCCTCATCACGCGGGCCGACGTGCTGGCCGCGATCGCGGGTGGACCGGCGCCGGTCGCGTCCTCACCGGGCGCGCCGACAGTGCACGCCCTGCCGGAGCCTGTCCCGCAGCCGGTGCGGTCGGGCGCCGGGGAGACGCGGACGCCGATCCGCGGCGTGCGGAAGCACACGGCGGCCGCCATGGTAGCCAGCGCCTTCACCGCCCCGCACGCGACCGAGTTCCTGACCATCGACGTCACGCCGACCATGGAGCTGCTCGCGGAGCTCAAGGCGGGTCGCGCGTTCGAGGGCACCCGCGTGACGCCGCTGACCGTCGTGGCGAAGGCCGTCTGCATCGCGATCGGGCGCAATCCGAGCCTGAATTCGTCCTGGGACGAGCAGGCGCAGGAGATCGTGCAGTACGCGGACGTGAACCTGGGGATCGCCGCGGCCACGCCGCGCGGACTCCTCGTGCCGAACATCAAGGCAGCGCAGGCACGAACCCTCAAGGACCTCGCGCAGGCACTCGGTGCGCTGACGGAGACGGCCAGGGCAGGGAGGACCTCGCCGGCGGACCTCACGGGTGGCACGGTCTCCATCACGAACATCGGGGTCTTCGGCATCGACGCGGGCACGCCGATCCTGAATCCGGGGGAGGCGGCGATCCTCGCGATGGGCGCCGTCCGCAGCATGCCCTGGGAGTACCGGGGTGACATCGCCCTGCGGTCGGTGATGACGCTCAGCCTGTCCTTCGACCACCGGCTCGTGGACGGCGAGCAGGGCTCCCGCTTCCTGGCGGACGTCGGCACGATCCTCCGGAACCCGGCGATGGTCCTGACGATGGTCTGACGCGCGCGACCGGGCTCTAGGAGAAGAGGGCGCCGTATCCTCCGGAGCGCTCGAGGTAGGGCTCCCAGAGGATCTGCCCTGGGTCGGTGCCGCCGATCACGGCGCCGAGGCGATCGAGGTAGTAGTCCCAGCCCGGTCCGACACTCGTGGCCATGGCCGCACCGACCGGCCCGTCGGGAACGGCCTGGGTGAATTCCAGGAGTGTCAGACCGTCCGCCTCGGTGAGCTCCAGGCCGTGCTGCCAGGCGATGCGCGGACCGGATCCGTCGGGTGAGAAAGGGGCGCTGTCGTGGCTGCGCACCCGGAAGCGGCGGGGCGGCTCGCACACCTCCACGAGGTAGGCCTCCTCGGGGACGTCGTCGCCCTCGGCGGTCATCCGGAAGACGATCTCGCCTGAGGCGGGGTCCCCGGTCCACGTGCCGATCCAGCGCCGCATCCGCTCGGGATCGGTGCAGGCGGCCCAGACGTCACCGATCGGGGCGGCGAACGAGCGGGTGAAGACGAGCTGTTCCGTTCCGTCGCGCGTCTCGCGGCGGCCCAGCGGGGTGGTGCTCATGCGATGTCCTCCCTGGGGTCGGGAAATGCAGGCCTTGCGGTCGGGACAGGCTACGGCTTCACGGTCGGGAAGCGCTAGGGCAGTTCGAGGATGAGTTCTCGCACCACGGCGCCGCGGGCCGGAGCGAAACCCTGCGTCTCGCCGACCTGCCGGAATCCCCAGCGCTCGAGGATGCGGATGGAGTTCATGTTGTCGGCCACCGCACGGGCCCGGATGGGCCGCTGCGTCACCTCGTCCAGGAACTGTCCGACGGCGGCGGTGGTGATGCCCTGCCCCCAGCGGGACCGGTCGATCCAGTAGCTGATCTCCGGCGTCTCACCGTCGTGGTAGGCGAGGATGCTGCCCACCACCTCGCCGTCCGAGAGGATGGTCCGCACCGTGATCCGGCGGTCGTTGAGGATGTCCTGCCAGTGGTTGTCGAACACCCCGCGGTCGGACGGGTTCTTGGCCCCGAAAGCGGCCATGTGGTTGGCGCTCGGGTCCAGCTGGTGCGAGAAGAACTCGTCGAGGTCGGTGGCTTCAACGGGTCGTAGCGTGATCACGGCGGTACCTTCGGTCGGTGGGGTGGCCGGGCGGTCGGCGCGGCAGGAACTTCTCGGGATTCAGCGTACTAGGGGGCGCGGCCCTCACACTGTCAGGGCCGCCCACGCCATCTGTTCCAGGAGATCCCGGAACACGGCCAGCTCCCGCGCGGAGCTGGGGCGGTGGGTGGTGTGCGGGGTCGAGTTGATCAGCCCGAACACGGCATGCACCTTCCGCCGCAGCAGCGACGGGTCGGTGTCCGGCCGGTAGGCGGCCAGCTCGTCCACCCACACCTGCACGTAGTTGCGCTGCAGGGACCGCACGGCGCGCTGGTCGTCGGTCGCCAGCGCGCCGAGGTCGCGGTCCTGGACGCGGATGACGTCGGCGTGGCTCACGGCGAACTCCACCTGGAACGCGATGAGGTCCTTCAGGGCCTCCTCGGGTGAGGCGGCCGCGGCGGCGACCTCCCGTCCGCCGTCGAGCAGGTCCTCGCTGACCCCGGTGAGTAGGGCCGAGAGCACGGAGGGCTTGCCCGCGAAGTGCCGGTAGACGGCTGGGCCGCTCACGCCCGCCGCCGCGCCGAGGTCCTCGATGGACACGCCGTTGTAGCCCCGCTCCGCGAACAGCCGGGCGGCGGCCTGCAGCAGCGCGGCGCGCCGTGTGGCCTTGGCGATGCTCCGGCCGGTCACGCGCTCGCGGATGGGCGATGCCTCCATGCGGGGTCCTCGTCGTCGGGGGTCGGTCCTGTCCGGGAGGGAACAGTTCCCTCATTCTGATGGACTTCCCGGTTAATGACCACTAACCTGAAACGAGTTAGCGCGTGCTAACTGAATCGTGCCCGAGGAAGTAGTCGATGGAGACCCTGACGTCGAAGGTGGATCCGCTCTCGCCGGCGTTCACCGCGAACCATGCCGCCCAGACCGCGCTGGTGGAGGACCTCCGCTCGCGCCTCGCGACCGCCGCCCTTGGCGGACCCGAACGGTCACGGGAACGGCACGTCGCGCGCGGCAAGCTCCTGCCGCGCGAGCGCATCGACCAGCTCCTCGACGACGGCAGTCCCTTCCTCGAGATCGCCCCGCTGGCGGCGAACGGCATGTACGACGACGAGTGCCCGGGCGCCGGCGTGATCGCCGGGATCGGCCTGGTGCACGGGCGCCACATCCTCGTGATCTCGAACGACGCGACCGTCAAGGGGGGCACCTACTACCCGCTGACGGTGAAGAAACACCTCCGCGCGCAGGAGATCGCCCTCGAGAACAACCTGCCGTGCGTCTACCTCGTGGACTCCGGGGGAGCGTTCCTTCCCCGCCAGGACGACGTGTTCCCCGACCGCAACCACTTCGGCCGGATCTTCTACAACCAGGCCACCATGTCGGCGCGCAAGATCCCGCAGATCGCCGCGGTACTGGGAAGCTGTACCGCCGGCGGCGCCTACGTCCCCGCCATGAGCGACGAGACCGTGATCGTCCGTAATCAGGGCACCATCTTCCTGGGCGGACCGCCGCTGGTGAAGGCCGCGATCGGCGAGGTGGTGACCGCGGAGGAACTCGGCGGCGGCGAGGTGCACTCCCGGGTCTCGGGCGTCACGGACCACCTGGCGGACAACGACCAGCACGCGCTCGAGATCGTCCGCGACATCATCGCCACCCTGCCGCCCGCCACCACTGCGCCGTACGCGCCGGTTCCCGATGCCCTCGAGCCGCCGGCGCCGGCCGTCGCGGAGGACGAGCTCTACGGGGCCGTGCCCACGGACGTCAACGCCTCCTACGACGCCCGCGAGATCATCGCGCGCATCGTCGACGGCTCGCTCTTCCACGAATTCAAGCGCGAGTACGGCACCACGCTCGTCACGGGCTTCGCGACCATCCACGGCCACCGCGTGGGCATCGTCGCCAACAACGGCGTGCTGTTCAGCGAGTCGGCGCTCAAGGGCGCCCACTTCATCGAACTCTGCGACCAGCGCGGCGTCCCGCTGGTCTTCCTGCAGAACCTCTCGGGCTTCATGGTCGGCAAGGACTACGAGGCGGGCGGCATCGCCAAGAACGGCGCCAAGATGGTCACCGCGGTCGCCACCGCGCGTGTGCCGAAACTGACCGTCATCGTCGGCGGCTCCTTCGGTGCCGGCAACTACTCGATGTGCGGCAGGGCGTTCTCCCCGCGGTTCCTGTGGATGTGGCCCGCGAGCCGCATCTCCGTCATGGGCGGCAACCAGGCGTCGTCCGTGCTCGCCACCGTCCGCCGCGACCAGCTCGAGGCCCGCGGCGAGGAGTGGCCGCTCGAGGACGAGGAGGCGTTCCGTGCCCCCATCCGCGACCAGTACGAGGCGCAGGGGAATCCCTACTACTCGACGGCGCGACTCTGGGACGACGGCGTGATCGACCCGGCCGACACGCGGACCGTCCTCGGCCTCGCCCTCGACGTCTGCGCCAATGCGCCCCTGCCCGATACCTCCTTCGGCCTCTTCCGGATGTGACCAGATGACCCCCAGCCAGACCCCCAGCCTCACCGCCGGCCCGACCACGACCGCCGACTGGCCCTTCGACACCGTCCTCGTGGCCAACCGCGGCGAGATCGCCTGCCGCGTTATCCGCTCCGTCCGTGCGCTGGGTCTGCGGTCCGTCGCCGTCTACAGCGACGCCGACGCCGGTGCCCGGCACGTCCTGGAAGCGGATGTCGCCGTCCGGATCGGTGCCGCCGCGCCGTCGGAGAGCTACCTCTCCATCCCTGCCGTCGTCGACGCCTGCCGCCGCACCGGAGCCGGCGCGGTGCACCCCGGGTACGGGTTCCTCAGCGAGAACGCGGCCTTCGCCGACGCGCTGCAGGAGGCAGGGATCGTCTTCATCGGCCCGAGCGTCCACTCCCTCGACGTCATGGGCGACAAGATCCGGTCCAAGAACCACGTGGCCGGCTTCGGCGTGCCGGTGGTCCCGGGTATCGCCGAACCGGGCCTGACGGACGAGGACCTCGTGCGGGCGGCCGCAGACGTCGGCTTCCCGCTGCTCATCAAGCCCTCGGCGGGCGGCGGCGGCAAGGGGATGCACGCCGTCCACCGCCCGGAGGACCTCCCCGAGGTGCTCACGACGGCCCGCCGCGTCGCCGCCCGCGCCTTCGGCGACGACACCCTGTTCCTGGAACGGCTCGTTCCACGGCCCCGCCACATCGAGGTGCAGGTCCTTGCCGATACCCATGGCACCGTGATCCACCTCGGCGAGCGCGAGTGCTCGCTGCAGCGCCGCCACCAGAAGGTGATCGAGGAGGCGCCGTCGGCCCTGCTCGACGAGACCACGCGCCGCCGGATCGGCGAAGCCGCCTGCAACGCCGCCCGCAGCGTGGACTACACGGGTGCCGGGACGGTCGAGTTCCTCGTCTCCGACGCCGCACCGGACGAGTTCTTCTTCATGGAGATGAACACGCGCCTGCAGGTCGAGCACCCCGTCACGGAGCTCGTCACCGGGGTGGACCTCGTTCAATGGCAGATCCGCGTCGCCGCGGGGGAGCGCCTGCCGCTCACCCAGGACGACGTCGTCCTCACCGGCCACGCCGTCGAGGCGCGCGTGTACGCCGAGAACCCCGAGGCGGGCTTCCTCCCGTCCACCGGCAGCATCCTGGCGCTCGCCGAACCGGCGGGCGACGGGATCCGCGTGGACAGCTCTCTGCTGCCCGGCGGGACCGTCTCGTCGTCGTATGATCCGATGCTCGCCAAGGTGATCGCCTGGGGCGCCGATCGCGCCCAGGCGCTCGACCGCCTCGACGCAGCGCTCGCCGGCACCGTGGTGCTCGGCGTGGACACCAACCTCGAGTACCTGCGCCTGCTGATCGGGGACGACGACGTCCGGGCCGGGCGCCTCGACACCACGCTGATCGAGCGGAAGCTCCCCGAGCTCGCGTTCCGGCACGTCACGGCGCAGGACCTGGCGCTCGCCGCCGTCCTCCTCGTCCAGGCGGAGGGTCTGGCGGCATCCGGCCGCACGTCCCCATGGAGCCGCGGGGACGGCTTCCGCCTCGGCCCGGCGCGGCCGCGCACCGTCCCGCTCGAGTACGACGGCGGGACGGCGACCGTCCGGCTGCTGCGGAACGGCACGGGGTGGACCGCGACGGTCGACGACGCCCCTGACCTCACGGTCGCCGTCACCGTCGAGGACGGTGTGCCCGGCGCGACCATCGACGGCCTCCGGTCGCACCTCCCGTCCGCGGTCGACGGGGACACGGTCTGGCTGGGCGACGGCGGCTGGTCCACGCGCATCCGCAGGCCCGGGCGCCGCGAGCTCGTCGACGCCGCACGCTCCCGCATCCTGCGGGAGGAGGGCGCGGCGGACCCCTTGGTCCGCAGCCCCATGCCCGGGACGGTCGTGTCCGTCGCGGTCGTCGACGGCGCCACGGTCGAGGCCGGCGACGTCCTCGTCGCGGTCGAGGCCATGAAGATGGAACACCAGCTCACCGCCGGCCTGTCCGGCGTCGTCCGCCTGTCCCTCAAACCGGGGGACCTCGTCAAGGCCCAGCAGATCGTCGCGACCATCGAGGCCGCCACCTCCGACTCCAGCACCACACCCGGCTCCACACCAGGTTCCACGGAAGGGAACGCAGCATGAACTTCGAACTGAGCGAGGAATACCAGAGCCTCGTCGACACCGTCCGCGAGTTCGCCGACGAGGTGGTGGCCCCGGTCTCCGCCAAGCACGACGCCGAACACAGCTTCCCCTACGAGGTCGTCAAGCAGATGGGCGACATGGGCCTGTTCGGGCTCCCGTTCCCCGAGGAGTACGGCGGCATGGGTGGCGACTACTTCGCGCTGTGCCTGGCCCTCGAGCAGCTGGCCCGCGTGGACCAGTCGGTCGCCATCACGCTCGAGGCCGGTGTCTCCCTCGGCGCCATGCCCGTCTACCGGTTCGGCACCGAGGAGCAGAAGCAGCAGTGGCTGCCGTCCCTCGCATCGGGCTCGGCCCTGGGTGGCTTCGGCCTCACCGAGTCGGAAGCCGGGTCGGACGCCTCGGGGACCAAGACCACCGCGAAGCTCGAGGACGGGGCCAACGGTCCCGAGTGGGTGGTCAACGGCACGAAGGAGTTCATCACCAACTCCGGCACCGACATCACCTCCCTCGTGACCGTCACCGCGGTCACGGGAACCTCCGAACGGCCGGACGGTTCGGTGAAGAAGGAGATCTCCACCATCCTCGTGCCCACCGACACACCCGGGTTCACCGCGGAGAAGGCCTACAACAAGGTGGGCTGGAACGCCTCGGATACGCACCCGTTGACCCTGAAGGACGTCCGCGTCCCGGAGGCGAACCTGCTCGGCACCCGGGGACGCGGCTACGCCAACTTCCTGCAGATCCTCGACGAGGGCCGCATCGCCATCGCGGCACTCGCGACCGGTGCGGCCCAGGGGTGCGTGGAGCAGTCCATCCGGTACGCCGGGGAGCGCACGGCATTCGGCAACACCATCGGCGCCTACCAGTCCATCCAGTTCAAGATCGCCCGCATGCAGGTCCGCGCCCACACCGCGCGCCTCGCCTACTACGACGCCGCGGCCCGCATGCTCGCCGGCAAGCCGTTCAAGACGCAGGCCTCGATCGCGAAGCTCGTGGCCGGCGAGGCTGCCATGGACAATGCCCGCGATGCGACACAGATCTTCGGCGGCTACGGGTTCATCAACGAGTTCGTGGTGTCCAGGCACTACCGTGATTCGAAGATTCTCGAGATCGGCGAGGGGACCACGGAGGTCCAGCTCATGCTCATCGCGAGGGAACTCGGCCTCTAGGTCCATCCAGCCGACGCACGCAGCGGCGACACGAAGGAGAAGCAGTGATCAACAAGGTGGTTGGCAGTGCGGCGGAGGCCGTGGCGGACATTCCCGACGGCGCATCCCTCGCGGTCGGCGGGTTCGGCCTCTGCGGCATCCCGGCGACCCTGATCGAGGCCCTGCACGCCCAGGGGACGGCGGAGCTCGAGACGGTGAGCAACAACTGCGGGGTGGACGACTGGGGGCTCGGCATCCTGCTGGCCGACCACCGCATCCGCCGGACCATCAGCTCCTACGTGGGCGAGAACAAGGAGTTCGCCCGCCAGTACCTCGCGGGCGAGCTCGAGGTGGAGCTCACGCCGCAGGGCACGCTCGCCGAGAAGCTGCGGGCGGGCGGCGCGGGCATCCCCGCGTTCTACACGACGGCGGGCGTCGGCACCCAGGTCAGCGAGGGCGGCCTGCCGCAGCGCTACGACGCTTCAGGCAACGTCACGCAAGCCTCGCAGCCCAAGGAGGTGCGGTCCTTCGACGGGGTCGACTACGTGCTCGAGGAGTCCGTCCGCCCCGACTACGCTCTCGTCCACGCCTGGAAGGGCGACCGCCACGGCAACCTCGTCTTCCACGCGACCGCGATGAACTTCAACCCGCTGTGTGCCCAGGCCGGCCGCATCACCATCGCGGAGGTGGAGGAGCTCGTGGAACCCGGCGAGCTCGACCCCGGGCAGGTCCACACGCCCGGCATCTTCGTGCAGCGCGTCGTCGTCGCACCCGACCCCGAGAAGCGCGTCGAGAAGCGGACCGTCTCGCTGGCCACGCCCGCCTCGCCCTCCGCGCCCGAAGGAGCATGACCATGGCACTGACACGCAACGAACTCGCCGCCCGGGTGGCCCAGGAGCTCGGGAACGGCCAGTACGTGAACCTCGGGATCGGCATGCCCACGCTGATTCCCAACTACATCCCCGAGGGCGTCGAGGTGGTGCTGCACTCGGAGAACGGCATTCTCGGCGTGGGGCCGTACCCGGCGGAGGACGCCGTCGACCCCGACCTCATCAATGCCGGCAAGGAGACCGTGACCGCCAACGCCGGGGCCGCGTTCTTCGACTCCGCGTCATCCTTCGGCATGATCCGCGGCGGGCACGTCGACGTCGCGGTGCTCGGTGCCATGGAGGTGGCGCGGAACGGCGACCTCGCGAACTGGATGGTGCCCGGCAAGATGGTCAAGGGCATGGGCGGCGCCATGGACCTCGTGTTCGGGGCCAAGCGCGTGATCGTCATGATGGAGCACGTGGACCGCGCCGGGCGGCCGAAGATCGTCGAGTCCTGCTCCCTGCCGCTCACCGGCAAGGGCTGTGTGGACCGGATCATCACCGACCTCGCCGTCATGGACGTCGACTCCGACGGCCTCGTGCTGCGCGAGACGGCACCCGGCGTCAGCACCGACGACGTCATCGCAGCTACGGGCGCGCCGCTGCGCGTGGAGCTCGGGGGAGAGGCGTGATCGAGCAGCGCGGCCTGTACTTCGACGAGCTCGAGGTCGGTGCCGTGTACGCGCACCGGCCGGGCCGGACGCTCACCGAGGCCGACAACGTCCTCTTCACCACCCTCACCATGAACACGCAGGCGCTGCACCTGGACGCGGCGTGGTCGGCCGGCCAGCCGTTCGGGCAGCGGCTCGTGAACTCGATGCTGACCCTGGCGACGCTCGTGGGGCAGTCCGTCTCCCAGCTGACGCAGGGCACCATCGTGGCGCAGCTCGGACTCACCGACGTCGCGTTCCCGAAGCCGCTCTTCCACGGCGACACGCTGTACACGGAGACCGAGATCACCGGGGTGCGGCCGTCGTCGTCCCGGCCCGGGCAGGGCATCGTCTCGATGGCCCACACCGGGCGCAACCAGCACGGTGACGTGGTGGCGACGGCGAGCCGCAGCGTCCTCATGTGGGCCTCGACCGCGCGACCGGACGCGCAGGCATGAGCAGCAGTGTGGTGGGTCCGGCCCTGCTGTTCTGCCCGGCGGACCGCCCGGAACGCTACGGGAAGGCAGCGGACCGCTCCGACACCGTGATCCTCGATCTCGAGGACGCCGTCGCGCCGGCAGCGAAGGAGGCCGCGCGGGAGGCGCTTGTTGCGTCCACGCTCGACCCAGAGAGCACCGTCGTGCGGGTGAACGCTGTCGGGACACCCGATTTCGCCCTCGACTGCGCAGCGGTCCGCCGCACGTCCTATCGCACGATCATGCTCGCCAAGACGGAGTCGCCGGACGACGTCGCCGCCGTCCGGGCGGCCCTCGGTGACGTGGACGTTCTCGCGCTGTGCGAGACCGCGCGTGGTGTCGTGAACGCCGTCGGGATCGCCCGTGCCGACGGCGTCAGCGCGCTGATGTGGGGCGCCGAGGACCTCGTGGCGTCGCTCGGCGGGACGTCGAGCCGACGGCCCGACGGCGCGTACCGTGCGGTGGCCCTCCAGGCACGCTCGCAGGTGCTGCTCGCCGCGGGCGCCGCGGGCCGGCTGGCCATCGACGCCGTGTACGTGGACATCGCCGATCTCAAGGGCCTGACAGCGGAAGCGGACGACGCCGTCGCCTCCGGTTTCGGGGCGAAGGCCTGTATCCACCCCGGTCAGATCGCGACGGTCCGGGCAGCGTTCGCCCCGGCCGAGGCCGACGTCGCGTGGGCGCGCGCGGTCCTCGCGGCGGCCGAGACCGAACGCGGAGTCTTCACCTTCGAGGGAAGGATGGTCGACGAGCCGATCCTCCGCCACGCGCGCAGTGTACTGGGCCGGGCGTCGGGCGGCTGAGGTTCAGAAGGGCGGCAGCGCTTCCGCGTCGGGCACGCGCTCAGTACGCATCGCCGCCTCGATCTCGTGCAGGACCCGTACGGTCGCCGACGCTCCCGGGCCGCCGGGAGGTGGCTCGGGCGGCGTCGTATAGGTCCGACCGCCCGGCGACAACCAACTCAGCCCGCCGTTGGGATCGGGACGCGGCGTCCAGTCCGTCTGGTGCTTCAGCATGTGGTGCCGCCTGCACGCGGGATAGAGATTGTGCGCGCTCGTGCAGCCGGCGTCGGCCCAGGACACCAGATGATCCAGATCGCAGCGGCTCGCGGGACGGGAACAGCCGTAGAAGCTGCAGGTCTTCTCCCGGAGCTGGACCCAGGTCCGCAGGTCCTCGCTCGGGCGGTAGCGGGTCCGGTCCAGGCCGAGCACCGCACCCGTGTACGGGTGGGTGAGCAGACGCATCCACGAGGTGGCGTCCGCTGCCAGTCGGCGCGCGGCGTCGGCCGGGATCGGTCCGTAACCCTCCAGTTCGGCCGGCTCATCCGTGAGGCCCATCAGCGAGAACACCGGGACGGTCACCACGATCTTCGCCGCCGCGGAGTGCGAGCCCTCACCGGAAGGCACGCCGGCGCCGAGCAGCCTGTCGGCCAGGATGTCTGCCCGCAGCTGTGGCAGCGTCCGCGGATCATCGCCGCTCCGCAGGGCACGGGCCGCCGCGTCCACCGAGGTGTGGATCGTCAGAGCCTGCTCCGCCGGCAGGTAGGCACTCAATCACGCCATCCCGTCGTGGTCCGGCTCGAAGACGACGCAGCGGTCGGTCGCAGCCCGAACCCGGCGGGCGGTCAGCGTCTCGGGATGGAGCTTCTCCCGCAGCCGGCGGCACCGAGCGGTGAGCCTCGGGCGGTTCAGGTTCCCTGCACTCTTCAGGATCTCGGTCTCGAACCCGTGTACGGCCTCGTCAGGGAGGGTGCGGGACTGCTCGACGATGACCGACGCCCGTCCGGGGCAGATCTCGCCCTTCTCCAGGGCCGCAAGGGTGTTCGTCAGCTCACCGGTCAGGGTCAGGGACTCCGAGACAAGCCGCGCGGCTGATCCCTCGGACATCGTGAGCAGTGCTGCGGTCTCGGCAACCGTCTCGGTGAAGGCCAGGGACGAGGCCGTACCCGACCAGGAGTGATGGTCAGGATTACTGAAGGTGTGGGCTCTTGCGATCAGGCGGGCCCGCTGGGCGGCAGCCCAGGACGCCAGCCGGTCCGCGGCCCGCAGCAGGTCGAGGGTGGCCGCAAGGCTGGAAAGGTCGACCGCACCGGATGCAGCCTCCTCCAGCCCTCCGACCAGGCCGTACGACGATGCGTCCTCGACACGCGCACGGGCATGTTCGTCGACCCCGTCATGATTGAATTCGCCGTCCGAACCGAGGAACTCCTCGAACGCATCCGCGGGCCAGCCTTCGAGCGCCTCGCTGTAGGCGTCCTCGAGAGTCAGCAGCGCCGATCCGTTCATGGCTCCAGCCAATCACCTCCCACCGACAAAATAGGGAGTTTCCTGCGGGATACTGGGGCCATGGATTTCAGCAACCCCACCCGCGGGCACCGGCGCGTCACCATCCTCGGCTCCACCGGTTCGATCGGCACCCAGGCCCTCGACGTGATCGCCGCCGCGCCGGACCGCTTCAGCGTGGCCGGACTCACCGCAGGTGGGCGGAACCTCGAACTCCTCGCCCGCCAGGCCGTCGCCGTGCGGGCCCCCGCCGTCGGCGTCGCATCCGGCACCGAAGCCGAGCTTGAGAAGGCCATTGGAGAAGCCTCCGACGACGCCGGCGTCACCGGCTACGCCCCGCACCTGTTCGCCGGCGACCGCGCCGCAGCCGACGTCGCCGCCTGGCCCGACGCCGACGTCGTGCTCAACGGGATCACCGGCTCCATCGGACTGGAGCCCACCCTCGCCGCACTCGGTGCCGGGCACCTGCTCGCCCTCGCGAACAAGGAATCGCTGATCGCCGGGGGAGCCCTCGTCCGCGCGGCGGCCGCCCCCGGGCAGCTGGTCCCGGTCGACTCCGAGCACTCGGCCATAGCACAGGCGCTCCGCGGGGGGACGGCGGACGAGGTGGACCGGCTCGTCCTCACGGCCTCGGGCGGTCCGTTCCGCGGCATGACCCGTGCCCAGCTGCAGCACGTGACCCCCAGCCAGGCCGTCGCCCACCCCACCTGGGACATGGGCCGCGTGATCAGCACCAACTCGGCGTCCATGGTCAACAAGGCCCTCGAGGTGGTGGAGGCGCACCTGCTCTTCGACGTCCCGCTCGAGCGCATCGATGTCGTCGTGCATCCGCAGTCCGTGATCCACTCGATGGTCCAGTTCGTCGACGGATCCACCCTGGCGCAGGTGTCGCCACCCGACATGCGCCTCCCGATCGCGCTCGGCATGGGCTGGCCGTTCCGCGTGCCCGGGTCGGCGAAAGCATGCGACTGGAGCCGCTCCGAGGAGTGGACCTTCGAGCCGCTCGACGACGACGCCTTCCCCGCCGTCGCGCTCGCCAAGCAGGCCGCAGCCGAGGGCGGCACCCGCATGGCGGTCTACAACGCGGCGAACGAGGAAGCCGTGGACGCCTTTCACAGGGGAGTTCTAGGTTTCACTGACATCGTGGACACGGTCTCCGCCGTCGTCGGGGAGCAGCGCGCCCAGGACACGGGCGCCGCCGCCGGTGAGCTCACACTGGATGCCGTCCTCGCGGCGGAACGCTGGGCACGCCGGAGTGCCCGGGTCCGTTGTGGGCTCGAGGACGCGCCCCTGTCGGAGCGTGCAGGGGATCTGCAAGGCCAGAAGGAAACGTTGTGACTGTTCTGCTGTTCATCATCGGAGTGCTGTTCGTCGTCGTCGGCATCGCGGCGTCGATCGCGCTGCACGAGGTGGGGCACCTGGTGCCCGCGAAGCTCTTCCGGGTCCGGGTCACCCAGTACATGGTCGGCTTCGGCCCCACCGTCTGGTCGAAGCGCCGCGGCGAGACCGAATACGGGCTCAAGGCGATCCCGGCGGGTGGCTACGTCGCGATGGTGGGCATGTTCCCGCCCGCGGCGACGGAGGCCGGTGCCGTCCGCCAGTCCAGCACGGGCGTCTTCCAGCAACTGTCCGACGACGCACGCCGCGCCGCGGCCGAGCAGCTGCAGCCCGGCGACGAGGACCGCGTCTTCTACAAGCTGCCCATCTGGAAGCGCATCATCATCATGCTCGGCGGCCCGCTGATGAACCTCCTCATCGGCGTCGTCCTCTTCGCGGTCCTCATCATGGGGTTCGGGACCGCCCAGGCCACCACGACGGTCGCCGAGGTGTACCGCTGCGTGGTCCCCGCCAGCCAGCAGGCGGCCACCGGCCAGACCGACTGCGGACCCGACGACCCCGCCGCCCCCGCCTTCCAGGCAGGCCTGGAGCCCGGCGACCGCGTGGTCGCCTTCGACGGACGTGACGTCACCGACTGGGACCAGCTGTCCGGCTGGATCCGGGACGCGGCCGGACGCGAGGTCGGCATCTCCTACGTCCGCGACGGCGAGAGAATCGACTCCACGATCACGCCCCTGCTGACGGAACGGCCCGTCGCTGCGGAGGACGGGACCGCAGCGGTCGACGACGACGGCACCGCACTCACCCAGGAGGTCGGCTTCATCGGCGTCGGCTCGACGCAGGAGCTCGTGCCCCAGCCCGCCACGGAGGTGCTTCCCGCCGTCGGCGACTCGCTCGCGAGCGTGGCCGGCGTGGTGCTGAACCTGCCGCAGCGCGTGATCGAGGTGGGCCAGGCGGCGTTCTCGGACGCCCCGCGTGACCCGGAGGGCCCCATCAGCGTGGTCGGCGTCGGCCGGATCGCCGGGGAGATCTCCGCGATGGAGGAGATCCCCGTCGCCTCCCGCGCCGCGACCCTCGTCGGACTCGTCGCGGGCGTGAACCTCGCCCTGTTCGTGTTCAACCTCATCCCGCTCCTGCCGCTCGACGGCGGGCACGTGGCCGGAGCGCTCTGGGAGGGGCTCCGCCGCGGCGTCGCCCGCCTGTTCAAGCGCCCGGATCCGGGACCGTTCGACATGGCGAAGCTGCTGCCGCTCACCTACGCCGTCGCGATCCTCCTGCTGGGCATGGGCGTCCTGCTGATCTACGCCGATATCGTGAAGCCGGTCGATCTCTTCGGCTAGCCGGTTGTAATTACGAATTCAACCTCATACGGTTGAAGAATGTTCGTCCTCACGATCGACCAGGCCGCCAGCCGCACCTCCCCGGACCGGATCCCGGAGCTGCTGGACCTCCTGCAGCCCATCCGCGCCGTCCTGCCCTGGGAGCGCTCGGTAGGGGACGAGGCGCAGGGCGCCCTCATCGATCCCGCCGACGTCGTCGACGCCGTCCTGCTCTGCCTTCGTGCGGGCGGCTGGTACGTGGGGATCGGCGTCGGTGGAGTGGAGGAACCCTTCCCGGCGTCGCCGCGGGAAGGTCGGGGGTCCGCGTTCGTCGCCGCCAGGAAGGCCGTGGACCGGGCGAAGAAGACCGGTGACCGAGCGCCGCTCGCCGTCGAGGGGCCGGACGGCCGCGCCGATGTCGCAGTGGAGGCCGAAGGCGTCCTCGCGCTGCTCGGCCGGCACATCATGGGGCGCTCCGAGGCCGAGTGGCGCATCCTCGATCTCCTGCAGCCCGGCGAGCGCGGCACCCAGACCGCTGTCGCACGGAGCCTCGGCATCAGTCCGCAGGCCGTGAGCAAGGCGGCCGCCCGTGCGGCCTGGCACGAGGAGCGTGCGGTCCGGAATGCGGCGGCACGCCTCCTGGCCTGGACCGACCGGGAGGAATGATTCCCGGCGCCGACCGGCCCGACGACGCCCTGCCCCAATCAGGGGGTGGCGTGCGGTAGACAGGATGGACGACCGGTGCGGTCGACGACGGTTCAGGAGGTAGCGGTGGAGGCTCTGTGGATCGCGGTGGCCCTCGTCGCCGCGGGCGGCCTGGGGTATCCCGTGACCATGCTCGTGCTGCGCCTGGCGCGATCGGTGGACACCGCGGAGCGGCGCAGGGAACTCCCCGAACCGGCGGACCAGCCGCAGCTCGAGATGCCGGAGCCTCCGGAACATCCGCCGCAGGCGCCGATCGATGCCCTCCCGCCCGGGGTGCTCCGCGGCGGGCTGGTCATCGGCGTGCTCGAGCGCCTCGCAGTGACCGTCGCCATCCTCGGCGGCCAGCCCGTCGCGATCGCCTACGTCGTAGCCGTGAAGGCCCTCGGACGCTATGCCGAGCTGAAGGAGACCCCCGCCGCGGCGGAGCGGTTCATCATCGGCACACTGACCTCCCTGCTGTGGGCCGCGAGCGTCGCGACGATCGTCAAGGTCTACCTGCTGGGAGTCACGTAGGGTGAAACCCATGAGTATCTTTGCCGTCGAGTACGTCTACAACCCCGATCACGACCACATCCGCGCCGAGCACCGGCCTGCACACCGGGAGTGGCTCGAAGCGCTCGTCGGCGACGGCCGCGTCCTCGCGTCGGGCCCGTTCGCCGACGGCACCGGGGCGCTCCTGCTCTTCGCCTCCCCGACCGAGGCCGACCTCCACCAGCTGGTGAGCGAGGATCCGTTCGCGCAGGCCGGGGCGATCTCCGCCGTCAAGACCACCGCATGGAACCCCGTCGTCGGAGCCTTCCGCAACCTCGTGTGACCTGCATCCCGGCAGGACGCCGCGGCGTCCTGCCGGGTGGATAATGAAGACACGTATGTCGTCACACGTGCGGCCAGGGCCGCCAGCATGGAGGATGTTTTGACCTCGGTCAACCTAGGAATGCCAGCAGCACCGCCCCCCGTCCTCGCTCCCCGGCGCAAGACGCGCCAGATCAAGGTGGGATCGGTGGGGGTCGGATCCGATTCCCCGATCAGCATCCAGTCGATGACGACGACGCCGACCACGGACATCAACGCGACCCTGCAGCAGATCGCGGAGCTCACGGCCACCGGCTGCGACATCGTCCGCGTCGCGTGCCCCTCGGCGGACGACGCCGCGGCACTGCCGATCATCGCGAAGAAGTCGCAGATCCCGGTGATCGCGGACATCCACTTCCAGCCCAAGTACGTGTACGCCGCGATCGACGCCGGCTGCGCGGCGGTCCGCGTGAACCCGGGCAACATCCGCAAGTTCGACGACCAGGTCAAGCAGATCGCCGACGCCGCGAAGGCTGCCGGCACCTCGATCCGCATCGGCGTCAACGCCGGGTCGCTCGATCCGCGCCTCATGGAGAAGTACGGGAAAGCCACTCCGGAGGCGCTCGTCGAATCGGCCGTCTGGGAGGCCTCCCTGTTCGAGGAGCACGACTTCCACGACTTCAAGATCTCCGTCAAGCACAACGACCCCGTGATCATGGTCCGGGCCTACGAGCTCCTGGCCGAGCGCGGCGACTGGCCCCTGCACCTCGGGGTCACCGAGGCCGGGCCGGCCTTCCAGGGCACGATCAAGTCCGCCACCGCGTTCGGCGCGCTCCTGTCCAAGGGCATCGGCGACACCATCCGCGTCTCCCTCTCGGCGCCGCCGGTCGAGGAGATCAAGGTGGGCAACCAGATCCTCCAGTCCCTCAACCTGCGCCCCCGCAAGCTCGAGATCGTGTCCTGCCCCTCGTGCGGCCGCGCGCAGGTGGACGTCTACACCCTCGCCGAGGAGGTGACCGCCGGCCTCGAAGGCATGGAGGTCCCGCTGCGCGTGGCCGTGATGGGCTGCGTGGTCAACGGACCGGGCGAGGCCCGCGAGGCCGACCTCGGCGTCGCCTCCGGCAACGGCAAGGGCCAGATCTTCGTCCGGGGCGAGGTCATCAAGACCGTGCCCGAGGACCAGATCGTGGAGACCCTCATCGAGGAAGCCATGCGGATCGCGGAGGAGATGGGGGAGGCTGATGGCGAAACTGCTGGCCAGGGTGGCCCCATGGTTACCGTTAGCTAGGCCCCAGCCCGACCCGGAGGGGCCGTGGTCGTTCCGGGTGCTCGGCGAAGCGGACACTCCCGACCTGTGGAGCCTCGTCAACGCGGACCCCGTGGCCAACGTCTTCGTCGCGTCGCATCTCGAAGCCACGCGCAGTGCTGCGCCGTCGTTCGCCGGCGGCGAGGTCATCGGGATGTTCCGCCACCAGGAGCTCCGTGCCGCCTGCTGGGCGGGGGTCAATCTCGTCCCGGTCGGCGTGACGGACGAGACCGGTGCCATCTTCGGTGACCACCTGGGCCGGTCGGGGCGCACCTTCTCCTCGATCTTCGGCCTGTCCGAGGGCGTGATGGACATGTGGTCGACCCTCGAGGACTACAGCGCCGAGCCGTTCGACATCCGGCCCACCCAGCCCCTCATGGCCATCGACACGGACCCCCTCGTCGCCCCGGCGCCGGATCTGCGCTTCACCCGGCCCGACGAGCTCGACCGCCTCCTGCCCGCCTGCGCGGCGATGTTCGAGGAGGAGGTCGGCTACTCGCCCTTCCTCGGCGGGTCCGACCACTACCGTCGGCGGGTCGCCTCGCTGATCGGTCGCCGGCACTCCCTGGCGGCGTTCGACGACGACGGCACGGTGATCTTCAAGGCCGAGCTCGGCACCGTGTCCTTGCAGGCCGTCCAGGTGCAGGGGGTCTGGGTGCACCCCGACCACCGCGGCCGGGGCCTCAGCGCCGCCTACATGGCCGGCGTCGTCGTCGCCGCCCGTTCGCTGGCACCCACCGTCAGCCTGTACGTGAACTCGTACAACGCGCGTGCCCTCGCGGCGTACAAGCGCGTGGGCTTCGAGCAGGTGGACACCTTCGCCACGATCCTCTTCTGAGGCCCCCTCGGAGCGCAGGTGACGGCGTCGGGGCGGGCGGACCGGCTAGATTGGTACCTGTTGTTTCCCGCCGGACGGCGGGGGCGTGAAGCGCTCGATGAATACGAACGGACACCCGCGTGGTCTTACGACTCTCCACCCTTTTCCTGCGCACCCTGCGTGATGACCCCGCCGACGCCGAGGTCGCCAGCCACCGCCTCCTGGTCCGGGCCGGCTACATCCGGCGCGCGGCCCCGGGCATCTACAGCTGGCTGCCCCTGGGCCTGAAGGTCCTCGCGCGTGTGGAGGGCATCGTCCGTGAGGAGATGGAGGCCATGGGCGCCCAGGAGGTCCACTTCCCGGCGCTGCTGCCCAGGGAGCCCTACGAGACCACGGGCCGCTGGACCGAGTACGGCGACGGCCTCTTCCGCCTCCAGGACCGCAAGGGCGCGGACTACCTCCTGGCGCCCACGCACGAGGAGATGTTCACGCTCCTCGTGAAGGACCTGTACAGCTCGTACAAGGATCTCCCGGTGAGCCTGTTCCAGATCCAGACCAAGTACCGCGACGAGGCGCGCCCCCGCGCAGGGCTCCTGCGCGGCCGCGAGTTCATCATGAAGGACTCCTACTCCTTCGACATCGACGACGAGGGTCTCGAGGCCAGCTACCAGCTCCACCGGGCGGCCTACCTGCGCATCTTCGAGCGCCTGGGCCTCGAGGTCATCCCCGTGACCGCGACCGCCGGTGCCATGGGCGGCTCGAAGAGCGAGGAGTTCCTGCACCCGACGCCCATCGGCGAGGACACCTTCGTCCAGTCGGCGGGCGGGTACACCGCGAACGTCGAGGCCGTCACCACCGTGGTCCCCGACGCCGTCGACTACACCGACGCCCCGGCGGCCGAGGTGCTCGACACCCCGGACACGCCGACCATCGACACGCTCGTGGCCGCCGCCAACACGACGACCCCCCGCGCGGACCGGCCCTGGACCGCCGCGGACACCCTGAAGAACGTCGTACTCGCAGCCGTCCTGCCGACAGGGGAGCGCGAGATCGTCGTCGTCGGCGTGCCCGGTGACCGCACCGTGGACCTCAAGCGCATCGAGGCGAACATCGCGGGCCATCTGGAGACCGGCGGCGAGGTCGCGGTGGAGGCCGCCACGGACGAGGAACTCAGGAAGCACCCCGGCCTCGTGAAGGGCTACATCGGTCCGGGCCTGACGCCCGAGACAGCCGTGCTCGGCGCCGCATCCGCAACGGGCCTGCGTTACCTCGTGGACCCCCGCGTGGTCAGCGGCACCCCGTGGATCACCGGCGCCAACGAGCACGGGAAACACGTGTTCGGCCTGATCGCCGGCCGTGACTTCACCTGGGACGGCGTCGTCGAGGCCGTCGAGGTACGCGAGGGCGACGAGGCACCCGACGGCTCGGGACCGCTCGTCGCAGCCCGGGGCATCGAGATGGGCCACATCTTCCAGCTCGGACGGAAGTACGCCGACGCGCTGGGCCTGAAGGTCCTCGACCACAACGGCAAGCTGGCCACGGTGACCATGGGCTCCTACGGCATCGGGGTGACGCGCGCCCTCGCCGCCCTCGCCGAGGCGAACCACGACGACCGCGGCATCATCTGGCCCCGCAACGTCGCACCCGCCGACGTCCACATCGTCGCCACGGGCAAGGGCGCCGAGGTGTTCGAGGCCGCCGAGAAGCTCGCGGCGGAGCTGGAGTCCTCCGGCCTGACGGTGCTCTACGACGACCGCCCGAAGGTCTCCCCGGGGGTGAAGTTCGGCGACGCCGAACTCGTCGGCGTGCCCACCATCGTCGTCGTCGGGCGCGGGCTCGCGGACGGCGTGCTCGAGGTCAAGGACCGGCGCACCGGCGGGACGCAGAACGTCGCCGTCGACGGGGCCGCCGCGCTGCTGCGCGAACTCACCGCGCACTGACCTTGGCAGGTTCGGGACTCGAGGAGCTGCACCTCGCCACGATCCTGCTGGTGCTCGTCGCCGGCTTCGCGGCCGGCTGGGTGGACGCCGTCGTCGGTGGTGGTGGCCTGCTGCAGCTGCCCGCGCTGCTCCTGGTGCCCGGCATCGCCCCCGTGGAGGCCCTGGCCACCAACAAGATGGGGTCCATCTTCGGCACGACGACGAGCGCCATCACCTACTACCGGCGCGCCCACCCGGATCTGCGGACGGCGCTGCCCATGGCGGGCGTTGCCCTGCTCGGCAGCTTCGGTGGTGCCGTCCTCGCGTCGTCGCTGCCGGCGTCGGTCTTCAAGCCCATCATCGTGGTGGCGCTCGTCGGTGTCGCGGTGTTCACCGCGCTGAAGCCCACCGTCGGGACGCTCACGAAGCTGCGGTACCAGGGCGCCCGGCACTACGCGACGGCGTGCGCCATCGGGCTCGTCATCGGGTTCTACGACGGACTGATCGGCCCCGGCACCGGGTCCTTCCTGATCATCGCGATGGTCACGCTGCTGGGCTACAACTTTCTCGGTGCCAGCGCCAAGGCCAAGATCGTGAACATGGCCACCAACTTCGGGGCCCTCCTGTTCTTCCTGCCCAGCGGGTCCCTCCTGTGGGGACTCGGCCTGCTGCTCGGCGTCGCGAACATGGCCGGCGGCTACACCGGATCACGCATGGCCATCAGCCAGGGCAGCCGCTTCATCAGGGTCGTGTTCCTGGTCGTCGTCGGCGCACTCATCGTCAAGCTCGGCTACGACGTGTGGATCGAGAACATCCGACCGCTGACGGCAGGGGACTGAGGAGCGTTCACAGGACGGACAGGTGGCCGGCGGGCGGTAACCCGTCCAGGGTCCGGCCGAGCAGCGAGCTCGCCACCCAGAGTGACCGGTCGGCGTCGTCGCTCCGGCCGTGCGCCAGATAGGACAGCGCGTTGCGGACCTCGCGGACCACGGACCACCCCCGCGCCAGGTCCGCGTCGAGCCCCGCGGCGCCCGCCAGCGCGCGGCAGTGCGCCTGCAGGTGACCGGCCGGATCGGCGGGGTCGAGCTCGCCGAGCCTGTTCCACAGCATGGGGGCCACCGAATACTCCGCGTCACCCAGCACGGGCTTCGGATCGATGGCGACGAAGTCCCCGAGCCGGCCCGGCGAGGACGGCAGGAGGTTGTCGTAGTGCAGGTCCGCGTGGACGAGGACGTCCCGTTCCGACCGCCGGCCGAGGACCCCGCGTGCCTGGCAGACTTCCAGCGCGGCCTCCATGAGCCAGCGCGGGAACGGTTCGCCGAGATCGTCCCACTGCGCGGGGAGCGTGTCCGTCCACTGCTCGGCCTCGGACGCGAGGTGGGGAAAGGCCGCCCAGGGCGCACTGTCGCCCGCGCGGAGGCAGAGCTGCCGCAGGACCGTGCCCCACGGCCCGGGGGTCTCGTCCAGCGGCACGTCCCGCAGCGAGCGGTTCCCGTCGAGGCGCTGCAGCAGCAGGGCGTAGTCGGGCCGCGACGACGCCAGCAGGCGGACCGCGCCCGTGCCGTCCCACAGCGTCAGCGCATCGGGTTCGGGCAGGGCCTCGTCGTGGGGGATGGTCAGTTTGAGGACGGCCGGTGGCCCGCCGTCGCGCCGCAGCACCGGCACGACGACGGCGCACCGCCCCGCCCACGCGGCCTGCCCCGGGCAGAGGTCGAGATCCAGGTTCCAGTCCTCGAGTCGCTCCACGAGGAGGCGGTGCCAGGTGCGCGTCCACCGGAGGCCGCCCGCGATCGTCCTCGCGGACCGGAGGAGGGACGGCGGGAGCTCGGGCAGCGCCGCGCGCGAACCGGAGGTCGACGGCTGCCCGCTCCCGCCGCCTCGTGATCCGCTAGCCACCGGGATGCTCCGTGGGATCCGCGGGGGCGGCGTCCGGTGCCTCCGTGCTGCCGGCAAGGCCGGGCAGGGCTTCCAGCGGCGTGCCGGCGTCGAAGCTGCGCTGGGCGGCCGCGCTGAACGAGGCGACGGCCCAGGCGCGGGCGTCCGGACCCACCATCGCGATGAGGCCCGCATAGAGCTCGGTGCGTTCCTGTTCGATCGCGCGCGTCGCGGCCAGGGGGTCGGCGCGGAAGTCGGGCCCGATCGCATAGCCGGCCGGGGCTGGGGCTGCGGTCACGCACAGGGCGGCGAGGCGATGGGTCGCCGCCTCCGCAGCCGCCGCATGGGCGGACGCGGCGGCCAGTGCCTGCGCGGGGTCGGGGAGCAGCGCGGCAGCGACCTCGTACGCGTACCGTGCCTGGTCCTCCGCGGTCCTCGCCTCGAGGAGGGCCTGGCGGTCGGCGACGGGGCCCAGCGGGGTCCCGGCGCACTCGGGGGGCGCCGGGGCATCGGAGCCCGTGGCCGGATCAGCGGCGGTCAGTGAGCCGGCCGGGGGCAACTCCGGGTCCACGCCCAGGGCGCCGCCGAGATGCAGGGCGTGCCGCCACTGGTTCGCCCCGGCCGCTGCGAGCACGCGGCCCGGACCGGGGTCCACGCGGACCGCGTCCTGAAGGCTCTGCACGGCGCTCTCGCGGAGGGTCGCCAGCACGTCGGTCGGCGCCGGGTCGGCGGTGTCGGTGGCGGTGTCGGTGGCGGTCGCAGTGTCGGTGGCACGTGCGGTGTGGGCCGCGGCACCGGCGTCGGACCCCGCCGTCGGACCGGGGGGACGCGGCAGGGCGACGGCGTCCGCCTGTTCGTCGAGGTCGGCGGCGGCCGCGGCCAGTCCCGCCACGATCTCCGGGGCCAGGGCGGGATCGGTCGCGACGGCGCGCGCCTGACCGGCCGCGGAGCGGTAGCGGTCCTCGGCGTCCAGCTGTGCCTGTTCGGAGACGGAGTAGGTGCGCTCCTGCGGGTCCGGGGAGGTGACGCCCAGCCCGACGCCGACCACGAGGAGCATCCCGATGAAGAGGCCGACGAGGCCCAGGGCCCGCCGCGCCAGGCGTCCGGCACGGGATCCACGGCGCCCTGCACCGGCCTGCCGCCCGTCCGTCTCCGCCTGCTTCATCACAGTTCCCGATGATGTCACGGAGCTTCCCGTTTGCCCGGCCGATACACCGGGTGCCGCGGAATGTCGCTACTCTTGGAGCACAACATCATCGAGTGGGAGGCAGCCATGGCGGTCCGGTCCGGGAACGAAAATCATGCCTCGACCAGCAGGTCGGCCTCAGAGGCCGAACTGCGGGACGAAGCGCAGCGTCTCAGGACACGGCTGAAGCCGGTCGTCGACCAACACAACCTCTTCCTCGAGGACGTCGAGGTCAGGGTCGCAGGGTCCCACCGCACGGTCCACGTCGTCGTGGACCTGCCCGAGGACACCACGGGAAGCGTCGGTTTCGATGTGATCTCCGCCATCTCGACGGACCTCTCCACGGCGATGGACGACCTGGAGGACGACGATCGTCCGTACAATCTCGAAGTCTCGTCGCCCGGGGTCTCACGCCCCCTCACCGAACCGCGGCACTGGCGCCGCAACGTGGGGCGTCTGATCGAGGTGAAGCCCGTGACCGGCGACGTGATCCTCGGCCGCCTGCAGGACGTGTCGGACACCGGGGTCCGGCTGATCCCGCAACTGCCGGTCAAGAAGGGCATGAAGCCAAAGCAGGGCGATTTGCTCGCCCTCGAGTTTTCCAGGATCCGCAAGGGGACCGTCCAGGTCGAATTCGCGCATCTCGAGGATGAACACCACGACGACAACGATGGGGCCGATCCGGAGATCTCCGGCGCCGTGCACCACGCGTAAGGAGACCCCCATGGATATCGATATGAGCGCGCTGAGACTGCTCGAGCACGAGCGCGAGATCCCCCTCGACAAGCTGGTTCCCACGATCGAGCAGGCTCTGCTCATCGCCTACCATCGCTCGCCGGGCTCGCACGAGACCGCCCGCGCCGAGCTCGACCGGCGGACCGGGCACGTCACCATCTGGGCCACGGAGAAGGACGAGGACGGCGCGCTCGTCGGCGAATTCGACGACACACCCACCGGGTTCGGGCGCATCGCGGCGAGCACCGCACGCCAGGTCATCCTCCAGCGCCTGCGGGATGCCGAGGACGACAACATCCTGGGGGAGTTCCGCGGGAAGGAGGGCGAACTCGTCGCCGGCATGATCCAGCAGGGCAACAACCCGCACATGATCCAGGTCAACCTCGGGTCCGTTGAAGCGGTCCTGCCGCCGCCGGAGCAGGTGCCGGGGGAGAAGTACCTGCACGGCACCCGGCTGCGCGCCTTCGTGGTCGATGTGCACCGTGGGATGAAGGGACCCTCCATCACCCTGTCCCGGTCGCATCCCGGGCTCGTGCGCAAGCTCTTCGAGCTGGAGGTCCCCGAGATCGCCGACCGCACCGTCGAGATCGTCGCCCTCGCCCGTGAAGCCGGGCACCGCACAAAGATCGCCGTGAAGGCCAACGTCCCGGGTGTCAACGCCAAGGGGGCGTGCATCGGCGAGATGGGCAGCCGTGTCCGCGCGGTCATGAACGAGCTGAACGACGAGAAGATCGACATCGTCGACTACAACGACGACGCCGCGGCCTTCATCGCCAGCTCCCTCTCGCCGTCCCGCGTGACCTCCGTGACGATCACCGACGAGGCCACCCGGTCGGCGCGCGTCGTCGTCCCCGATTACCAGCTCTCCCTCGCGATCGGCAAGGAAGGCCAGAACGCCCGGCTCGCGGCGAAGCTCACGGGCTGGCGCATCGACATTGTGTCCGACGCCGCGCAGCAGGCCTCCCCGGCGAAGGCCTAGGCCTGCGGGTCCGGCGGCAGGATCAGAAGGGGTAGAATGGACGAGACTGCCGCCCGGTCGTGCCCGGAAAAGGCTGCACGTGGACACGATTCCGGGCACCGGACGACGGACGCACATCCGATACGCACGTGCGTGGGATGCCGTCGGCGGGACCGCCAGTCACACGTGATGCGGGTTGTTGCACGACCGATCGACGGCCAGATGACGGTCGTGATCGATGAGCGGCGCCGCTTATCCGGACGGGGTGCTTGGCTGCATCCCGACCCGGCATGCATGGAGACAGCCGTCAAGCGGAAAGCCTTCTCGAGGGCCTTTCGCGGGCCGGTGGACACTGCCCAGTTGGCAGCGTCCTTCCAGGCACACCTGGAGCGTCGAGACGGACGCTCCGCACCCACCGTCCTCCCTGAAAGCGGGTCAGTACCCTCATGGAAACCCGATGAGCACCCAGCGATGAGTGCGCAACGATGACCAATCCGTTGCGCTCGATCTTTGATCTGCCAGACGCGCTTGCGACTGGGATCAGCAGTAGGAAATAGACGGTTCGTGCCTGACTCGGTGCGGACCGAGACAGGAGAAATGTGGCCAAGGTCCGCGTACACGAGCTCGCGAAAGAGCTCGGTATCACCTCGAAAGACGCAGTTGCGAAACTGCAGGAACTGGGCGAGTTCGTCCGTTCAGCGTCATCCACCATTGAAGCCCCCGTCGTGAAGAAGCTTCGCGGCGCCTTCCCGAACGCCGCCCCCACGGCTGCGGCGCCCCCCGCACCGTCACGCCCGTCGGCGCCCTCGCCGGGCCCGAAGCCGGGTGCCGCGCAGGCAGCGCCCGAGGCACCCGCCCCGGCTGCGCCCGCAGCACCGAGCACCCCCGCACCGGAAGCCCCGGTCGCACCGCAGGCATCGCCGTTCTCCAACGGCTCCGCTCCGGCTGCCCAGGACGCCCCGGCTCCTGCAGCACCGAGCACCCCTGCGCCGGCGGCGCAGGACACTCCCGCGCCGGCACCGCAGAACAGCGAGACCGAGGGCTCCGGCGAGGGCACCCGCCCTGCGCCCCGCCCGGCGACCCCTCCAGCAGCACCGCCGGCGGGGACGACCCGCCCGTCGAGTGCTCGTCCCGGCGGCGCACCCCGCCCCGGGAACAACCCGTTCGCGCCCTCGCAGGGCATGGGTTCACGCCGTGGCGACACCGACCGTGGTGCCGAGCGCGGTTCGGATCGTCCCCCGCGTCCCGGCAACAACCCGTTCGCCCCGTCGCAGGGCATGCCCCGGCCGGGTCGCCGTGACGATCCCCAGCAGCGTCCCGCTGCCGGCGCCGGCGGACCCCGCCCGGCTGCCGGTGCCGGTGGACCCCGTCCCGCAGCGGGTGCCGGTGGACCCCGTCCGGGCGCACCGCGTCCGGGTGCGCCCCGGCCCGCCGGAGCCCCCGGCTCGCGTCCCACGCCCGGCATGATGCCCAACCGCACCGAACGTCCCGCCGCCCCCGGCCGCGGAGCGCCCGGCGCGGGTGCCGGTCCGCGCCGCGGACCCGGTGGAGCACCGAACAGCCCCAGCGGGGCACCCGCCGGCGGCGGTTTCGGCAAGGGCGGCCGCGGACGCGGCGGCACCGCCGGTGCCTTCGGCAAGGGTGGCGCCGGACGTGGCAAGCAGCGCAAGTCGAAGCGCGCGAAGCGGCAGGAACTGGAGCAGATGTCAGCTCCGTCGCTGGGCGGCGTGAGCGTACCCCGCGGAGACGGCAACACCGTCGTCCGCCTGCGTCGCGGTTCGTCGATCACCGACTTCGCCGACAAGATCGAGGCGAACCCGGCCGCGCTGGTCACCGTGCTGTTCCACCTCGGTGAGATGGCAACGGCGACGCAGTCACTCGACGAGGACACCTTCCAGGTCCTCGGCACGGAGCTGGGTTACCTCATCCAGGTCGTCTCGCCCGAGGACGAGGAGCGCGAGCTCCTCAGCAGCTTCGACATCGACTTCGATGCCGAGCTGGAAGCCGAGGGCGACGAGCAGCTCGAGGCACGTCCGCCGGTCGTCACGGTCATGGGCCACGTCGATCACGGTAAGACGCGACTGCTCGACGCCGTCCGCAACACGAAGGTCGTCGAGGGCGAGCACGGTGGCATCACCCAGCACATCGGTGCCTACCAGATCCAGCACGTCCACGAGGATGCGCCCCGCGCCATCACGTTCATCGACACCCCGGGCCACGAGGCGTTCACCGCCATGCGTGCCCGTGGCGCGAAGGTCACGGACATCGCGGTGCTCGTCGTCGCAGCCGATGACGGCGTCATGCCGCAGACCGTCGAGGCGCTGAACCACGCCCAGGCGGCCAACGTGCCGATCGTCGTGGCCGTCAACAAGATGGACAAGGAAGGCGCGAACCCGGACAAGGTCAAGGGCCAGCTCACCGAGTACGGACTCGTCCCCGAGGAGTACGGCGGCGACACCATGTTCGTGCACGTCTCGGCGCTGCAGGGCATGGGCATCGACGAACTCCTCGAGGCCGTCCTGCTCACCGCGGACGCCGCGCTGGACATGCGGGCCAACCCGAACAAGGACGCCCGCGGCATCGCCATCGAGGCGAACCTGGACAAGGGCCGCGGCGCGGTCGCGACCGTGCTGGTCCAGTCCGGAACGCTGAACGTCGGCGACACGATCGTCGCCGGTACGGCCCACGGCCGTGTGCGTGCGATGTTCGACGAGAACGGCGACGTCGTCACGACGGCGGGACCCTCGCGTCCGGTCCAGGTCCTGGGCCTGTCCAACGTGCCCCGTGCAGGTGACACGTTCTTCGTCACCGACGACGAGCGCACCGGCCGCCAGATCGCCGAGAAGCGTGAAGCGGCGGACCGCAACGCGGCCCTCGCGAAGCGCCGCAAGCGCATCAGCCTCGAGGACTTCGACCAGGCCGTTGCCGAAGGCAAGGTCGACACCCTCAACCTCATCCTCAAGGGTGACGTATCGGGTGCCGTCGAGGCCCTGGAGGACTCGCTGCTCAAGATCGACGTCGGAGAAGGCGTGCAGCTGCGCGTCATCCACCGTGGCGTCGGTGCCATCACGCAGAACGACGTCAACCTGGCGACGGTCGACAACGCGATCATCATCGGCTTCAACGTGAAGCCGGCGGAGCGCGTGGCGGACTACGCCGATCGTGAGGGCGTGGACATGCGCTTCTACTCGGTCATCTACGCCGCGATCGACGACATCGAGCTCGCCCTCAAGGGCATGCTCAAGCCGGAGTACGAGGAGGTGCAGCTCGGTACCGCAGAGGTCCGCGAGGTGTTCCGTTCCTCGAAGTTCGGCAACATCGCCGGTTCGATCGTCCGTTCCGGCATCATCCGACGCAACACCAGGGCCCGTGTCCTGCGTGACGGCAAGGTCATCGGGGACAACCTCTCCGTGGACTCGCTCAAGCGCTTCAAGGACGACGCCACCGAAGTCCGTACCGACTTCGAGTGCGGTATCGGCCTCGGCTCGTTCAACGATGTCAAGGAAGGCGACACCATCGAGACCTTCGAGATGCGGGAGAAGCCCCGCGCCTAGCAGGTAGGGCAGGTCGGGCGCCCCGGTCCTCCGGGGTGCCCGACCTGTCGGGACCGCCGGAACCCGTCGAGGGTTCCTCCCCAGACCAGCTTCAGTAGGAGTAACAGCAATGGCAGATCCGGCTCGCGCCGCGCGACTCGCGCAGCGCATCAAAGTCATCGTCGCCGAGGCGCTGCGGCGCCGCGTGAAGGACCCCCGGCTGGAAGCCGTGACCATCACCGACGCCCGCGTCACGAACGACCTCCAGCACGCGACCCTGTACTACACCGTGCTCGGCGACCCGGAGGAGCAGCAGGCCACCCGGATGGCACTCGAGTCCGCCCGCGGCGTGCTGCGGTCGGAGGTCGGGAAGAACATCACGGCGCGTCTCACGCCCACCCTCGAGTTCGTCCCCGACGAGGTGCCGGTCAACGCCAGCCACCTCGAGGAACTCCTGCAGAAGGCACGCGAGCGTGACGCCGAAGTGGCGGCGATCGCGCAGGGCGCCGACTTCGCGGGTGACGCGGACCCGTACCGCACGTCGGAGGACGACGAGGCGGCACGCTAGTCCCGGACCCCGTCCGGCACCGAACGGAAAAGGCAGCCGACCCCACGGGTCGGCTGCCTTTCGCGTACTCCCGCCGGGTCAGGTCCTCGGCGGGGCGGGGAGCCGGGAGAGTCCCTCGACGAGATCCCCGGTCCGGCCGCAGAGGGCGATCCTCACCCAGCCCTCGCCGCGGGCGCCGAAAGCCGTCCCCGGGGCCAGCGCCACCCCCCGGTCGGCGAGGAACGAGCGTGTCCAGGCACGGACGTCGCCGCCGGTCGCGTGCGAGAGGTCGGCCCAGAGGTAGAAGGCGCCGCGGGCGTCGAGGTAGTCGATCCCGAGCCCGTCGAGGACCGCCGTCGCCGCGTCCCGGTTGGCCCGGTAGTGCCGCAGTGCCGTCGAGACGTAGTCCTGGGGGCCGGTGAGCGCCGCGACGGCGGCGTACTGCGACGCCGCCGAGACGCAGGACACCGTGGCCTCCATGATGTTGCTGAGCAGCGGCTCCATGCCCGGGGGCGTGACGAGCGCGCCGATGCGCAGCCCCGTCAGCCCATAGGTCTTCGAGAGCGTCAGCGACGTGATCACCCGCTTCTCCCGGGCCTCCGGGACCGCCTCCGGACCGCCGGCGTCGAAGCGTGCCGGACTGACGTGCGGGACGTCGTAGGTGAACGCCTCGTAGCACTCGTCGGAGACGACCCACAGATCGTGCTCGTGCGCGAACCGGACGAGCTCACGCGTGAGCTCGTGGTCGAACACCGAACCGAGGGGATTCGAGGGGGAGTTGAGCAGGAGGACCTTCGTGCGTCCGGTGACCAGGCCCTGCAGGTCCTCGATCCGCGGCTGGAACCCGTGCTCGGGCATCAGCGGGTAGGGCACCGGCACACCGCCGAGGAGGCCGACCGTCATGGCGAACGTGGGGTAGCCCGGATCGGGGAGGAGCACCTCGTCACCGGCTCCGATGAGCGTGCTGAGCGCCAGGTGCAGCCCCTGCTGGGCGCCCGCGACGACGAAGACGCGCGAGGGATCGTCGTCGACCCCCGCCAGCCGTGAGAACCGTTCCGCGAACGCCGCCCTGGCCGGCGCGATCCCGGCGTTGGGGGTGTAGTTCGTGTCGTCCCGGTCCAGCGCGGCCATGCCCGCCTCGAGCACGTGGCGTGCCACCGGGAAGCCCGGTTCGCCGATGCTGAGCACGATGGCGTCGGGGGTAGCCCACGCCGCCTGCGTGATCTCGCGGATCTGGTTGACCGGGACGTTCACCACGTGGGCTGGAGCGGAGGGCATACGCAGGATGCTATCGCGCACGGCCGGTCCCGGTGCGGACCATATACTGGGAGGCGTGAATGAGGGGCAGGTCCACTCCGGGCTGATCATCGTGGACAAGCCGCAGGGCTGGACCAGTCATGACGTGGTCGGTCGCCTGCGCCGCCTCGCAGGTACCCGGAAGGTCGGCCACGCCGGCACCCTCGACCCGATGGCCACCGGCGTCCTCGTCGTCGGCATCAACCGGGCCACCCGCCTCCTGACCTTCATCGTGGGCACCACGAAGACCTACACCGCCACGATCCGCCTGGGCCAGTCCACCCTCACGGACGACGCCGAGGGCGAGGTCACCGGCGGGAGCATCGCCGCCGCGGTGACCGAGGAGGAGATCCGCACCGCCGTCGCCGCGCTCACGGGCGAGATCGAGCAGGTCCCCAGCAGCGTGAGCGCCATCAAGGTCAAGGGGGAGCGGTCCTACGCGCGGGTCCGCTCCGGCGAGGAGGTCCACCTCGCAGCGCGTCCCGTGACCATCCACCGCTTCGCCGTCCACGCGATCCGGCGCGTGAGCAACGGCCGCCTCCAGGACGTCGACGTCACCGTGGAGTGCAGCTCCGGGACGTACATCCGCGCCCTCGCCCGCGACCTCGGCGCGGCGCTCGGCGTCGGCGGTCACCTCACGGCGCTCCGACGGACGCAGGTGGGCCCGTACACCATCGGACAGGCACGCACGCTGGAGCAGCTCGCCGAGGAGCTCGAGGTGCTGTCCCTCGACGACGCCGGACGGGCCCTGTTCCCCGTCCGCGACCTCTCGGACACCGAGACCGCCGATGTGTCCCACGGCCGGAAGGTGGCGCCGAACGCCGACCCGGACGGCCCGGTCGCGGCCTACGCGCCGGACGGCACCCTCGTGGCGCTGCTCGAGAACCGCGGGGACGCCGCCCGGACCGTCCTGGTGTTCGCGCCCGGGGGCAAGGAATAGGCGTGGATCCCTTCTTCCTCATCGGGGCTCTCGTGTGCGCCGTCTCCGCCCTGCTGTGCATCGGGGCGGGCGTGCTGCGCCGCCCCCCGAACGACATCACGATCCTGTCGGTCGCGGCCGTCGAGCTCTTCCTCCTCGCCTACGGCGTCGGCGCCGTGATCCGGCAGCTCGCGGGGGAACCGGTGCTCGGGGAGGCCTGGGAGTTCTGGGGCTACCTGCTCACCGCACTGCTCGTGCCCGTCGGGGCGTTCTGGTGGGCGATCCTCGAGAAGACGCGCTGGAGCAACTTCGTGCTGGGGGCGGCCGGGCTGACCGTGTTCGTCATGCTCTTCCGCATGGAGCAGATCTGGGACGGGGTGGCCGGACTGTGAGCAGGCAGAGGCACGGGTCGGTCCCCGCCGCGGCGGACGGCACGCACCACGCGGACGGCACGCACCGCGCGAGCGGCCCCGGGCGGCTGCTGATCGCCGTGTACGGCGTGTTCGCCCTCGCCGCGACGGCCAGGGCGGCGTTCCAGATCGTGACGAAGTTCGACGAGGCGCCGCTGGCATACCTGCTGTCGGCCTTCGCCGCCGTCGTGTACATCGTCGCCACCGTCTCGCTCGCCCGGCCCGGCGCCCGCGCCTACCTCGTCTCCGTCGTCGCCGTGACCACGGAGCTCGTGGGAGTCATCGCGGTGGGACTGCTCAGTGTGTTCGACGCGGAGGCGTTCCCGAGCGAGACGGTGTGGTCGGCCTTCGGCCGCGGCTACGGGTTCGTCCCGCTCGTCCTGCCGGTCCTCGGACTTCTCTGGCTGCGCAGGAACCGGCCGGGCACGCCGTGAGAGTATGACGGAAGAGCACCATCCACCCGGCCCCCAGGGAGCGACATGACCAGCAACAGCCCCGAGCACGACGACTCCTCCGCGCCGGGCGGACGACCCGCCGGGCCGGCACCGTCCTCGTCGCGAGCCTCGACCCCGGCGTCCGGCACGGCGGGTGCGGCGTCCGCGGCGTCGGGCACGACGGCGAGCACCCCCAAAGCCGGCACTGCCAGGACCGGCGCCCCCGCCAAGGGGAAGAAGGCGGGCCGGGCCGCGTCCACGGGCGGTGACTGGAACGTGTTCCGTACCGTCGTCGTCCTGCTGGGACTGGCCCTCGCCGCCTTCGGCGTCTACTACCTGATCCTCGGCACGGCGGGCCTGCCGGACACCGACGGCGCACCGGTCAATCCCACCCTCGAGAGCCAGTTCCGCTTCTACTCGGCCATGATGGTGGGTGTCGGCGCGGCGTTCGTCACGATCGCGATCAAGTTCCAGTGGGCCAACATGCTCTGGCTCGTGTGCCTCATGGTGTTCGTCGGCGGCATCGGGCGTGTCCTGTCGTGGGCGTTCTCCGGCACCCCCCACTACCTGCTGATCATCCTCATGGTCATCGAACTCGCCTTCCCGGCGGCCCTGCTCGTCTGGCACAAGTACATCGCGAAGACCAGCGAGCTCCGCAAGGAGTTCTCCCAGCGCGGCTAGAGGGTGCCGGTGTCCGGGCCCGGGATGCCATGGGTGACGGGGCCTTCGGCCATAATGGGATCGGCGATCGACCCGCCGGACCACACCCGCGGTTCCGGGTATCGGCCGAACCGCGAAGGAGATGCGTGTACTACTGGAGAGACCTGGACAGTGTGCCCGAGGATTTCGGGCCCTCCGTCCTGACGCTCGGCAACTTCGACGGCGTGCACCGGGGACACCAGCACGTCCTGCAGCAGGTCGTCGAGGCGGCGCGGCAACGATCCGCCGCGGCCGTCGTCGTGTCCTTCGATCCGCACCCCTCGCAGGTCCACCGGCCGGACACGGCGCCCGAACTGATCATGGGCCTCGACGACCGCGTGGAGACCCTCGCCGAGACCGGCATCGACGCCCTGCTGATGATGCACTACACGCTCGATCTGGCCGCCAACTCGCCGGAGGAGTTCGTGGAGCGCGTGTTCGTGCGGGCGCTCCGGGCCAAGGCCGTGGTCATCGGCCACGACGTCCGGTTCGGCCGGGGCAACAGCGGGGACCTCGACACCATGCGGGAGCTCGGCCGCACGCTCGGCTTCGAGGTCATCACCATCGACGACTTCGGGGCCGGCTATCCGGCGGACGTCACGGCCGCCGACGGCGACCGTCGCTGCTCCTCGACCTGGGTCCGGGAGGCCCTCGAGGCCGGGGACGTGGGAACCGCGGCCCGCGTGCTCGGCCGGCTCCACCGCGTGCGCGGCGTCGTGGTGCACGGCGCGGCCCGCGGCAGGGAGCTCGGCTATCCGACCGCCAACCTCGGCGCCTCCGCACAGGGATTCACTCCCGCCGACGGCATCTACGCCGGCTGGCTCACCGACCAGGCCGGGACGCGGTGGCCCGCCGCCATCTCCGTCGGATCGAACCCCACCTTCGACGGCGTCGACCGCCAGGTCGAGGCGCACGTCATCAACCGGCCGCCGGAGCGGGTGCAGGACTTCGACCTGTACGGGCAGTCCGTCGTCGTCGAGTTCGTCGAACGGCTGCGCGGACAGGTGACCTACACCGGGCCCGAAGCGCTCATCGACCAGATGAGGCTCGACGTCGACCGCGCGCGTGGCCTGCTTTCGACAGAACATCAGCCCAGACGCTAGACTTGTCGCAGATCCGGCTGCAGTCCGTGGTGGCTGGATTTTTCTGTGTCGTCGTGCAAACGATGCTCAGCACCTGTTCACGGTACAACTCTAGGAGTTACTCGTGGCCCTTGACGCCGCCATCAAGCAGGAAATCATCAAGGCGTACGCCCTGGCCGAAGGTGACACCGGTTCACCCGAGGTCCAGATCGCGATGCTTTCCCGCCGTATCCTCGACCTGACCGAGCACCTGAAGATGCACAAGCACGACCACCACACGCGTCGTGGCCTGCTTCTTCTCGTCGGTCGCCGCCGTCGCCTGCTGGACTATCTGCGGGACACGGACATCACGCGCTACCGGACGCTCATCGAGCGCCTGGGTCTGCGTCGATAAGTAGCATCAGAAGGCGGCATCCTCTCCACCGAGGGGAGCCGCCTTCTCGCTGGTAATAGCAGGAAGTACCCCACGCACAACAGGAGTCGATCGGCACCACGCATTCGCGGTCCTCGGTAGTGATCTCCGGAACGCCGTTCCGTGGATCTCGATCGAAGACCGGGTGCTGTGGGGCGTCCATGAGGGACGGCCCACGTCGGGTGCCGATTGCCTCCGTCTACCAGGAAACGGAGGTGACTCTCTTGGAGGGTCCCGAAATTCAGTTCGCCGAAGCAGTGATCGACAACGGTCGCTTCGGAACACGCACCGTCCGGTTCGAGACCGGTCGCGTCGCCCAGCAGGCCGCCGGCTCCGCCATGGTCTACATCGACGAGGACACCGCGCTGCTCTCGGCCACCACGGCCGGCAAGCACCCGCGCGAAGGCTTCGACTTCTTCCCGCTGACCGTCGACGTCGAAGAGCGCATGTACGCCGCGGGCCGCATCCCGGGTTCGTTCTTCCGCCGCGAAGGCCGCCCCTCGACGGAGGCCATCCTCGCCTGCCGCCTCATGGACCGCCCGCTGCGCCCCGCCTTCGTCAAGGGACTCCGCAACGAGGTCCAGGTCGTCGTCACGATCCTCGCGATCAATCCCGACGTCCGCTACGACGTCGTGGCCATCAACGCCGCGTCCATGTCCACGCAGCTCTCCGGCCTGCCCTTCTCGGGCCCGATCGGTGGCGTCCGCGTCGCCCTCGTCTCCGACGGCAGCGGCACCGACCAGTGGATCGCCTTCCCGAAGCACTCCGAGCTCGAGAACTCCGTCTTCGACATGGTCGTCGCCGGACGCATCGCCGGTGACGACGTCGCCATCATGATGGTCGAGGCCGAAGCGACCGACAACTCGTGGAACCTCATCAAGGAGAACGGCGCGACCGCTCCCACCGAGGAGATCGTCGCCGACGGCCTCGAGGCCGCGAAGCCGTTCATCCGCGCGCTGTGCGAGGCGCAGGCCGACCTCGCCGCCCGCGCCGCGAAGCCGACCGTCGAGTTCCCCGTCTTCCTCGACTACCAGGACGACGTCTACGCCGCCGTGGAGTCCGCCGGAGCCGAGAAGCTCGGACAGGTCTTCCAGATCGGCGACAAGCAGGAGCGCGAGAGTGCGTCCGACGCCCTCAAGGCCGAGCTCATGGACGCCCTCGGCGGCCAGTTCGAGGGACGCGAGAAGGAGCTCTCCGCAGCCTTCCGCTCGCTGACCAAGGCCGTCGTCCGCCAGCGCATCCTGAAGGACCAGGTCCGCATCGACGGTCGCGGCCTGAGTGACATCCGCAAGCTCACCGCCGAGGTCGAGGTCCTGCCGCGCGTGCACGGCTCCGCGATCTTCGAGCGCGGCGAGACCCAGATCCTCGGGGTCACCACGTTGAACATGCTCAAGATGGAGCAGCAGATCGACTCGCTGTCGCCTGTCACGCGCAAGCGCTACATGCACAACTACAACTTCCCGCCCTACTCCACCGGTGAGACCGGCCGCGTCGGTTCGCCGAAGCGCCGCGAGATCGGCCACGGAGCACTCGCAGAGCGCGCCCTCGTGCCCGTCCTGCCGAGCCGCGAGGAGTTCCCGTACGCGATCCGCCAGGTCTCCGAGGCGCTGAGCTCCAACGGCTCGACGTCGATGGGCTCGGTCTGCGCCTCCACGCTGTCGCTGCTCAACGCCGGTGTCCCCCTGCGCGCCCCGGTGGCCGGTATCGCGATGGGCCTCGTCTCCGACGTCGTCGACGGACAGACCCGCTACGCGGCCCTGACGGACATCCTCGGTGCCGAGGACGCCTTCGGCGACATGGACTTCAAGGTCGCCGGAACGTCCGAGTTCGTCACGGCGATCCAGCTGGACACGAAACTCGACGGCATCCCCGCGTCCGTGCTCGCCGCCGCCCTGAAGCAGGCCCGCGAGGCACGCCTGCACATCCTGGGCGTGCTGCAGGCCGCGATCGACACCCCGGACGAGCTCTCCGAGTTCGCACCGCGGATCATCTCGGTGAAGATCCCCGTGGACAAGATCGGCGAGGTCATCGGCCCCAAGGGCAAGATGATCAACCAGATCCAGGAGGACACCGGGGCGGACATCTCGATCGAGGACGACGGCACCGTGCTGATCGGCGCGACGAACGGCGAGTCGGCGGAAGCCGCGCGCGCCGCCGTCAACGCCATCGCCAACCCGCAGGTCCCCGAGATCGGTGAGCGCTACCTGGGCACGGTCGTCAAGACCACGACCTTCGGTGCCTTCGTCTCGCTGACCCCCGGCAAGGACGGCCTGCTGCACATCTCCGAGCTGCGCAAGCTCGCCGGTGGAAAGCGCGTCGACAACGTCGACGAGGTCGTCTCCGTGGGCCAGAAGGTCCAGGTCGAGATCACCAAGGTCGACGACCGCGGAAAGCTCTCGCTCTCGCCCGTCGTCGCGGAGGATCTCTCCGAGGACGCCGGCATCGAGCTGCCCGAGGCCACCGAGGGCGACGACTGACCTGTTGCCCCGCTCTTCCTGAGCACCGTACGGCCCCGGCGCGTTCCGATCCATTCGATCGGCGCCGGGGCCGTCTGCCGTTTCCCGACCAGTCGACAGATCAGAAAGTCCAGGATGTCCCTGTCCTCCGTAGTGTCCCTGCCCCTGCTCCCCACCCTCCATACCGGTCTGGAGGGCTCCGATCCCACGTTCGTGGCCGGTGATCCGGGCGGCAACGTGGTGCGGCGCAGCGTGCTGCCCGGCGGCGTCCGCGTGCTCACCGAGGCCATGCCGGGCCAGCGGTCCGCGACGATCGGTTTCTGGGTCGGCGTCGGATCCCGCGACGAGGCCGACGGCCAGCACGGCTCCACCCACTTCCTCGAGCACCTGTTGTTCAAGGGCACCACGCGCCGCAGCGCGATGGACATCGCGTCGGCCTTCGACGAGGTAGGCGGCGAATCCAACGCCGCGACCGCGAAGGAGAACACCTGCTACTACGCCCGGGTCCTCGACTCGGACCTGCCGATGGCCATCGACGTCATCGCCGACATGGTCACCTCCGCCGTGCTCGACCCGGAAGAGCTCGAGCAGGAGCGGGACGTGATCCTCGAGGAGATCGCGATGGACAGCGACGATCCCGCGGACGTGGCGCACGAGCGATTCGTCGAGCTGGTGCTGGGGGAGCACCCGCTCGGCCGGCCGATCGGCGGGACGCCCGAGGCGATCCGCGCCGTGCCGCGCGATTCCGTGCTCGCGCACTACCGCCGCTACTACACCCCCTCCGAGCTGGTCGTCACCGCCGCGGGCGGGCTGGATCACGACGTCGTCTGCCGCCTCGTCCAGGAAGCGCTCGAGACGGCCGGGTGGACCCTCGACGAGGGCGCGCTGCCCGTCCCACGCCGCCGGACGACCGAGGTCCCTGTCCAGGGGTCGACGGGCGTCCACGTGATCCGGCGCGCCGTCGAGCAGTCGAACATCCTGATCGGCTGCCCCTCCCTGACGGCGACGGACGAGCGCCGGTTCGCGATGAGCGTCCTGAACGCGGTCCTCGGCGGCGGCATGTCCTCGCGCCTGTTCCAGGAGATCCGCGAGAAGCGGGGACTGGTCTACTCCACCTACTCCTTCTCGGCCGCCTACGCCGATGCCGGCTACTTCGGCATGTATGCCGGGTGCTCGCCGGCCAAGACCGCCCAGGTCATCGACCTGCTCGGCGCCGAACTGGACCGCCTCGCCGCCGACGGCATCGATGCCGAGGAGCTCCGCAAGGCGGTGGGGCAGCTCTCGGGCGGGCTGGTCATGGCCCTCGAGGACAGCAGTTCCCGCATGTCCAGGCTCGGCCGCTCGGAGCTCGTCTCGGGGGAGTTCGTCGACATGGACGCCTCCCTGCACCGCATCCGGTCCGTCACCGCCGAGGACGTGCAGGCCCTGGCGCGGGAGCTCGCCGCCGCGCCGCGCACCACCGTCGTCGTCGGGCCCTTCGACTCCGAGGCGGACCTCGCCGTCCAGGGCGCCTGACGGGCATGACGGCCCCCGCTCCCACCGGGACGCCCGCCACGAAGGGCCTGAGCCTCCCGAACCGGATCGCGATCGGGATGCTCGCCGTCGTCGCCGTCGTCATCGGTCTGCTGATCCTGGTGAACGCGCCCGGCGAGGACGAGGGCGGGACGACCGGGACGGCGGCAGGCGCCGCGGAGATCGTCCGTCCGGACAGCCACCGCCTGTCCCAAGCGCCGGACGAGAAGGCCGTCCTCGTCGAGTTCCTCGACTTCGAATGCGAAGCCTGCCTGGCCGCGTACCCGGTGGTGGAGGACCTCTCCGAGGAGTACGGCGAGAACCTGACGGTCGTCTCCCGGTACTTCCCGTTGCCCGGCCACCCGAACTCCGGGGCCGCAGCCGCGGCCGTCGAGGCTGCCGCGCAGCAGGGGCGCTTCAAGGAGATGCACGCGCGCATGTACGAGACGCAGACCGAGTGGAGCCACACCGACGAGGACAGGTCCCCGCTCTTCAGGAGCTACGCCGAGGACCTCGGCCTGGACATGGCCGCCTACGACGCGGCGATCGCGGACCCGGCCACCATGGAGCGCGTCAATGCGGACAAGGCCGACGGGATGGCCTTGGACGTCGAGGGGACCCCGACGTTCTTCCTCGAGGGACGGAAGATCCAGCCGGCCACGATCGAGGAATTCCGTAGCCTCATCGAGACCGCCATCGCGGACTGAGCACCGTGGCGCCCATCAGCGATCAGGGTCCGGCACCGGGGCACGACGACGTGGCCTCGCTGCCCGATTTCGCACGCCGCATCCCGTTCGGGGTGATGCTCGTGGTCACGGGGGCCATCGGCTGGGGTGCAGCCGGCATCCTGATCCTCGAGAAGCTCGAGCTCTACCGGAACCCCGACCACGTCACCAGGTGCGACATCAACCCGTGGGTCTCCTGCGGGCGGGTCATGGAGACCTGGCAGTCCGAAGTCTTCGGCGTCCCCAACCCGTTCATCGGCCTCGTGGGCTTCGCCGTCGTCATCACCACCGGCATGGCCCTGCTCGCCGGAGCCCGCTTCAGCCGCTGGTACTGGGTGGGCCTGCAGGCGGGCGTCACCCTCGGCGGGGTCTTCGCGGCCTGGCTGTGGAGCCAGGCCCTCTTCGACATCTACATCCTGTGCCTCTACTGCATGGTCGTGTGGACGGCGATGATCCCCCTGGTCGTCCTCACCACCGTCCGCAACCTCGTCCACGGCATCATCCCCGCACCCGCCGGACTCACGCGCACCCTCGCAGCCTGGGTAGGACCCATCGTCGTCCTGACCTGGATCGGCGTCGCCGCCTCCGTGGTCCTCCGGTTCCTCCACGTCTTCACGTGAGAGAGCCCAGCGGGACGCCGGGCGGGCAGGGCTGCCGACCGCCCACGACCGTGCGGACAAGTTGCGGATAAGCTGCGGGTGCCTAGGTCATCACGGACCTCCCGGGTTCGTAGGATGAGAACCTGACCACCACTGCGGCCTGGGAGCTGATACGTATCGACGATCGTGGGATCGAGCAAGCAGCGCGCCCTGGCGCGGGCCCGGTGCTGACGACCGGCTACGGCCGGACGGTGCAGGTATCCGCCGCCGACGGCAGGGCCACGCTCCGGCTGCTCCGCCCGGGACTCGTCCGCCTGACCTGGGCGTCGGAGACCGAAGTACAGGAGGCCGACGCCAGGGACGTCCTCGCGCAGAGCCTGGAGCTGGTAGGACATGTCCCGTACGCGGTCCTGGTGGACATGCGCCACATCCTGACCATCACTGCCGGCGCGCGGGCCGCCTACGGCTCGGAGTTCAGGGTCCTGGCCGCTGCGATGCTCGGCGCTACCCCCGTGGACCGGGTCATCGCCGCATCCGTGCAGCAATCGGTGCACGAGGTCCGGTTCTTCACGGACGAGGAGGCGGCGCTGACCTGGCTGACAGGTCATCTGCCCGACCCGGTGTCCCGCCTCGCGTAGCCGCGCTGACGAAGCCGATAGTCTGCGACGGAGGCCGACCATGGTGACGGAGGGGAAGCAATGATGATCGATCAGGAACCGCAGGCGGCGGAGACAGCCTTCACGGCGACGATGCGGGACGGCGTCCTCTGGGTCGAATGGTTCGCCGGCACGAGTGTGGGGGACACGGATGCCACCGCGCTCATCCAGCGCGCCGACGCGATCAGCCGGAACGTGTGCCCACCGATGCTCGTCGAGCTCAACGGCATGGTGACCCTCAGCAGGACCGCCCTCCTCCGGTTCGCCCGGGAACTGAACATCGCGGCGATGGCGATCGTCGGACCGACCGCCGTCGACAAGGCGCTCGCGGCGTTCTTCGCCGAGGTCCACGATCCACCGTATCCCACCCGGTACTTCCTGCACCGGGCCCACGCCCTCCCCTGGTTGACGGGGTGCCCGCACGCATCCTGACGGCGGATCCGTCGCCCTCCCCCCAGGCAGGCCCAGGACGGGAGCAGCGCCCACGGCGTCGGGCGACATACGGGCTTCCGGCCTGCTGGCGCCCCCGGGTGTGCCGATATACAGTGCCCTATGGGTTCCGATCCCGCGATAGAGATCGAGCGGAAATTCGACGTCGACGACGACGCCGCGGTTCCCGTACTGCACGACCTGCCCGGGATCGGGAAGGTCGACCAGCCTGTCGAGCACACACTCCAGGCCGAGTACTTCGACACCGAGGACTTCCGGCTCGCCTCGCGGCGCATCACGGTGCGACGACGAACCGGGGGCGAGGATGCCGGGTGGCATCTGAAACTCCCTGCCGGTCCCGACGAACGGCACGAACACCACGCGCCGCTGGGCAGGAAGGCCGACGGCGTCCCCGCGTCGCTGCTGGACCTCGTCCGGGTGCACATCAGGGACAAGCCGCTGGTGCCCGTCGCGCGCCTGACGACGCGACGCATCGTGCACCGCCTCTACGGTGAGGGGAACACCGTCCTCGCCGACCTCTCGGACGACCGGGTGGAGGCGGAGGTCCTGCGTCCCGCATCGACCGGTGCGCACTGGCGTGAATGGGAGATCGAGCTCGTCGACGGGTCGAGGGACCTGCTCGACGCCGCGCAGGCCCGGGTGACCGGTGCCGGTGCCCGGCCCGCCGCGCACACCTCCAAGCTGGAGCGGACCCTGGGCTCCCTGCTCCCCGCCAGGGAGGGACGCCCCGCGCCCGCGCCGGACGGTACGGCCGGGGACGTCCTGCTGGCCTACCTCCACGAGCAGCTGACGGCGCTCGAGCACCAGGATCCCCTGGTGCGGCAGGACGCGCCCGACGCGATTCACCGCATGAGGGTCGCCACCCGACGCGCGCGGTCGGTCCTGGGCACCTACCGGTCCCTGCTGGACGACGCCGACGCAGTCCAGCATCTGCGCGAGGAACTGAAATGGGTCGCCGGGGTTCTCGGCAGGGCGCGGGACGCGGAGGTCATGCACGCGCGCCTCCGGAAGATGCTCGCCGACGAGCCGGTCGAACTCCTGCTGGGGCCGGTCGAGCGCCGGGTGGACCTCGAGCTCGGGGGCGACTACCGGAAGGCCCACGCACGGGCTCTCAAGGCGCTGGACGGGAAGCGCTACCTCCGGCTGATCGACGCCTTCGAGCTGCTGCTCGCAGCCCCGGCACTGACCGCCCGGGCCGCCGAACCGGCGGCCGGAGTGATCCCGGATCTCCTCCACCACGACATGCGCCGACTGCGCGCGGCGGTCCACGAGGCCAGGCACCATCCGGCCGGGATGGGCGACCACCCCGCCCTCCACGAGGCGCGCAAGGAGGCGAAACGGCTGCGGCACGCGGCCGAAGCCGCGGCCCCGCTCGGCCGGAAGAAGATCGCGCGCGTGACCGATGCCGCCGTGGGGATCCAGAAGATCCTCGGCGAGCACCAGGACAGCGTCGTGACCCGTGACCTGCTGCGCCGTCTGGGCGCCGCAGCCGCCCAGCAGGGCGAGAACGGCTTCACCTACGGCCGGCTGCACGCCTTCGAACAGATCGCTGCCCTGCGTGCCGAGAAGCGGTTCCGCCGTGAATGGAAGTACTTCCCCACGGCGCTCGGCCCGACATAGGGACGGTGCCACGCCATGACGGCCTACCCGCGGTACGAGACCGTCAGCTTCCTGCGTGCGGCGGGAGCAGGCTACATCGAAGGTTTGGTCCTGATGCGCTACGCGCAGAAGGCCGTCGAGGACCGCGGGCTCGCCGCCCATGAGCGGGTCGTCCACGTCGAGGTCTGGGGGGAGGAGACCTGCGGCATGAGCTACCACCGGGGGCATCCGGTGGACCTGAGCATCGATCACAAGGCCATCTACTGGTACCGCGTCACCGTCGACGGGGTGCTCGCGCCGGCAGGCGACGCCCCCGAGGGCCGCGACCAGACGCTGATCGAGGGCTCCGCCGCTCCCTAGCCGCCGGCGAAGGGCGGCAGGACGTCCAGCACGTCGTCGTGGCCGAGGACGGTCGAGCTGTCCCGCAGCGCGATCTCGTTGAGCAGGAAACTGCTCCGGTCGAGGACCGTCGTCAGCGACGGCGCACCGGGCGAGGCCGGGCGCGCGCGCAGTTCGTCGAGCACGGCCCCGAGCGTGCGGTTCCCGGCCAGTCGTTCCTCACCGACGCCGGTTGCGGCCTTCGCCGCTCCGAAATATCTCACCAGCACCTCAGCCACCGATGGCGCTCATCGACCGGTCGGGCTGGACGAAGTCGTCGGCGCCGAGCCCCGTGTGGCTCATGCCGTGCGCCCGCGGCTTCAGCCACATGGCGTCACGCCACCGCTGCGCCACGGCCTCGTCGTCCGCGTCGGAGCGAAGGAGGTCGCGCAGGTCCGTCTCCTCGTGGGAGAACAGGCAGCTCATGATCTTGCCCTCGGCCGTCACCCGCGTCCGTCGGCAGTCGGCGCAGAACGGTTCCGTGACCGACGCGATGATGCCGACGGTCCCGAGGACGACGTCGGGTGCGGCCTTCGCCCTGACCTCCCACCGTTCGGCGGGCGCGCCGTCGCGGTTCCGGGGGTCGGGGGTGAGAACGAAACGGGTCTCGACCAGCGCGCGCATCTCCGCCGCGGTCACCATGCCCTCCTTCGTCCACCCGTGGTCGGCATCGAGGGGCATCTGCTCGATGAAGCGCAGTTCGAACCCGCGGGACACAGCCCATTCCACGAGATCGGGCGCCTCGTGGTCGTTGATGCCGCGCATCAGCACGGCGTTGATCTTCACGAGGCCCAGCCCGGCGTCGGCGGCCGCCTCGATGCCCCGGAGCACGCGGTCCAGGAACGGTCGACGTGTGAGCTGGGCGAAGGTCTCGGGGTGCAGGGAGTCCATCGAGACGTTGATGCGCGTGAGTCCGGCCTCCTTCAGCTGCACCGCACGGCGGTCCAGGCCCAGGGCGTTGGTCGTCATCGAGATCGGCAGGTCGGCGTGGTTGGCACGGATGTCCCGGATGATGTCGAGCAGGTCGGCCCGGACGAGGGGCTCGCCGCCGGTCAGGCGCAGCTCACGGATGCCGAGCAGATCGACGCCGATGCGTACCAGCCGGACGATCTCCTCGCGCGACAGGACCTGGTCCTTCTGCAGCCAGTTCAGCCCCTCCGCCGGCATGCAGTAGGTGCACCGCAGATTGCACTTGTCGGTCAGCGACAGCCGCATGTCCGTCGCCTGCCGGCCATGGGTGTCCAGGAGGCCCTCGATCGCGCGCCCGCGGGCAGTACGCGGCATTCCCAGTTGAATTCCCATGGAGACGAGGCTACGCCCTCCGACGGCCCTGACCTACCCGGGGAGCGCGCGGGCGTGCGGGGTTCCACGCTGCACCGCGACCCTGTAGAAGGCGGGGAACCCCGCGCCGTCGGCGGTCGTGTAAGGAACGGACCCGCCGGGCCCGCACAGCGGACCGGCCGGGCCGCGACCGACAGGCAGGAGTTCCCCCAGTGAGCATGCGACGCCCCGCGTGGGCAGCCGTCTCCGGTGCGCTGGCGGTGGTGCTCGGGGTCATCGGCGGGGAACTGGCGGCAGCCGCACTGAGCCCCTCCGTCACCCCGGTCGGCGCGGTGGGGTCCGCCGTCATCGACGTCGTGCCCCCGGCCGTCAAGGACTGGGCGATCGCCTGGTTCGGGACCGCGGACAAAGCCGTCCTCCTCGCGACGATCGCGGCGGTCATCGTCGGGATCGCCCTCGCCGCCGGTGTGCTCGAGTACCGGCGGGCCTTCGCGGGCCGGGCCGTCATCGTCGGGTTCGGGATCCTGGGCGCCCTCGCCGTCGCCTCGCGGCCGCAGTCCTCCACCGTCTCCCTCGTGGCCCCCGCGGTCGCCGCGCTGGTCGCGATCCTCGTCCTGGCCGCGCTCGTCCGGGCGTTGCGCACCTGGGCGTGGACGGCCGACGTCGGCGGGGAGGACCCGCTCCCGGCCCGGCGCCGGTTCCTCCAGGGCGCCGGAGGCACGGCCGTCGTCGCCGTCGCCGCCGGCGCCGCTGCCACCGGGGTGCGTTCCTCCCAGTCGGCCGTGACGCAGCAGCGCTCGTCGATCACGCTGCCCGCTCCCACCCGGGCGGTGCCGCCCGCAGAGGGGTCCTTCGTCCCCGAGGGCGCGGAGCTCGGCATCGAGGGCATCAGCGACCTCGTGACGCCGACCGCCGACTTCTACCGGATCGACACCGCGCTCGTGGTGCCCGTCGTCGACGCCGCCGAATGGTCCCTGAAGGTCACGGGGCTCGTGGACCGCGAGATCGAGATCACCCTCGACGACCTGCTCGCCCTGCCCCTGATCGAGCGCCACGTGACCCTGGCCTGCGTGTCCAACCCCGTCGGCGGAGACCTGACGGGCAACGCGCGGTGGCTGGGCTGGCCCGTGCGCGAGCTCCTCGCCCGGGCCGGTGTGCGGCCGGAGGCCGACATGGTGCTGTCGCGGAGCGTCGACGGCTTCACCGCCGGCACGCCCCTCGGGGCGCTGACCGATGCGCGGGACGCGCTCCTTGCGGTCGGCATGAACGGGGAGCCGCTGCCCGTGGAGCACGGCTTCCCGGTCCGGCTCGTGGTCCCGGGCCTCTACGGCTTCGTGTCCGCGACGAAGTGGGTGACCGAGCTGACGGTGACCCGCTTCGCCGACGACACGGCGTACTGGTCCACCCGGGGCTGGTCCGAGCGCGGTCCCGTCAAGACCTCCTCCCGGATCGACGTGCCGCGCGCGAACGCGAGCGTCGGCGCCGGCGACGTCGTCGTGGGCGGGGTGGCCTGGGCCCAGCACCGGGGGGTCCGGGCCGTCGAGGTGAGGGCCGACGGCGGGGCGTGGCAGCGCGCCACCCTCGCGACGCCGATCTCCGACGACACCTGGTGCCAGTACAGCGCCACGCTGCGGCTGCCGGCCGGGGAGCACACCCTCCAGGTGCGGGCGGTGGACCGTGAGGGCGGAGTGCAGTCCGAGGACACGGTCGCGCCGGCCCCCGACGGCGCCGAAGGACTGCACACGGTAACGTTCTCGGTGACCTAGGCCACGCCCGCCGGGCGGCCATGGCACCAGCGCGCGGAAGGCACCCATGAGACGAACCGTCGCCGAACACCAGGCAGCCGTGGCCGGGCTCCTACGCAGCGGGTACCACCCCGCCGCCGCCGAGGTGCTCGCCCTCCGCGACGCCCTCGGTCGGGCTCTGGCGGAGGACGTGCACGCCCCCGTGAACCTCCCGCCGTTCGACAACTCGCAGATGGACGGGTACGCCGTCCACGCGGACGACCTCGCCGGGACGGTCCCGCTGACGGTGGCCGATCCCATCCCGGCGGGCACGGTGCCGCCGCCGCTCGAGCCGGGGAGCGCGGCCCCGATCATGACCGGGGCCATGCTGCCGAAGGGCGCCGCGGCGGTCGTGCCCATCGAGCGTGCCGAGCCCGACCGGTTCTACTCCGCGGCGGACCTGGCGGACGGGACGGCGACGGTGCGGCTCCCCGGCGGCCTCGACCCCGGACAGTTCGTGCGGCGCGCCGGGAGCGACATCGCCGAGGGCGGATTGGCGCTACAGGCCGGCACGCTGCTCGGCGCCGCCCAGCTCGGACTCCTCGCCGCCTGCGGCGTGGGCGAGGTCCGCGTGGCACCGCGCTTCCGCGTGCTGCTCCTCTCCACGGGCGACGAGGTGGCCGAGCCCGGCTCGGTCCTCGCCCCGGGACGCATCTACGACGCCAACACCACGCTCCTCGAGGTGGCGCTGCGGGAGGCGGGCGCCGAGGTCACCCGTCACCGCCTGCTCGGGGACGATCCCGCCGTCCTCCGGCAGGACCTCGCCGCGGTCACGGAAGGCAGCACGGACCTCGTCCTGAGCACCGGGGGCATCAGCCAGGGCGCCTACGAGGTGGTGAAGCAGGCTCTGGCGGCGAGCCGCGTGGAGTTCTCCTCGGTTGCCCTGCAGCCGGGCGGACCTCAGGCGCACGGCACCATCTCCGGCGTCCCGTTCCTCGGGTTCCCCGGCAATCCCGTGAGCGCGATCGTCTCCTTCGAGATGTTCCTCCGGCCGGCGCTCTCCCGGCTCACCGGGGTCCCGGCGTCCCGCCCCGTGCTGGAGGCGGTCCTCGCCGAGGGAGTCGACAGTCCTCCCGCCAAGCACCAGGTACGCCGCGGCGTCTACCGCGACGGAAGGGTGACGCTCGTCGGAGGCCCCGGGTCCCACCTGCTCCACGCGCTGGCCGCCGCGAACTGCCTCGTGCACCTGCCCGAGGGCGTCGCCTCGCTCGCCGCCGGCAGCCGCGTCGAGGTCACGCTCATCGGTCCCGTCCCGGCGGGGCCCGCGGCAACCGGGACCCCGATCACCGGGGAGCGGGCAGGATCTGGTGGAATGGACTCCGCAGAAAGGACTCCGACATGAGCACTCCACCCCCCACCGAGGGGCTCTCCCACGTCCGCTCCGACGGCACCGCCCACATGGTCGACGTCTCCGGCAAGCAGGCGACCGTCCGCCAGGCGGTCGCCGAGGCGACCCTCGAGACGACGCCCGACGTCGTCGCCCTCATCACCGACGGCAGCCTGCCGAAGGGGGACGCCCTCGCCGTCGCCCGCGTCGCCGGCATCATGGCGGCCAAGCAGACCTCCACCCTGATCCCGCTGTGCCACCCGCTGCCGCTGTCGAAGGTGACCGTCGACTTCGAGCCCGACGGCGGCCGCGTGCGCGTGGTCGTGCTCGTGAAGACCACCTCGCTCACCGGGGTCGAGATGGAGGCGCTGACCGCCGCGTCCGTCACCGCGCTGACCCTCTACGACATGATCAAGGCCGTGGACAAGCACGCGGTCATCACCGGCACGCGAGTGCTCTCGAAGTCCGGCGGCAAGAGCGGGGACTGGACCGTATGACACCCCTGCGCACGGCCGCCGTCGTCATCGCTTCCACCCGCGCCGCCGCCGGCACCTACGAGGACGAGTGCGGCCCGGCCATCGCCCGCTGGCTCTACGACCACGGCTACGCCGTCGCCGACGCCGTCGTGGTCCCCGACGGGAACGCCGTCGGGACCGCGATCGGCGCCGCACTGGAGGCCCGCCCCGCGGTCCTCATCACGAGCGGGGGGACGGGGCTCAGCCCCGACGACGCCACGCCCGAACAGACGGCGCCGTACCTGACACGCAGCCTTCCCGGCGTGATGGAGGCCATCCGCCGCGCCGGGGCTGACGCCGTCCCGACCGCGGTCCTCAGCCGCGGGCTGGCAGGCGCGGCCGGCCCGACATTCGTCGTCAACCTGCCCGGATCACCCGGGGGAGTGCGGGACGGCCTCGCTGTCCTCTCCCCGCTCATCGACCACATCTGCTCGCAGCTGGAGGGCCATCATGACCACCGGTGAAGTCGTCCACGCCGCCGTCGCCGACACCCCGATCACCCCCGAGGAGGCGCACGCCGGCGTCGACTCCCCGTCCTGCGGTGCCGTGGTGGGCTTCAGCGGTGTGGTGAGGGACCACGACGGCGGGCGCGACGTCAGGTCGCTGAGCTACTCGGCGCACCCGAGCGCCGAACGCGTGATCCGGGAGGTCGCCGAGGAGATCGCCGCCCGGCACGACGGTGTCCGGATCTGGGTGGCGCACCGGGTGGGACCCCTCGCGATCGGCGACCAGGCGCTCGTCGCGGCCGTCGGTGCCGCGCACCGCGGTGAGGCGTTCCGGGCCTGCTCGGACCTGGTGGACCTCGTGAAGGAGCGCGTCCCCATCTGGAAGGAGCAGTTCTTCACGGACGGCAGCGTGGAATGGGTCGGCGCAGGGACGGAACAGTAGGCTGGACCGCATGACCGAACTGATGCCGGTGGCCGTGCTGGGTGCCAAGGGACGCATGGGGGCCGAGGCCGTCCGCGCGGTCGAGGCGGCGGACGACCTCGAGCTCGTCGCGGCCCTCGGCAGCAGTGACTCCCTCGAGTCCCTCGTCTCCGCCGGCGCGCGCGTCGTCGTCGACCTCACGGTCCCCGAGGCGACCGTCGGGAACGTCGGATTCGCCGTCGAGCACGGGATGCACGCCGTCGTCGGGACCACGGGGTGGACCGCCGAACGCCTGGCCCATCTGGAGTCCCTCCTGGCCGCCACACCCGCCACGGGCGTGCTGATCGCCCCGAACTTCGCGCTCGGATCAGTGCTCGCCACGGCGTTCGCCGCCGCCGCGGCGCGCTACTTCGACTCGGTCGAGATCGTGGAGCTCCACCACCCGGACAAGGTCGACGCCCCCTCGGGCACCGCTGTGCGGACCGCCCAGCTCGTGGCGGCGGCACGGACCGCCGCGGGCGTGCCCGACGCCCCGGACGCGACACGGGACCAGCTCGACGGCGCGCGCGGTGCGAGCGTGGACGGCGTCCCCGTGCACTCCGTGCGCCTCCGCGGACTGACGGCCCACCAGGAGGTCCTGTTCGGGAGCGCGGGGGAGCAGCTGACCATCCGGCACGACTCCTTCGACCGTGCCTCGTTCATGCCCGGCGTCCTCCTCGGCATCCGCTCGGTGGCCGGGCACCCCGGGCTGACCGTCGGGCTGGACGGCTACCTGGACCTGCAGACCGGCGGGACGGGGTCGTGATTTCGTCGACGAATCCTGTGGTCGGGTTCTACCGGCGGCACAAGGTCAAGGTCGGTGTTCTCCTCATCACGGCGCTCCTCGTCTTCTGGCTCGTGGTCGCCTTCCAGCGCAGCTTCCTGCTCCTCGGCGACCCCGAGCCCGTAGCCAGGGCGCTCGGCGCCGGGTACCTGCTTTTGCCGTGCATCGGCGCGTGGGCCCTGGTCCGGGAACTGCTCTTCGGCGCCCGGACCGAGCAGATGGCCCGCCGGCTCGACGCCGAGGGCGGGCTGCCCGTCGACGATCTCCCGCGGACCCCCGCCGGGCGGATCGTGCGGTCGGCCGCCGATGCCGCCTTCCCCGCGTTCCAGGCCGAGGTGGAGGCCGACCCGGAGAACTGGCGGAGCTGGTTCAGGCTCTCCTGCGCGTACGACGCGGCGGGCGACCGCAAGCGTGCCCGGCGGGCGATGCGCGACGCCGCGAAGCTGTACCGGCAGCACGGAGCGGACGCCACGCACTAGCGGTACCGGGTCAGCGCCGCGCCTCGGTCCGTCCGTCGCGCGCCGCGTTCGCCGCACCGGAGGTGAGCAGTTCCAGGGGCCCGCGGGAGCGCAGGCGCTGGAACAGGATGCCGATCGCGACCGCGGCGGCGACCTGCAGCCAGAACAGCAGCAGCGGGTCGGGCAGGGGGACCAGCTTGTCCGTCCAGCTCATGACGCAAATGTGGAGCGCGTACAGGGTCAGCGTCATGGCGCCCGGCGCCGAGAGCGGCAGGAGCGCCTGCGGGAACCGGCGCGTGAGCAGGAGACAGACGGCGACGACCGCTGCCGCGGATCCGGCCACGTGCACGAGGTCGGGCGTCGCCCCGGAATGGGGTGCGCTGACCGCGAGCCACCACCACGACCCCGACTGGTCCACACCGGCCAGTCCGACGTCGAGCATCGCCTCCAGCGGGTAGCGGCTGCCGTCCGGCGTCGCCAGGAGCGCGGTGAGTCCGCCGGCCGGCCCGAGGAGCTGTGCACTGAGCAGCCTGGCGCCGACCGCCGCGACCACGCCCGCCCCGAGGAGCCCCAGCTGCACGCCGAGCCGGGACAGGTCCAGCCGCCCGATCATCAGGCCCACGAGGATGAAGCCGAGCCACTGCAGCACCGGGTAGTACCCCGTGAGGAAGATGTCGGCCGCGAGGGTCGCCGGCTCGAGGAAGTGCTCGAAGACGGGGTTGCCCCCGACGCTGGGCGGGTCGACGGCCTCGCCCACCAGGGGCCGCAACAGGTAGGCGGCCACCGGGGCGAGCAGCAGCCAGCCCGCAGTCCACGCCGCGAGCGCCCGCAGCCGCAGCCCTAGGAACGGCAGGGCGAGGAGGAACAGCACGCCGTAGTGGACGAGGATGATCGCGATGTTCGTCTCGACGCCGCCCAGGACGAGCCCGATGAGGGTGATCACGACGGCCCGGACCGCGATGCCGGTGCGGTCCGCGGAGAGCGTCCGGTCGCGGTGCGGGGAGCGCCCTCCCGTCAGCAGGGCCAGGCCGATGCCGGCGACGACGGCGAACAGGCCGGATGCGCGGCCCGAGAACAGCAGGGCGGTCCATGTGGCCTCCGCGGTGCCCGGGGTGTAGAGGGGCAGGATGTGGGTGCTCATCATGCCGAAGAGGGCCACGCCGCGCGCCGCGTCGATCCCGGTGAGGCGGCGTGGCGCGGACGTCGTGTGCATCCAGCCATGGTCCCACAGGCACCTTCGGCCTCCCCGGCGAGGTGCAGCGGACCCGGGACCGGCCGCGGCGCCAGGTCCCGCCGGGTCCGGCCGGGTCCCACGGGGTCCCGCCCGACCGGGTAACGTCTTCCCCATGGCTGACACCCCCTCCCGCATCCTCCCGTTCGGTTCGCTCGTGGCCGCCATGGTCACGCCGTTCACCGGTGACGGCGCCGTCGACTTCGACGCCACCGCCGCCCTCGCCGCGAAGCTCGTCGACGACGGCTGCGACGGCCTGGTCGTCTCGGGCACGACGGGCGAGACGTCGACGCTCGAGGACTCCGAGAAGGAGGACCTCTACCGCGTGGTCGTCGACGCCGTGGGGGACCGCGCCCGGGTCATCGCCGGGACGGGCACGAACCACACCTCGCACTCGGTGGAGATGGCACGCCGCGCCGAGCGTGCCGGAGCCCACGCGCAGCTCGTCGTGACGCCCTACTACAACAAGCCCACGCAGTCCGGTGTGCTGGCCCACTTCGCGGCGGTGTCCGAGGCGAGCGACCTGCCGATCATGATCTACGACATCCCCGGCCGGTCCGGGATCCCCATCGCCACCGAGACGATGCTCCGGCTGGCGGAGAACCCGAGGATCGGTGCGCTGAAGGACGCGAAGGCGGACTTCAGCGCCATTACGCGGGTGCTCGCCTCCACGGACCTGGACGTGTACGCGGGCGACGACGGCCTCACCCTCCCATGGATGGCCGCAGGCGCCGTCGGGGTGGTGAGCGTCAGTGCGCAGGTCGCCACCGCCGCCTTCCGTGCGCTGGTCGACGCCGCGGCGGCCGGCGATCTCGCCGAGGCCCGCCGGATCCATTTCGAGCTCGACCCCGTGGTGCGGGCCGTGATGACCCACATCCCGGGCGCGGTCTCCGCGAAGCAGATCCTGCGCCTGCAGGGAGTGCTCACGAACGCCCTCGTGCGCCTTCCCCTCGTCGAACCGGACGCGGACGAGCTGGAGCCCGTCCTCGTCGACCTGGCGGAGGCCGGCTGGGACATCAGCTCCCTGGGAGCCCGTCCGGGCGCCCCGGCATGAGGACCGCGGCCGACGCCGGTCCCGGCCCGGGTACGGTGCCGCCGCCGCTGGAGCCGGGCACGCTGCGGATCGTGCCGCTCGGCGGGCTGGGCGAGATCGGCCGCAACATGGCCGTGTTCGAGATCAACGGCAAACTCCTGATCGTCGACTGCGGTGTGCTGTTCCCCGAGGACACCCAGCCCGGCGTGGACCTGATCCTGCCCGACTTCTCCTCCATCGAGGACCGGCTCGACGACGTCGTCGGCCTCGTGCTCACGCACGGCCACGAGGACCACATCGGCGCCGTGCCGTACCTCCTGCGCCTGAAGGCCGACATCCCCCTCGTCGGCTCCCAGCTGACCCTCGCGCTCGTCGAGGCGAAGCTGCAGGAACACCGGATCCGTCCCTACACCCTCACCGTGTCCGAGGGGCAGATCGAACAGCTCGGGCCGTTCGAGTGCGAGTTCGTCGCCGTCAACCACTCGATCCCGGACGCCCTCGCCGTGTTCCTCCGGACCGAAGCCGGCACCGTCCTCCACACGGGCGACTTCAAGATGGACCAGCTGCCGCTCGACGGGCGCATCACCGATCTGCGGGCCTTCGCGCGCCTCGGCGAGGAGGGGGTGGACCTGCTCATGGTCGACTCCACGAATGCCGACGTCCCCGGCTTCACGACGGCCGAACGCGAGATCGGTCCGGTGCTCGAGACCCTCTTCGGGCAGGTCCGCAAGCGCATCATCGTCGCCTCCTTCTCCTCCCACGTGCACCGCGTCCAGCAGGTGCTCGACGCGGCCCACGCCCACGGCCGGCTCGTGTGCTTCGCGGGCCGGTCGATGGTGCGCAACATGGCGATCGCCGCGCGGCTCGGCTACCTGAAGGTGCCGGACGGCATCCTGGTGGACATCAAGAACGTCGACGAGCTCCCGGACGACCGCGTGGTCCTCATGTCCACCGGATCCCAGGGTGAACCCATGGCGGCGCTGTCCCGCATGGCCAACGGTGAGCACCGCATCACCGTGGGCAAGGGTGACACGGTGATCCTGGCGTCCTCGCTCATCCCCGGCAACGAGAACGCCGTGTACCGCGTGATCAACGGGCTCCTGAAGCTCGGAGCCGACGTGATCCACAAGGGCAACGCGAAGGTGCACGTGTCCGGCCACGCGGCAGCGGGCGAGCTCCTCTACTGCTACAACATCCTGCGGCCGCGGAACGTCATGCCGGTGCACGGCGAGATCCGGCACCTCATCGCCAACGGCAGGCTCGCGCAGCTGACCGGTGTCCCGGCGTCGAACGTCCTGCTCACGGAGGACGGCTCCGTCATCGACCTTGTGGACGGCCGGGCGCGCGTAGTGGGCGCCGTCGAGTGCGGCTACGTGTACGTGGACGGCTCGAGCGTCGGGGAGATCACCGACGCCGATCTCAAGGACCGGCGGACCCTGGGGGAGGAGGGCTTCATCTCGATCATCACGGTGGTGAACCGCAGCACCGGGACCATCGTGTCCGGTCCGGACATCCATGCGCGCGGGTTCGCCGAGGACGACGCCGTGTTCGACGAGATCAGGCCGAAGATCGCACGTGCCCTCGAGGAGGCCGTGACCACGTCGCCGGACCACACGACCTACCAGCTGCAGCAGGTCGTCCGGCGCATCGTCGGCACCTGGGTCAACAGGGGTTTCCGGCGGCGTCCCATGATCATCCCGGTGGTCCTGGAGGCCTGACGGCGGCGGGTCCGGATGCCTGCCAGCACGCGGACATTCGACGGATCGGGGTTGTGGTCCGGTACCGTGAGGAGCATGGCCACTCGAACTTCCCCTGCCCCGCGGGGCCAGCACCAGACCCGCAGCAAGGGAGCGTCCGCCGTGGCGGCACCCTCCCGGGGCAAGGCGTCGGCCAAGCCGCCCGCCAACGGAAGCGGCCGCGCCCCGGCCAGGACACGGGAGACCCCGGTGACGCCGGAGCCGCGGGACGAGGACCATCTCGCCCTTCCGCTGCGGGTCGTCCGGGCGGTCTGGATGGGTACCGCGCGCATCGTCGGTTCCGGGGTCCGCACCTTCGGCCACGACGTCAACCCGGACCGTGAGCTCCGCCGTGACGGCTCCGGCTTCTTCCTCCTTCTGGTGGCCCTGGCCGTGGCCGCCGTCGAATGGTGGGCCCTCAGCGGGACCGCCGCCGACCTCGTGCACGCGGCCGCCGGAGGCACCTTCGGCTGGATGGCCCTGCTCGTCCCCTTTCTGCTCGGCATCGGAGCCGTCCGCCTGTTCCGGTACCCGGAGCGGCACCAGGCCAACAACCGCGTCGCCATCGGGCTGCTCGTGCTCCTCTTCGCCGGGTCCGGCATCGCCCACCTCGTCGGCGGCATGCCCGGACTCTCCGACGGCCTCGACGCCCTCTGGCGCGCGGGCGGCGTCGCGGGGTTCCTCGTCGCAGGGCCGCTCAGCAGCGTCCTGACGGGCTGGCCCGTCGGTGTCCTGCTCGCGGCGGCCATCTTCGTCGGCCTGCTGATCGTGACGGCCACCCCGTTCCGCCACATCCCGGCCCGCCTCCGGTCCCTGTACGAGCGCCTGATGGGCCAGGCCCCGGACACCGACGCCCGGCGCGAGGACGGCCACGACCAGAGCTACCTGTACGAGACCCACGGCGCCACCGCGAAGCCCGCGCCGAAGCGCCGCAAGCGCCTGTTCGGCAAGGACAGGCACGAAGCGCCGGAGAACGACCACGACCAGCACGACGACGGTGACGGCTACGTCGGCGACGAAGCGTTCGAGCGTGCCGTCATCGAGGACGAGGAGCGGCGTGCCCGGGAGGCCGAGGCCGCCGTCCCGCCCGGCGTCCGGCGTCCTACGCGGCAGGAACTGGCCGCAGAGGAACTCAAGCGGTCGCAGGGCATCGGCTCGCCGGACCGTGCGCCCGAGCGCGAACCGGAGGGCGCGACCGAGGCCATCGACGTCGTCCCCGCCGCGAAGGCGCTCATCGTCCCGTCCACGCCGGTCCAGCCGCAGGTCCCGCCCACGCCGATCCCGCAGCGCACCGAGCAGCTGCAGCTCGCCGGCGACGTCGCCTACACGCTGCCGCCGTCGGACTACCTGCCCGCGGGCACCCCGCCCAAGGAGCGCTCGGAAGCCAACGACGCCGTCGTCGCAGCCCTGACCCACACGATGGACCAGTTCAACGTGGACGCGAAGGTCACCGGGTTCTCTCGCGGCCCGACCGTCACGCGCTACGAGATCGAGCTGGCGCCGGGGACCAAGGTGGAGCGCGTGACCGCGCTGTCGAAGAACATCTCCTATGCCGTCGCCAGCTCGGACGTGCGTATCCTCTCGCCGATCCCCGGCAAGTCGGCCATCGGCATCGAGATCCCGAACACCGACCGCGAGACGGTCTCGCTCGGCGACGTGCTGCGCTCCGGGAACGCCCGCAAGACGGACCACCCCATGGTGATGGGTGTGGGCAAGGACGTCGAGGGCGGGTTCGTCGTCGCCAACCTCGCGAAGATGCCCCACCTGCTCGTGGCCGGCGCCACCGGCGCGGGCAAGTCCTCGTTCGTGAACTCCATGATCACGTCGATCCTCATGCGCTCCACCCCGGACGAGGTGCGCATGGTCATGGTGGATCCGAAGCGCGTGGAGCTCACCGCGTACGAGGGGGTGCCCCACCTCATCACGCCCATCATCACCAGCCCGAAGAAGGCCGCGGAGGCGCTGCAGTGGGTGGTCCGCGAGATGGACACGCGCTACGACGACCTGGCGAATTACGGCTACAAGCACATCGACGACTTCAACAAGGCCGTCCGCAACGGGAAGGTCGTGCCGCCCGAGGGCTCCAAGCGCGTCGTCCGCCCCTACCCGTACCTGCTGGTCATCGTGGACGAGCTCGCCGACCTGATGATGGTCGCCCCGCGCGACGTCGAGGACTCGATCGTCCGCATCACCCAGCTCGCGCGTGCCGCCGGCATCCACCTCGTCCTCGCCACGCAGCGGCCGTCGGTGGACGTCGTGACCGGCCTGATCAAGGCGAACGTCCCGTCCCGCATGGCGTTCGCGACCTCCTCGGTCACCGACTCGCGCGTGGTCCTGGACCAGCCGGGCGCCGAGAAGCTGATCGGCCAGGGCGATGCGCTGTTCCTGCCCATGGGCGCGTCCAAGCCCATGCGCGTCCAGGGCGCCTGGGTCACCGAATCCGAGATCCACCGCGTCGTGGAGCATGTGAAGGGCCAGCTCCAGGCCGTGTACCGCGAGGACGTCGCGGTCGATGCCCCGAAGAAGCAGATCGACGACGACATCGGGGACGACCTCGACGTGCTGCTCCAGGCGACGGAACTCGTGGTCACCACCCAGTTCGGGTCCACGTCCATGCTGCAGCGCAAGCTGCGCGTCGGGTTCGCCAAGGCAGGGCGCCTCATGGACCTCCTCGAGTCGCGCGGGGTGGTCGGACCGTCCGAGGGGTCGAAGGCCCGCGACGTGCTGGTCAAGCCCGACGACCTCGCGCCCGTGCTCGCCGCCATGCGCGGCGACGAGCCGTCGGCACCCGTGCCGGCCCAGCCGCAGCCCCAGGCTCCGGTCGACCTCGTCGCGGACGACCTCGCCTCCCGTGCGCAGGCCGTCGACTACTACGACGGCGCCGACGTGTCCGGCGACTCCGACGACGACGGCGAGAACACCGACGCCTGGAACCTCACCGGCAGGTAGCCTGAGAGGGTGACTAGCTCCCCGAGCCCGGCCGTGCCGGTCCTGAACATCGCGAACGTGCTCACGGTCGTGCGTATCCTGCTGGTGCCGTTCTTCGTCTGGTTCCTCCTGCTCGATCACGGCAGCGACGGACTGTTCCGCTGGCTCGCCGTCCTCGTCTTCGTCGTGGCGATCTACACCGACAAGCTCGACGGCGACCTCGCACGCAGCAGAGGCCTCATCACGGATTTCGGGAAGATCGCGGACCCGATCGCCGACAAGCTGCTCATCGGCTCCGCCCTGATCATGCTGTCGGTGCTGGGCGAACTCTGGTGGTGGGTGACGATCGTCATCCTGGCCCGTGAGATCGGGATCACGCTGATGCGGTTCGCGGTGATCCGGTACGGCGTCATGCCGGCGTCGCGCGGCGGCAAGCTGAAGACGGTCGTCCAGACCGTCGCGATCCTGCTGTTCCTCATCCCGCTGCAGTCCATCGCCGGCCCCTGGGCCTGGTGGCCTGCCGCGACGGTCATGGCGGCCGCCGTCGTCATCACCGTGGTGACCGGCGTCGACTACGTGGTCCAGGCCATCCGCCTCCGCGCCGCCGCCCACTCGTGACCGGCGCGGGACCGGCCACCGACATCATCGACCTCGCCGCACGGCAAGGCCTCACGGTGGCCACGGCCGAGTCCCTGACCGCGGGCATGGTCGCCGCGTCGCTCGCCGACGTCCCGGGGGCGTCCGCCGTCCTGCAGGGCGGGATAATCGCCTACCAGATCTCTGTCAAGCAGAACCTCCTGAACGTGGACGCCGGACTTCTTTCGAGCGCCGGCGCCGTCGACCCGCGTGTCGCAGCGGCGATGGCGGAGGGCGCCCGGAGCGCGCTCTGCGCGGACGTCGGCGCGGCGACGACCGGCGTGGCCGGCCCCTCGCCGCACGAGGGGAAGCCCGTGGGGACCGTATTCACGGCGATTTCCACGCCGTCGGGCACCACGACGTTCGAGCATCACTTCGCCGGGGACCGCGCGGCGATCAGGGCCGCCGCCCGCGATGCGGTACTCGTCGAGCTCCGCGACGCCCTGACCGGGGGAACAAACAACCACCCGGGGTAGTTATAAACACTGTCAGCCGTTGATAGGGTTGGCGACTCAGGCTCAAGCAGAACGGGCAGGTCATCATCACGGGGCGGACGTCCACCGGACGCCGCCACATTATGAGGGAGCAAGGCGATACAGATGGTAAAGCAGCCCGTATCCGTAAACGGCGTGGTCCGTTGGCGTGATGTGGGGTTGGCGGATGATGCACAACGCAGGCCCAAGGAGCGCAAACTGGTGGTTCTCCGCCATGAGATCGGCGACGTCCTCCGGGACGTCCGCCAGCGCCAAGGCCGCACCCTGCGCGAGGTGTCGCACAGTGCGAGGGTTTCCCTCGGATACCTCAGCGAGGTCGAGCGTGGACAGAAGGAAGCATCCTCCGAACTCCTCTCATCAATCTGCAGTGCACTCGAGGTGCCGCTCTCCTCGATGCTGCGGGAAGTCAGCGACCGCCTGGCAGAAGCAGAAGGCGTGTCCATCCCGGACACCATCCCCCAGGAGTTCTCCCGCGAATTCGGGGACGACCTCACCGACGAACTGAACGACGACTTCCGTCGGGGGCTCGCGGCCACCAACCGCTAGGTCCCGTACACGAGCAAGGCCCGTCCCGGCAGAACAGAGGGACGGGCCTTCCTTGCGTCTGCTACCAGTTGTCCTTGGTGTAGGTGTTGTTCAGCTGGGCGATGAGCGTGCCCAGCCGCGTCAGGTCCTCGACATCCCAGTCCTCCATCAGCTGATGGAAGGCCTGCTTGCGGGCGGTCTGCGCTGCGACGAGCTGCCGCGTGCCGGCGTCCGTGAGGGAGATCGACTGTGCACGCCCGTCGAGCGGGTCCGCTTCCTTCCAGACGAGGCCCAGCTGTTCCAGCATCGCGATCTGTCGGCTCACGGAGGGTTTGCCCACTCCGACGCTCGCCGCGATGTCCGTGAGGCGCATCGAGCCCTCGCGCTGAAGGATCACGAGGAGCCCGTACGCGGCCGGTTCCATGTCGGGATGCACCCGGCGGGCGACCTTGTAGGAGTTCGACCGGGCGCGGCGCCACAGCATGCTCAGTTGCTGCTCCAGGGCTTCGATGGCCGCGTCGGTGTCGGGATCCTCCCCGGGGTAGCCTGCACGGCCCGCGTCGGCGTCGGTGGTGCTCGGCTTCGCGTTCATGGGGCCATTCTAGGGCGCCGTGGCGGAATCGCCATGCCACAGCGCCCGATTCCTCGACCGCGCCCCGAATGCGGCACCCACGTCATCCTCCCGGGCGATTCCGGCGGCGGTCGTCCTATGGGTGGTGCGGGAGGCAGCGCCCAGGACCCAGAATGGGAGGGGCGGGACGGATGACCGCCGACGACGAGAGCAAGGAACAGTGCATGCGGCTGAGCGATTTCTGGCGACTGATGGACGACGAGTTCGGGGAACGGTACTCCCGGACTCTCGCGCGTGACCTCGTCGTCGACCAGCTGGGCGACAGGACGGCGGCCGAGGCGCTCGGTGCGGGAGCGGATCCGAAGACGGTCTGGGAGGCGGTGTGCCGGGCGCAGGACGTCCCGCCGGCCCGTTGGCTCGGCCGCGACGTCAAACCCCGCTGACCTGGCGGCCCGCAGACCGAGGACACCGGGACACACAGAGGAACCCTGAATAATCGAATACCTGTTCGGACAGGGATATGATGGGTGGACGGCTCGAACGCTGTTATGCACATGGCGACGGTCCCTCCGCAAACTGTCGGTGCGGGCCCCTACAGTCGAATCGAACACGTACACACAGGCCAGTTGGCCATGAACAACCGAGGTGAAGAATGGCCGCTCCAGACCGCGAGAAAGCCCTAGAAGCTGCTCTCGCCCAAATCGACAAGCAGTACGGCAAGGGCTCGATCATGCGCCTCGGCGACGAGACCCGGGCGCCCATCGAGACCATCTCCACCAGCTCCATCGCCCTTGATGCAGCGCTCGGCATCGGCGGTCTGCCCCGCGGCAGGGTCGTGGAGATCTACGGTCCCGAGTCGTCGGGCAAGACCACGGTCGCCCTCCACGCCGTAGCCAGCGCCCAGCGCAACGGTGGGATCGCCGCCTTCATCGATGCCGAGCACGCGCTGGACCCCGAGTACGCGAAGAAGCTGGGCGTCGACACGGATGCGCTCCTCGTCTCGCAGCCTGACACCGGTGAGCAGGCGCTCGAGATCATGGACATGCTCGTCGGTTCGGGGTCGATCGACATCGTCGTCATCGACTCGGTCGCTGCACTCGTGCCGCGCGCCGAGATCGAGGGCGAGATGGGCGACAGCCACGTCGGCCTGCAGGCCCGGCTCATGAGCCAGGCCCTCCGGAAGATCACCGGCCGGCTGAGCCAGACCAAGACCACGGCCATCTTCATCAACCAGCTCCGCGAGAAGATCGGCGTGTTCTTCGGAAGCCCCGAGACCACCACGGGCGGCAAGGCGCTGAAGTTCTACGCGTCGGTCCGTATCGACGTGCGACGCATCGAGACCCTGAAGGAAGGCGTCAACCCGGTCGGCAACCGGACACGCGCGAAGATCGTCAAGAACAAGATGGCCCCGCCGTTCAAGCAGGCCGAGTTCGACATCCTCTACGGGTACGGAATCTCCCGCGAGGGTGGCCTGATCGATGTCGGTGTCGAGAACGGCCTGGTCAAGAAGTCCGGCGCCTGGTTCACCTACGACGGCGACCAGTTGGGACAGGGCAAGGAGAATGCCCGGAAGTTCCTGAAGGACAACCCGGGTCTGGCGGACGAGCTCGAACAGAAGATCAGGACGAAGCTGGGTATCGGCGTGCCACCGGAAGAGCCCGAGGCGCCCAAGCTCAAGGCCGTCAGCGGCGAGTAGGCGGCGTGACGTCGGAGACCGGACCGGACCCGGCCGGGTGGGGAACCTCCTACGGCCGGTTCGGCTCGGACAGTTCCGCCGAGCCCGGGGGGTCGGGGTTCCCGGAGCAGGCCCGGCCCGCCCGCCGGGGAGCGTCGCGGTCGACGTCCTCCTTCGGTCGGTCGACCTCCGGCCAGGGAAGGGGAGCCCCACGGAAGCGGCGACGCCAGGGCGCGACCGGCAGGGCGTCCTTCGACGATCCGTTCGGGCCGGTCGTGGGCGCCTCGGCCGACGCCGCCCCGGCCGATGACCCATCGCTCGCATCACCGGACGGTGTGGGGACGGGCGGCAGGGACAGCAGCGAGCGGCGCCGGGCCCGCGCCGGCGGCGGCCGGTCGTCCTCCTCCTCTGCGGGTGGTCGGCGCGGACGTCGCGGGGATGCCGGGTCTGGCGAGACCAGTGACACCGGTGACGACGCCGCGGCGGGGGAGGTACCCGTCAGGAGCGAGGAGGAGTGGACGTCGCTGGCACGCTCCGTCCTGCTCCGCCAGCTGGCCCTCGGAGCGCGGAGCCGGCATCAACTCGACCGCAAGCTCGCCGAGAAGGACGTTCCGCCGCCGATCGCCGCGGCCCTTCTCGACAGGTTCGAGGAAGTGCAGCTGATCGACGACGCGGAGTTCGCGCGCATGTGGGTACGGACCCGTACGGCCGCCAAGGCGCTCTCCCGTTCCTCGCTCCGGCGGGAACTCGCGGACAAGGGCATCGACGCGGAGCTGGCGGAGGACGCGCTGCTGCAGCTCTCCGCCGAGGACGAGGACGAGCAGGCCAGGGACGTCGTGCGCCGCAAGCTCCGCCGGAGCGCTGATCTCTCGGATCGTGCGGTCCGGGACAAGGAGGTGCGGCGCCTCGTCGGGGTCCTCGCCCGCAAGGGGTACAGCCCAGGGACCGCGTTCTCCATCGTGAAGGATGTCATCGACGCGGAGTGACCGCACCGGAGCGCCGGAATTGTGGGTGCCCGGCGTCCCAGCCGTACGCTTGACGACGTGAGTATGACGCTTCCAGCTTCCCTCGACGAGACACCCCGCGCCGCGCCTGCAGTGGGCGGTGGGCTTGACCAGCGCACCTACGAGGTGCGGACCTTCGGCTGCCAGATGAACGTGCACGATTCCGAGCGGATCTCCGGGCTGCTCGAGGGCGCCGGGCTCGCGCGGGTGGAGAACGGACAGGCGGACGTCGTCGTCTTCAACACCTGCGCGGTCCGCGAGAACGCGGACAACAAGCTGTATGGCAATCTCGGGATCCTCAAGGCGGTCAAGGAGGCCCGGCCGGACCTGCAGATCGCCGTCGGCGGGTGCCTAGCACAGAAGGACCGGGAGACCATCCTGCGGAAAGCCCCCTGGGTGGACGCCGTCTTCGGGACGCACAATATCGGCGCCCTGCCCGCCCTGCTCGAGCGTGCACGCCACAACCAGGACGCGCAGCTGGAGATCCTGGAATCCCTCGATGTCTTCCCTTCCACCCTCCCGACGCGGCGCGAATCGGTCTACGCGGGCTGGGTCTCGATCTCCGTCGGCTGCAACAACACGTGTACCTTCTGCATCGTGCCGTCCCTGCGCGGCAAGGAGCGGGACCGCCGGCCCGGGGAGATCCTCGCGGAGATCGAGGCCCTCGTCGCCGACGGCGCCGTCGAGGTCACGCTCCTCGGCCAGAACGTGAACTCCTACGGGGTCGAGTTCGGCGACCGGGGCGCCTTCGCAAAGCTGCTGCGCGCCTGCGGGTCCATCGAGGGCCTCGAGCGGGTCCGGTTCACCAGTCCCCACCCCGCAGCGTTCACCGACGACGTGGTCGACGCGATGGCCGAGACGCCCAACGTGATGCCGCAGCTCCACATGCCCCTGCAGTCCGGGTCGGACCGCATCCTGAAGGCGATGCGCCGGTCCTACCGCTCGAGCCGCTTCCTCGGCATCCTCGAGCGGGTCCGTGACCGGATGCCCCACGCCGCCATCTCCACCGACATCATCGTGGGCTTCCCGGGCGAGACGGAGGAGGACTTCCAGGCCACCCTCGACGTCGTCGAGCAGTCACGCTTCGCCACGGCCTTCACCTTCCAGTACTCGAAGCGCCCCGGCACCCCGGCGGCGGATCTGCCCGACCAGTTGCCCAAGGCCGTGGTGCAGGAGCGGTTCGAGCGGCTGACCGCGCTGCAGGACCGCATCGCCCGCGAGGAGAACGCACGGCAGGTCGGGACCGTCGTCGAGGTGCTCGTCACCGACCAGCAGGGACGCAAGGGCGGCGAGACGCACCGGCTCACGGGACGTGCCCGGGACCAGCGGCTCGTCCACTTCTCCGTGCCCGAGGGCGCGGCCGTGCCCCGGCCGGGCGACGTCGTGACCCTCCCCGTCACCCAGGCGGCGTCCTTCCACCTGCTGTCGGACCCCGCCCCGGAGCAGTACGCCGTGCGTCGCTCCCGCGCCGGTGACGCGTGGGACAGGAGCCAGGCCGACAGCTGCGGGGTTCCCGCCCCGACGGACGGTGCCGCCGGGTCCGACGGCGCTCCGCGCCCGGTCTCCCTGGGCATGCCGTCCCTGCCGGTCCGCGGAGGGCGTTCTTGACCCTTCCCGTGGTCGCGGTCGTCGGACCCACGGGGTCCGGCAAGTCCGAGCTCGGCATCGCCCTGGCCCGACGCCTCGACGGCGAGATCGTCAACGCGGACGCCCTGCAGTTCTACCGCGGCATGGATATCGGGACGGCCAAGCTGACCCCGGCGGAACGGCAGGGCATCGAGCACCATCTCCTCGATGTCCTCGACGTCACGCAGGAGGCGAGCGTCGCCGCCTACCAGGAGGACGTCCGGCGGATCGTCGGGGACATCCGCGCCCGCGGGCGGGTGCCCATCCTCGTCGGCGGATCCGGCCTGTACATCCGCGCGGCCCTTGACCGGCTCGAGTTCCCGCCGACCGACGCGGGCGTCCGTGCCCGGCTCGAGGCAGAACTCGACGCCCTCGGGAGCGCGGCGTTCCGCGACCGGCTCCGGGCGGTCGACCCCGCGTCCGCGGAACGGATCGACGACGATCGCCGCCTCGTCCGCGCGCTCGAGGTGTACGAGATCAGCGGGCGGCCCTTCAGCGCGTTCATGCCGCGCCGCGAGTACCACCAGCCCGCGGTGCAGATCGGCCTCGCCGTCGACCGGGACGTCCTGCGGACCCGGCTCGCCGACCGCGTGCAGGCCATGGTGCGCGCCGGGCTGGCCGCCGAGGTGGAGCGCCTCGCGGCGGCCGGGCTCAGGGACGGGCGGACGGCCTCGCGCGCCCTCGGGTACGGGCAGTTCCTCCGGGTGCTGGACGGTTCCATGACCGAGGCGGACGCCGTCGAGGACACCATCGCGGCGACCCGACGCTTCGCCCGCCGCCAGCTCACCTGGTTCCGGGGTGACCCGCGCGTGGCGTGGACGGACTGGCAGGCTCCCGGACTCCTCGACCGGGCGATGGGGCTCGTGCAGCGGCCCGGGGACCTATCCTTGGGACTGTGACCGACCACCGCTCCTCCGTCCCCGCCCCCGGGCGATCCGCCGGCCTCTCCTTCACCAAGGGCCACGGCACCGGCAACGACTTCGTCCTGACGCTCGACCCGGACGGGACCGCTCCCGACGACCCCGCGTTCGTCGCCGCGCTCTGTGACCGCCACCGCGGTATCGGCGCCGATGGCTACATCCGGGCCGTGCGGTCGTCCGCCCTGCCCGAGGGGCGGGCGCTCCTGCAGACCGAGCCCGCCGCCGAATGGTTCATGGACTACCGCAACGCCGACGGTTCGGTGTCCGAGATGTGCGGCAACGGCGTGCGCGTGTTCGCCCACTTCCTGCTCGCGTCGTTCGCCGCCGACCTGCCCGACGGCGGCGAGCTCGCCATCGCCACCCGTGCGGGCGTCAAGCGCGTGACCCGCTCGCACGACGGCTACGCCGTGGACATGGGCCCCTGGGAGTTCATCCACCCCGACGCGGCCGTCGCCCGCGGCATGGACTCGCTGGTGCAGATCGGCGGGCTCGACGTCGACCGGCCGGGCCTTTCGATCAGCATGGGCAACCCGCACACCGTCGTGGCTCTGGCCGAGGCGGCCGAACTGCAGAGCACGGAACTGCACCGGGCCCCGGGCGTCCAGCCGGTGCCGCCGCAGGGGACGAACGTGGAGCTCGTGGTGCCCTCCGATCCGCTGGTGGGCGACGACGGCGTGGGCCGGCTCAGCATGCGCGTCCACGAGCGGGGCGTCGGTGAGACCCAGTCGTGCGGCACCGGAGCGTGCGCCGCGGCGGCGGCCACACGCTACTGGGCCGGCCAGGGCGCTCCCGCGCGGTGGCAGGTCACCGTCCCGGGCGGCGTCGTCGGGGTGACCTTCGTCGAGGGGCCCGAGGGCCGGGAGCACGTGCTGCTCAGCGGTCCCGCGGCCCTCGTGGCGGACGGCGTGCTCCGGCCGGGCTGAGCGCACCGATCGGGTCGCCGGCCGTCGCCGACGTGCGGTCAGTCCGCCCGGTGCACCTCGAGGATGCGGAAGGACTTGGACGTCTCCGCGCGCCGGACCAGGAAGCCGGACGGCAGCTCCTCGGCCAGCCAGCGCTGCAGCGAGTCCGCGCCGAGGTTCTTCTGCACCACGAGCCAGGCCCGGCCGCCCGGAGCAAGGCGCGGGAGCCAGCGCAGAAGGAGTGCATGCAGTTCCTGCTTGCCGATGCGGATGGGCGGATTGGACCAGATGGTGTCGAAGTCGAGGGCGTCGTCCACCGCGTCCGGGGTGCACGCCACCACGTTGCCCAGTCCGAGGCGGGCGGCGTTCTCCGCAGTCAGTGCGACGCACCGCTCGTTGACGTCCACGGCGTAGACCTCGGCGTCGGGAGCTTTCAAGGCGAGAGTCAGGGCGATCGGCCCCCAGCCGCTGCCGATGTCCAGCATGCGGCGTCCCTGCGGGTCGGGGACGGCGTCGAGCAGGATCGCGGTGCCCTTGTCGACACCGTCGGGGCTGAACAGGCCCGAGGAGGTCACCAGGTCACGGCGCACGCCGTCCAGGACGACCGAGAGGGGCCGGCGTGTGTCCGGCCCTGCCGGCTGGGGGCTGAAATAGTGCTGGGACTCCATACCCACGAGCCTAACGGCACGCCCGGGGCTCGCCCGAGCCGGCCGGTTTCGCGCTGGGAGAATACGCTGGAGCGCACCGGCGCGGTCGCCGTAGGATTGTCGGACACTCACCTAGGGAGACCATGACCGAGAACAACGGACATTCCACCGGCGCCGACATGGGCCCGGAGGAGATCCAGGCCGTCATCGACCGGATCCTCGCCAGCGACGAAGCTGCCGTGGCCAAGGCGACGAGAGGGACACCGGGGCCGGGGGAGACCCCCGCGCCGATCGAGAAGACCTGGCGATCGAAGGCGCAGGCCCTCTCCCAGGACGGGACGCCGTCGGACGCCGACGGCGACCAGCAGGATCTGGCCGAACGCAGGGCGCTCCGACGCGTCGCGGGCCTGTCCACCGAACTCGAGGACGTCACGGAGGTCGAGTACCGGCAGCTGAGGCTGGAACGGGTCGTCCTCGCCGGTCTGTGGAGCGAAGGCACCGCGCAGGACGCCGAGAACTCGCTCCAGGAGCTCGCCGCCCTGGCCGAGACAGCCGGATCCGAGGTGCTGGACGGCATCGTGCAGCGACGCCTCAAGCCGGACCCCGGCACGTTCCTCGGCTCGGGCAAGGCCCAGGAGCTGAAGGGCATCGTCCAGGCGACCGGAGCGGACACCGTGATCGTCGACAGCGAACTGTCCCCGTCACAGCGCCGCGGCCTCGAGGACATCGTGAAGGTCAAGGTGATCGACCGGACCGCCCTGATCCTCGACATCTTCGCCCAGCACGCGAAGAGCCGCGAGGGCAAGGCGCAGGTCGAACTCGCCCAGCTCGAGTACCTGCTCCCGCGCCTCCGCGGGTGGGGCGAATCGATGTCCCGCCAGGCCGGTGGCCAGGTCGGCAGCGCCGGCGCCGGCATGGGCTCCCGCGGCCCGGGTGAGACGAAGATCGAACTCGACCGGCGGAAGATCCGCACCCGCATGGCGAAGCTCCGCCGCGAGATCGCCGCGATGAAGCCGGCGCGGGAGACGAAGCGCTCCAACCGCCGTCGGAACCAGGTGCCGTCCGTGGCCATCGCCGGGTACACCAACGCCGGCAAGTCGTCCCTGCTGAACCGGCTCACCGATGCCGGAGTGCTCGTCGAGAACGCCCTGTTCGCCACGCTGGACCCCACGGTCCGCAAGGCCGAGACACCGGACGGCATCGGCTACACCCTCGCCGACACCGTCGGGTTCGTCCGCTCGCTGCCCACCCAGCTGATCGAGGCGTTCCGCTCGACCCTCGAGGAGGTCGCCGACTCCGACCTGATCCTGCACGTCGTGGACGCCTCGCACCCCGATCCCGAGGGGCAGATCGCTGCAGTCCGCGCCGTGCTGACGGAGGTCGACGCCCGCAAGGTGCCCGAGATCATTGTGCTGAACAAGGCCGACGCCGCCGACCCCTTCGTCATCGAGCGGCTGCGGCAGCGCGAACCCCGGACCGTCGTCGTCTCCGCGCGAACAGGTGCGGGGCTCACCGAGCTGCGCCAGCTGATCAGCACCAGCATCCCGCGTCCGGGCGTGAAGCTCGACCTCATGGTGCCGTACGAGCATGGGGAGATCCTCAGCCGTCTCCACGACGAGGACGTAGAGATCCTCGGCATGGAGCACGTCGGTGAGGGGACGCGCCTCGAAGTGATGGTCCGGGAGGGCCTGGCCGCCGAACTGGAGGCGTACGTCCGGCATGAGTGAGAGCACGCGGTCCGGCGCCGTGGCGGCACCGGACGCGTCCCGCCACTCCGATGAAGCCCGGCAGGCCCTCGAGCTGCTCGACGCCGCCGTGGGTGCGATGGGCGGCGAGATGCGGTCCGGCCAGCACGAGATGGTCCGCCAGGTCAGCGAGTCGATCCGCTCGGGCGAGCACCTGCTCGTCCAGGCCGGCACCGGCACCGGGAAATCGCTCGCGTACCTCGTCCCGCTGATCGCCCACGCGATGGACAGCGACCGGCCCTCGGTCGTCTCGACGGCGACGCTCGCCCTTCAGGCGCAGATCGTCGGCAGGGACCTCCCGCGCCTGCTCGACGCGGTGAAGCCCGCGCTGACGCGCCCCGTCGACGTGGCCCTGCTCAAGGGTCGGTCGAACTACGTCTGCCTCCACGAGACCGGCGGCGGATTCCCGGAGGAGGATGCGCCCGGCACCCTGTTCAGCCTCGGCGAGGATGCCGCCCCGCACCCTGCCCCGGCGACGGACGGCCCGTCCTCTGCGCTCGGCAGGGACGTCGTCCGGCTGCGCGAGTGGGCCGAGGAGACCGCGACCGGGGATCGCGACGACCTCGTCCCCGGCGTGAGCGACCGCGCCTGGCGCCAGGTGTCCGTCTCCAGCATGGAGTGTCTCGGCGCTGCCCGCTGTCCCGTGGCCTCCGAGTGCTTCAGCGAGAAGGCACGCGCCGCGGCAGCGGACGCCGACATCATCATCACCAATCACGCGATGCTCGCCATCAGTGCCTTCGAGGGGCTCGCCGTGCTGCCGGAGTACGACGTCGTCGTCATCGACGAGGCCCACGAACTCCACGACCGGGTCACCGGTGCCGTGTCCGGCCAGCTCTCCGCCTCGATGGTCACCGCGGCGGCCACGGCGCTCCGCCGCCATGCCTCGATCAGCACGGGTGCCCTCGACACGGCCGCCGACGCCTTCGAGGCGGCCGCCGAGCTCGTCCCCTCGGGCCTGTTGCCCGGAGGGCTCCCGGAGGATCTCGGGCAGGCCCTCGTGCAGGTCCGGGACGCATCCCGTGCCGCGCTGTCGGACACGAAGACGGAGGGAAAGTCGGAGGCCGACGTCGACGGCGGGCGGCAGGTCGCGCGGTCCCGCACCACGCTGATCTTCGAGCTCGCCGAGCGGATCCTCGCCGCCTCGGACCTGAACGAGGTCGTGTGGGCGTCGCGTCCCAGTGCCTTCACGCCGGGCTCGGGCTACGCGCAGCCCGACGAGAGCGCACCCGCGACCCTGAACGTCGCGCCGCTGTCCGTCGCCGGCCGGCTGCGGGAAGGCCTGTTCGAGGACCACACCGTGATCCTGACCTCCGCGACCCTGGCGATCGGCTCGGAGTTCGGTCCCGTGGCCGGGTCCCTGGGCCTCAGCGGTCCAGGCGCGCCCGCCTGGACAGGCGTCGACGTCGGCAGTCCCTTCGACTATCCGCGGCAGGGAGTGCTCTACGTGGCGAAGGACCTGCCGAAGCCCGAGCGAGGGACCTCCGACGCGCAGCTCGAGGAACTGCTGGGGCTGCTCACGGCGTCCCGAGGAGGCGCGCTGGGGCTGTTCTCGTCGAAGCGAGCCGCAGAGGAGGCGGCGGAGGCGCTGCGACCGAAGGTCGACTTCGAGATCCTGTGCCAGGGGGATTCCTCGCTCAATGCGCTGGTCACCCGGTTCGCAGACGAACCGGATACCTGCCTGTTCGGCACCATGTCCCTCTGGCAGGGCGTGGACGTACCGGGGTCCTCGTGCCGACTGGTCGTGATCGACCGCATCCCGTTCCCTCGCCCGGACGACCCGCTCATGACCGCCCGCACCAGGGCGGTGGCCCGCAACGGGGGCAACGGCTTCATGAGCGTGTCCGCGACGCACGCGGCCGTCCGGCTCGCGCAGGGCGCGGGGCGCCTGATCCGGGCGGCGGGGGACAGAGGCGTGGTGGCCGTCCTGGACAGCCGCCTCGCCACGGCACGGTACGGCGGCTTCCTCCGGGCGGCCCTCCCGCCCTTCTGGGCCACGACGGACCGCGCGACCGTCACCGGGATCCTGGAGCGCCTCTCCGCGCGCTGACGCTCCAGTTCCGGCTACGCGGCGGTCACAGCGCGCGCATCACCGAGACGACCTTGCCCATGATGCTGGCATGGTCACCGAGGATGGGCTCGTAGCGGGTGTTCTGCGGCAGGAGCCAGGTGTGGCCGTCCCGCTGGCGGAAGGTCTTGACGGTGGCCTCTTCGTCGAGCAGTGCCGCGACGATGTCGCCGTTCTGGGCGCTCTGCTGCCGGCGAACCACCACCCAGTCGCCGTCGCAGATGGCGGCATCCACCATGGAGTCCCCCGAGACCCTGAGCATGAACAGATCCCCGTGCCCGACGAGCTGGCGGGGAAGGGGCATGACGTCCTCGACCACCTGGTCCGCGAGGATCGGCCCGCCGGCAGCAATGCGCCCCACGAGCGGTACCAGGGCGGTGTCGACCGCGATCCGGTGCTCGACGGCGGGCTTGCCGTCCTCGGACGGTCCGGCCTGGGCGCCCGAGGTGTCCGGCGCCAGGGTCAGCGGGAGCAGGACCTCCATGGCGCGGGGACGCTTGGGGTCCCGGCGCACGTAGCCGAGACGCTCGAGCTGCGACAACTGATGGGTCACGCTGGAGAGGCTGGCCAGGCCCACCGTGTCGCCGATCTCCCGCATGGACGGCGGGTAGCCCTTGTCGGCGATCGACCGCTGGATCGTCTCGAGGATCGTCAGCTGCCGGGCGGTCAGTCCCTTGGACGCGGAGCGCCCGCGCGGCCTGCCCCGGCCCGCGGAGATGGGTACGGCAGGTGCCGGAACGTCGGCAGTGTTCGATTCCTGCCGGCCCGCGGCTGGTGATTCCGCCACTGGTGCGCCTTTCGCCTTGGATCACTGATCCGGTTGTCGCCGCCGGTGCGCTTCCGTGGACGGGAAGCCGTTATGTCAGAGGCGGCTGGTTGTGTGGGGTGTATCGGCCACGGAACCGCCCGTAGGGGGCGGCATTCGCGGACGATGTCCTGATCTCTCCACGCTAGGACAGTCGAGGGCACTTTTCAAACATATGTTCGACCGAGTCTCGACACGGATCGTTCGTAGATGCTAGAAATAGGCAGACGCTCATTAGAACGTGTGTTCGAACCGGACAGAATTTCCGGGTAGGGCATTCGAAGGAAAGAGGAACGGCAATGGTTACACCCGCACTGCATGGCAGCTCGCTGTGGACGCCCGCTCGGCCCGAAACCCACCTCAGGCTCCTCCCCACGCCCGACACGGCCCGTACCTCCACGCAGCGGAGTGCGGACCGACCCCTGACGCTGACCCGGCGAGGGCGCCTGCTGCTGGTCGGCCTGCCGATCGCCCTGGGCGTCGCGGCCCTGATCCTCCTCGCGGCGTTCCTGACCTCCCAGGCGCAGGCAGGGGAGTCGGCACCGACCTCCACGGCCACGGTCGAGGTGAGCGTCGCTACCGGGGAGACCCTGTGGGACCTCGCCGTGCACTACGCGCCGGAGCGCGATCCGCGCGACGTCGTCGCGGAGATCGTGGAGCTCAACGACCTGCGCAGCTCCGTGGTGCAGGCAGGGCAGAGCATCGCGGTACCCGCCGCGGGGTGACTGGTAAAGCGGGAAAAAAGAGAAAAGAGAGAGGAAA